>JANOBY010000739.1:0-3452 GCA_031411935.1 Planctomycetales bacterium | reverse complement strand
CTAAACCAGCGTAATGCGTTGTTTGACATAGGGCTGACAGTGGGTTTCACTCCATGAATCGTAGGGGAAATCGATTCTAACGAATTCGGAGACGAGTGACGGTTTCAAGTGAGCGCCTTTCCTAATTCCTTAGAATCGTTTCGCCCTTGTTTTTCCGAGGTCCAAGGCACTGTCAAGGGTGTGTCAAACAACGCATTACGCTGGTTTAGGGACTAGCCCGGATATTTCACCCGCCCCTCGAACGAGGACGCGGAATTATTTATTGATTTGTTGTTGGCCCGCTCGGGGTTCCCCGGCCGCCCCGCCGCACTCTCGGCGCGTACCTACCCCCTGACCCCCAGGCCAGGGCCGACCCGACCTTCATCATCTCTCTCGGCTCAGCCCGTCCCGGCCGTTTGGCACGCTCGACCTCCCATCAACCGCTCGAAGACCTCCCGGAACACCGCGTGATACGGGGAGCTGCTGGCCAGGTGGAACACCACCCGACGCGCCGTCACCACCACCCGCGCCGCCACCTTGAAGAGCTTCAGCCGGATCGTCCCCACCTGCGCCCGCGCCAGTTCGGTCCCCGACAACGCCTCGCGACGCAACGCCTGGATCAGCACGTACGCCGCCGAACTCAAGAGCAGGCGGAACTGATTGGCCAGGAACCGGTGGCAGCTCGTCCGGTCGGCGAAGAGCCCGAGCTGCTGCTCCTTGATCCGGTTCTCCATCTCGCCTCGTTGACAGTACACGTCCTCATATAACTCTTGCGGATCGCCCGGGACGTTGACCACGACGAATCGCGGGTTGGCCCCCTGGGCGTTGTGCTCGGCCTTGGCGATCACCCGCCGGGACCGGTCCCAGCTCCCCGCCGCGTACGAGAACGAGCCGAACAGGCGTTGCGGCTGACCGGTCCGGCCGAACTGCCGCTCGGCCCGCTCGATCCAATCCCGAGCCTGGCGCTGGAGCGCCACGTTCTTGGCCAGGCCCAGGACGTAGCCGATCCCATTGGAGTCGCACCACCGCATCAGCCGCCAGCGGCAGAACCCGCTGTCGGCGCGGATCGTGATCCTCACCTCGGGCCAGGCGGCCCGGAGCCGACGGGCCAGCAGCTTCAAGACCGCCCGGGCATGCTTGGTCGCGTCGATGTCGCTGGGCCGGAGGTAGGCCGTCAGCAGCTCGTCGCCGCAGAAGACGTAGAGTGGCAGGAAGCAGTGATGATCATAGTACCCGTGGAAAAAGCGACCTTCCTGCTTGCCGTGGATCGGGTCGTCGGTGGCGTCGAAGTCGAGGATCAGGGACTCAGGCGGCTCGGGATGGGCGGCGATGAACTGATCGACCAGGGCCTCGGCGATCCGGATCAGGGACTGGCGGTCGACGCGGTTCTCCAGCCGGCAGAGGGTCGGGGGCGAGGCCAGCGGCCGGGCCTCCTCGGGCGTCCGTGAGGCGGCGAGCTGGAGGGCGGGGTCGGCCCGGAGCGTCTGATGGTCGTTGAGGTCCTCGTAGCCGAGGGCGATCGCGGTGACCCGCTGGGCGAGCATGGCCCGCTGGTCGTGGACGATGAGGGCGGGATCGCGCGGGTCGGGGATGGCCGCGTCGATCGCCTCGAAGAGGCCGAGTCGGTCGTCGAGTTCGCGGAGCAGCAGGGCCCCGGCGTCGGAGGTCAGCCGGCCGCCGTTGAAGTCGGCGAGGACGGCCCGGGACCCGAGCCTGGAAAAGGTCATGGGATCGGCGTTACAGTCTGTCATAGCGATGGCCTTGCGTCCGGAGGGGTTCGGATCGTGCAACACCAAACCCTACAAGGAGTAAGGCCATCGCGCAAGTCATGGCACCATCGCCAGGTGAAATATCCGGGTCGTTCCGAGGCGTGACCCCACCAACGCCCGCCCCGGGCCGTCTCCCGAAAGGCGCGTCACCCGGCCGACGTACCATCGCTGTCGATCCGGGGCATGGCAAGGGTATTCCCGGGCGAACTCGGTGCATCGGCCGGCGAGGACCTCGCGGATGCCCGCGGCGAATTCGTCGGCTCCTTCGGCCCCCTTGCCCCGGGCGGCCTCGCAGACGTGCAGATAGTTGGCCCGGGTTCGACCGAGAATTGATGTAGCCGAACTTGTGTGGTAATCTTGGTTTCCAGTTCTCACCCACGGGACTGGAACCATGAATGCCACGATCGTCTCCCGGACCTCGACCTCGTTCACGCTCCAGGTCGAGGTCCCCTACAGCGACTCCATGCTCGACTTCGAGGAGACACTCCAGGAGCGGCTCAACGACGCCGGCGTCGTCGCCACCGCCGAGGGCCTCAGGCAGTTCGACGCCGACGGCTCGCCCATCATCGTCGGCCCGGTCAAGTTCACCACCAAGGGCCCGGTCGAGAAGGACTACCAGACCCCCTACGGCGTGGCCACCCTCGCCCGCCACGTCTACCAGAGCCCCGAGGGCGGACCGACCTACTGCCCTCTCGACCGAGACGCCCGGATCGTCGTCACCTCCACGCCCCGCTTCGCCAAGGTCCTCTCGCACAAGTACGCCGAGTTCAGCTCGCCCCGGGCTCAGGTCGACCTGGAGGAGAACCACGGTCGGGCGGTCTCCCGTTGCCTGATCCAGGACGTCGCCGACGCGGTGGCGGCGGCCGTGATGGCCAAGGAGCAGGAGTGGAGCTACGCCCCGCCGAAGTTCGAGGAGCCCCCCGCCGCGGTGGCCATCAGCCTGGACGGGACCTGCCTGCATCTCCGCGAGGACGGCTGGCGCGAGACCATGGTCGGCACGCTCTCGTTCTACGACAAGGCCGGCGAGCGGCAGCACACGGTCTACCTGGGGGCGACGCCGGAATACGGCAAGGCCGAGTTCCTCGGCCGCCTGGAGGCGGAGATCGCGCGTGCCAAGGCCCAGTGCCCCGACGCCCGTTCCGTGGGGATCGCCGACGGGCCTAAGGGGAACTGGGACTTCCTGGGTCGGCACACCGACGTGCAAGTGACCGACTTCTGGCATGCCGCGGAGTACCTGGGCAAGGCAGCGGCGGTCCTGTACCGGGGCCAGCCCCGAATCAAGCAGGCGTGGCTGGAGGATGCCTGCCATCGGCTGAAGCACGACGAGGGCGGGGCCGAGTGGGTGCTGAAGCAGTTGCGGAGGCTGGCTCGGGAACGCCCCTGGGCCAAGGGCGACGATGATGTCCAGAAGGCGATCACGTACTTCGCGGACCAGTCGGGTGCGGGCCGGATGGGCTACTCCAGCCGGGTGGCTGCGAACGAGCCGATCGGCAGCGGCGTGACGGAGGCGGCGTGCAAGGTGATCGTCAAGCAGCGGCTGTGCGGCTCGGGGATGAAGTGGACCGAGGATGGTGCGGCGGTGGTGCTGAGCCTGCGGGCCTTGAGTTACACACCGGAGCGATGGGGTCAGTTCTGGCCGAAGGTGGATCGCTGCGAATTCCCTGTCGCCGCCCGAGTGAAGATCAGCGTGGCTTTACATCAAAT
>JANOBY010000738.1:0-8570 GCA_031411935.1 Planctomycetales bacterium | reverse complement strand
CGAGGTGAGCCCGCAATCGCCGGGAACGGCCTCTTCCAGACACCAGGCGCGTCCATGAGCAGCCGCAAGTACCGGCCGCGCAGGCCCTTCCTCCGTCGCACATTGATGAAGCTTCGGCCCTCCGTCGAGGCGGTCGAGGATCGCGTGATGCTGGCCTCCAGCCTGATCGGCGACCTAACGATCAACGACCGGACGCTGGTCGCGGTCCTGGCCGCGAACTCCGGCACCTTCTTCGCCGCGAGGAATGCCGAGGATCGGATCGACCTCTTCCGCACGGACGGTCAGGGTACGTCCCTGCTGAAGACCTTCCGGAGCCTGGACAGCGGACGTGACTTCCAGGGTTTCGGGCTCACGGCGGTGGACGAAGGCGTGGTCTTCGCCGCCGACGACGGGGCGACCGGCACCGAGGTCTGGCGGTCCGACGGCACCCCCGAGGGCACGGTGCGCCTGACCGACCTCGTGCCCGGCCCCGGAAGCGCCTACCCCAGCGCCCCCTTCGTGGTCCACGACCCGCTGCAGGGGGATCGGCTGTCCTTCTGGTCGCGCGAGACGGTCGGCGGGGCTCAGGCCAGCCGGCTCTGGACGATCGATCGCTCGACCTCGGCACCCGCGCCCCTGGCCACGTTCCCCGATCGGGCGGGGACGAACGGGGTGCAGGGGCAGATCGCCGCGGGCGCTGACCTTTACTTCGTGATCGCGACCGAGACGCATGGCAGCGAGCTCTGGGTCTCAAACGGGACCGAAGCAGGGACCTCGCTCGTTCAGGACATCCACGAAGGCCCCTCCGACGGCGTAAGCTTCCCGGACCCCAGCGACATCCGGGGCTACTGGGCCTCGGTGGGCACTACGCTCTACTTCCGAGCGGACGACGGGGCGACCGGCCCCGAGGTCTGGGCGACCGACCGCAGTCTGGGGATCACCCGGCGCGTGGCCGACCTCAACCCCGGCCCCTCGGGCGGCCTCTCCGCGCCGGGGGGAACCGCGCTCAACCCGCAGATGACCGCCGTGGGCTCGGCCCTGGCGTTTCTCGGTTATGAGCCGGACCACGGGATCGAGCTCCGCTCACTCGGCGGGATCAACGAGACCCCGCGGATCGTGTACGACCTGAGGCTCGGCCAGGCGGGCGGGTTCCCCGTGCCCGATTTCGCCTATGCATCCACCGACCTGGGCTTCGTCGCCGTGGGGTCGCGCGTGGTCTTCCTGGGCACGCCCTCGGGCAGCGGGATCGGTCTGTATGCCCTGGACGAGGGCCAGGTCGTGCCGCTGTCGCTCGCCGAGCCGGGCGGACTGGCCCGCTCGGCCTACCGGTTCACCCCGGCGGCCACGCAGGTTTATTACCTCCGCAATCGGGACGACGGCGGGACCCAGTTGTGGCGGACTGACGGCACGGCCGAGGGGACCCGGCTCGTCCTCGCCTCGCCCTCCGGGAGCAACCCGTTCGCCGGTTCAAGCTTCGTGACCGTGGGCGATCGCCTGTTCTTCACCTACGAGGATCCCGTCCACGGCGAGGAGGTCTGGTCGACCGACGGAACGCCCGGCTCCGCGGCGATCGTGCGCGACCTCCTGCCCGGCCCCCGAGGCTCGGGCGTGGGGCGGGGCGGAGGCCCCTCCACCCTCCACCGGGGGGCCTCGGGTGCCGTCTTCGCCGGCCGCGATGGTGACGGACATGCCCCGGCTCGCCTCTGGACCTCCGACGGGACGGAGGGCGGGACCGTCCCCCTCATGACATTCGCGAAGTCCTACTCGGACGGGAGCACGGTCGAGGCCGCGATCACCGTCGGGGATCGGGTCGTCGGCGTGGGGACGTTCGATGGCCGCAAGGCCCTGTTCGCGACCGACGGCACGCCGGGGGGGACGAACCTCCTGGGCTCGCCCTTCGGGGGAGGGTTCGCGGCCGGGGAACTCGTCGCGTTCCGGGGCTCGGCCTACCTGTTCCTGGGCGATCCCGCGGGGCTTGAGGCCCACCTCTGGAAGACCGACGGAACCCCGGCGGGGACCGTCCGCCTGGCCACGGTCCCGTACCGCCCCGACTTCCCTCCGCCTCGCCTCGCGAGACTGGGGGATCGCCTCGTGTTCGCCGTCCCCGGGGCGGCCTCCTCGCAGCTCTGGGCGACCGACGGCACCCAGGCCGGGACCTCGGCCTACGCGACCCTCCCGTTCGGGCTGGAGACGGCCCCGGGCGGGCGGATCGACCTGGTGGAAGGCCCTTCGCGCATGGCCTTCACGTCCCTCTCGGGGTCGCAGGTCTGGACCTCGGACGGGACGGCGGGCGGGACGGCCCTGGTCCGCGACCTCGGTGCTTCCTCGGTCTCGTCGCTCACGGTGCTCGGCTCGTCGCTCTACTTCCTGACCTCCGGGGCCGAGAACGAGCTCTGGAGGAGCGACGGGACGGCCGAGGGGACGCAGGTCGTGGACCAGTCGGGACTGGGCTCGCGGCTCGCGCTGTACGGCCTCACGGAGGGCCTGGGACGTCTCTTCCTGGTCGCCGACAACGGGATCGACGGCCTGCAGCTCTGGACCACCGACGGGACCGCCGAGGCGATCCAGCCGCTCGCCTCGGCGCGTCCCGGATCCCTCGTCCTGCAGGGCGTGGAGCCCATCGCCGGGCTCTCTCTGGGCGGGGGCTTCTACTACCTGGCCGACAACGGGCAGGGGCGTGACCTCTGGCGGACCGACGGCACGCCCTCGGGCACCCGCCTCGTGAAGACGGGGGCCGCGAACCTCCGGGTCCTCGGCGATCGCCTGTTCTTCTCATCGTCAGGCTCGCAGAGCCCTTTCGGGCTCTGGCAGACCGACGGCACCCCCTCCGGCACGACCGCGGTCTCGGGCGTGGGGTCCGACACGAGCGCGGGAAGCCTGGCGCTGGGGCTCCTCTCCCGAGGGCTCCTGGCCCTGGGAGCGGTCCCGGGCTCGGGCGATGAGCTCCTGCTCGTGACCGCCCCTCCGCCCCCGGGCAACACCGCGCCGACCCTGGACCCCGTGGCCCCCTTCAGCGCCCAGCTCGGCACCGACATCACCTTCCGGGCCCAGGGCTTCGACCCCGACGCCGGGCAGTCGCTTCTTTATGGGCTCGCGGCCGACCCGTCGGGCGTGTGGCCCGAAGGGGCCACGATCGACGCACAGACCGGCGCCTTCTTCTGGAGGCCGGTCTCCGAGGCGCAGGGCGGGGAGTTCCGCCTCCTCGTGACCGTGACCGACGGCGTGATCCAGCCCGTGACGACCCCGGTCCGGATCACGATCACGCCCCGCCCCCCGGCCAACCGCCCGCCGGTCTTCAACCCGATCGCGCCTCAGAACGCCAAGGCGGGGACCCCGTTCACGTTCACCCCCACGGCCACCGATGACCAGGCCGATCCCCTCGTTGTTACCATCGTGAGCGGGCTCCCTCCCGGCGCGTCATTCTCCGAGAATGGGACGTTGACCTGGACCCCCTCCGCCGATCAGGCGGGCACGGTGGAGGTAAGGCTTCGCGTGACCGACGCCGGGTCGCCGGCCCTGTTCTCCGAGATCACCGTGGTCATCGTGGTGGCGCCCGAGGTGATCCTCCCCGGAGGAGGCGGAGATCCCCCTCCCTCGCCGCCGGTGGACACTACGCCCCTCCAGCCGTCCTCCCTCGGCGACCCGTCGGCGCAGGCCTCCCGGGTCATCAGCATGAGGCTGGTCCGGAGGAAGGCGGCGGTCTCGGCGATCGTGCTCACGTTCGACGGCAAGCTCGACCCCGCCTCGGCCCTCGACCTGAGGCAGTACAAGCTCGGCAACCCCGGGCGGGATCGCCTCTTCGGGACCCGCGACGACAAGCTCATCCGTCTTCGCAGGGCCGAGTACGACGACCGGGCGAGGACCGTCACGCTGTTCCTCCGAGCCCGCACGGCGATCCGAGGGGCCGTGCAGTTCCAGGCTTCCGGGCTCCAGAACGCCCTCGGCCAGCCCATCGACGGCGACCGCAACGGCACCGCCGGCGGGGTGTTCCGCACCCGCGTGAGCAGCAAGGGCGTGAGCATGCTCTCGCTGGTCCAGGGAGAGCGCCGCCCCGAGGTGGAGATCGCCCGGCGCAGGCCGCGAGCGAGGCGCCATCGCCCGTCGTGAGCGGGCCCATTCAGGCCGTCAGGAACGCCCCGCGAGGCCAGGCGGGGCAGGGCAGGCCAGGCCAGGCGTTGAGGACCCGGAGTCGGGAGAGGCCCCGGGTCCCTCGATTCACCTCAGCGTAACCGCATGTGATCCATCCGGCCGAACCACGTCGCGGGGTCCGGCTCAGGGCTCGATGGCCTTGCCGATCACGCGCTTGAGGTTGGCCGCGGTCAGGTCGATCTGCACGACCTTGCCGTCCCGCCCCACGAGCACGTTGGCGGGGATGTCGCTGATGGCGTAAGCCTTCGTCAGGTCGCGTTCGCCCGGCCTCTCGATCAGGTTCGTCCATCGCACGTTGCGCTCGACCAGGAACCGGCGCACGTCGGAGGCCACGGTCTCGGCCGCGCGGCCCTCGGCCTGGAAGCTGTCCAGGTTCACCCCGACGATCTTCAGCCCCTTCGGCCCGAACTGGGTATAGGCCTCGGTCAGGGCGTCGATCTCCTGGGCGTTGGGCAGGCACCAGGTGGCCCAGAAGACCACGAGCACCGGGTGGCCCTTCTGCGCGGCCAGGGAGAACGGCTTGCCGTCCACGTCGGTCCCGTCGATCGCGGGGGCGGGCTTCCCCACGAGGTCCAGCTGCGCGAGCCTTCGGGCCGCCAGGTCGGCGATGGCCGGGTCCTGGGCCTTCGCCTGGATCGCCTTCAGGGCCTTGTCCGCGATGGCGGTCTGTCCGCTCTGGACGAGCTTCTGGTAATAGGCCTCGATCAAGGCCAGCTTCATGGCCACGGGCAGGGCCTGGGTGTCCTGCGGGGGGTTGGCGATGGCGGCCTCGAGGCTCCGCAGGGACGCCTCGTACTCGCCCCGATTGGCCTGGGCCACCAGGTCCACCAGGTGGGCCATGAGGCTCACGCGGGGATTCAGCCCCTTGGTCTTCATGGCCGCCTGGGCCGCGGGCTGGGCCTCGGCGTAGAGGCTTGCGTCGATCGCCAGGCGGAAGCAGGCCTCGTACACGCGATCGGCCTCGGCCCCGGTGGAACCGGCGGCGAGCTTCGTGAGCCGTTCGAGCCGGGTCTTCTCCAGCTTCGCGAGGTCGCGGTCGAAGTCGGCGTCGATCGCGGAGAGCGAGGCCGGGGGGTCCTCGGCCCTCGCCAGGGATGGGGCGAACGGGTTCGCCCCCAGGGCCAGGCCCGCTGCCAGACCGAATGCCATCCGACTTGCCATCGCGCTGCTCCGGGACGTGTTCGGATCGTGGGTCATGTCAGGGGGTGCGCCGCAGAGGGGGGGCGGCCGGTATGGGACTGGGGGGAAGCGCGGCCGCGCCCAGGGCCTCGTACAGCCCCAGCAAGAAGCGATGGAAGCCGTCGGCCACCTGGGTCGTCGACCCGTCGCGGAGGTATTGCAGGGCGGGGCGTCCGTAGTCCAGCAGCAGGGAGCGGGCCTCGGCCACGCTGGTCACCGAGGCCACGCGATTGGCCTGCACCTCGCGCAGGACGAGCAGGCTCGCCTGGTCCGACACGTTGCGCTTGTCGCCCAGCCCGCTGTTGACCGGCGCGTCCGCGGGCCAGATCAGGCGGTTTGCGGCGTCGAAGAAGGTGGCCAGCGCGATCACGGTCGGGGCGGGGGCGGGGGCGGGGGCCGGGGCCGTCTGCGCGGGCGTGGAGGGCCGGGGCTGGGCCGGGGCGCGGGCCACGCCCGAGGAGACCCCGCGGCGGGTGCTGATGTCGAACCGGCCCACGAAGTCCGTGTCGCGAACCCGATTCATGTACGAGTTCGCGCCGTTGGCCGCCGGCTGGATGTTGCGTCGGGCGTCGAACGCCGCCTGGCCGGCCTGGAGCGATCGCTGGTTGATCGCCTCGACCGTGCGCGAGGCGTTCTCGGGGTTATAGCCCCACATCATGTCGCCGAATCCCCACTGGGCCCTCGCCGTGCCGCTCGGGACGAGCAAGGCCAGGAGGACCGCCGCGAGGCCCAGGCACCGCCGGGACGTTTCCATCAGGTATCGGGGCATAGGGGACGATCCTGGACGCGTCGATGAGCAACATAGGTGGATCTTCCGGGCGACCGAGCGGAGAGCACTATAGACGATCCTCGGCCCGCTCGCCACCGGGCTCCGCCAATCTCCTTCACCCTTCGGTGATGACCGTTTCAGGGCTTTGAGACCCCAACCAACGGGCCCGTTCTCGCAAAACGAACCCAAAATTGGCTTCGTTTTGGGTTCGTTTTCAGCTCGGAAACTCCCCGGTCTCGCCCCGATTTCGGGAGACAAATCTCGATGAGGAAAGCACATGCGACGGATTCGGCCCGTTGTTCCGGGCGGCGAAATTGGGTTCGTTCTGCAAAATCACGTTTTCGCGAAGTCCAGGCTCCCTCGTGGTCGGGCCGTGCCCCGGGTGGTCGTCCTGATTGTCAACGAGCCGGGTGAAGCGCGGGGGCTTCACGCCTCATACTATCGCGACGCCCCCCGCAAGCGATCTCCCGGGCCAACAGCGGTTCACCGTCGAGCGTCTCGGTGCCCCATTCCCTCCTGACGACCGCCCCGAACCATCGCGAATCGCTTCAGGATTTCTTCTCGGCGGGCTGCTCCCAGATCTCCTGGAGGAGCTTCTCGATCTCGGGCTCGGCCTGCTTCAGCTCGGCGCGGTTGAAGGGGAAGAAGTCGTTGGAGCCGAAGTAGCTCTCGGTCATCTCGGCGAAGAATTCCATGGGGTTCGTGAGCGCGTAGTGGCCCACCCTCTGGCCGTCGTACAGGAGCGTCTTCTCGCCGTGACCGCTCGCCTTGAAGCCCTCGTAGGCCGCCCTCACGCCGGGGTTGTCGAACCCGAGCACCTGGTCGTGGTAGGCGTGAGCCAGTTCGTGGAGGATCACCCAGGGCTGCTCGTTGATGTTGCGCTTGGTGTCCAGGTCGGCCGCGCGGGGCAGGTGGACGCACTTCGCGAGGTCCTTCGCGTAGCCGTTCTCGGTGAGCCAGCCCGCCGACGGGTGATACTGCATGGTTTCGAGCTTCCCGTGAGACAGGTCGAGCACGATGGGCACGGCCTGCAGCCTCTCGACCTTGTCCGGAGGGAGGATGACCTTGATGTCGCGGAGCCGTGCCGCGAGGAACTGCAACGCGCGCGTCCCCACGACGTCGTCGGGCGATTTGAGCAGGCGATCGTCGATCCTCACGCCCCACCCCTCCACGTCCCGCAGGGTGTGCGACGTGGGCTTGGCGGGCTCGGGCTCGCGCACACGGAGCATCCCCCGGCCCAATGCGTTGCCGGTGAGCAGATATGTCTCGGCGTTGCCGAATTCGTGGTGGCCGTGCCCCGGGTTGGGCGAGTCCTCGGGCTTTCGCACGAAGTCGCGGGTCCTCACGAAGGTGACGTTGCCGTGGACCTCGGGGCTCCTCGCCGCGGAGGCCTGCGCCCTTCGCAGGCGGGTCCATTCCTCGGGGGCCTTCACCCAGGCGCCCGTGAGCTCGCCGACGACCACGGGCAGGTTCGGGGCGTCGAGCTCCTTGCGCACGTCGTTGATGAGGTTCACGAGGTTCTGTTCATATTCGGGGATGGCGTTCTTCGGGTCCACCCCGTCGTTCCATCCCTGATACCAGACGAACCCGGCGAGCTCGTAGCCCTGCCCCTGGTAGGCGGGAAAGTCGGCCTTGAGGTTCGCCAGGGCCTCGCGCACCTCGGCGATCATCTTCGTGTAATAGGGCCCGACTTTTCCGCCCGAGCTGGGCGGGCGGAAGTCCTCGTAAAGGCTCTTGCCGCCCCATGCGGTCTTGATGATCAGGACCTGTTCGGCCTCGGCGTCGCCCACAACCTGGCCGAAACCCAGCTCGGGGCCGAAGTGGTGCGCGTCCCCGTACACGCTGAAGCCCATCCCCAGAGGCCCGGCGAGCAGGGGGGCGTCCTCCCTCTTGTAGCGGACCCACACGTCGTCGCGGGTCCGCCAGTTCCCCTTGTCGTCCTTCAGGGGCGCCACGAGCGCGGCCTTCTCGGGGTCGCGCGCCAGGGCGGCGAGCGTGCCCTTCCCGTCGTTGTAGTCCGAGCCGTCGAGGTCCACCACGGCCTGGCCCTGCATGTTCGATTGGCCCGCGAGGATGAAGACCTTCACGGGCTTCGGGTCGTCGGCCCTCGCCGGGGCGATCAGACTCATCCCCACGATCCCGTAGGCTGCGAAACGTCGAAGCATGAAACCGTCACCTTGAGTTGGAGGGATACGCCGCCCGGGCGGAACGGGCGGGGTGGATCGGTGTGCGAGTCGAGTCGAGTCTTAGTCGCGAGGCCCGGCGGGCAGGGTTTCCTCGAAGTGGCGGGTCATGAGGTTGTAGAGATGCCGCGAGGTGTTCTCCCCCTCGTAGATCCCGTGCGAGCGGTTGGGGTACGACATGAGCCGGAACTCCTTGTTCAGGGCGATCAGGCGATCGACCAGGCGCTCGCAGCTCTGGTAGTGGCAGTTGTCGTCGCCCGTGCCGTGGATCATGAGGAGCTTGCCCTTCAGGCCGTCGGCGAAGGTGATCG
>JANOBY010000737.1:0-4806 GCA_031411935.1 Planctomycetales bacterium | reverse complement strand
CGCCGAGATCTGGGAGCTGGCCTGTCAGGTCCGGCGAGATGGTGTGGACCTCCTTGCCGTGACGGCCTGGAGCGCCTTCGGATCGATCGGCTGGGATACCCTGGTCACGAGAGAGTCTGACAACTACGAATCGGGCATGTTCGACATCCGATCCGATCCACCGCGCACCACGGCCGTGGCCGCCCTTGTGAAGGAGTTGGCTTCAGGCGTGGAACCTACACATCCGGTTCTCAGGTCTCCGGGGTGGTGGCGTCGCCCGGGGCGTCTTTATGAGACGGACCCCCGCGATGCTTTTCAGCCGGTCACCACGAGCGCCCCTCGCATCCTGATCACGGGGGCAACCAGCCCTCTGGGTCAGGCCCTCGCTCGCATCTGCGAGGCACGCGGATTGAGCCATGCGGCCCTGAGTCGCCTGGATGTAGACATCACCCAACGTACCTCGGTGGCCCGGGCTCTCGATACCTTTCAGCCCTGGGCGGTTATCAACGCGGCCGGGTTTCACCGCGTGAACCGCGCCGAGATCGAGCGGGAACGATGCCTTCGCGAGAACGGCGAAGGAGCCGCGGTGATCGCCGAAGCCTGCGCCCGGCGAAACATCGCCTTCTTGACCTTCTCGTCCGACCTCGTGTTCGACGGCCGCACCACCCGCCCCTACCTGGAAGAAGCTGGGGTGGCCCCCTTGAACGCCTACGGTCAGAGCAAGGTGGAAGCCGAGCGACTCGTGAAACGGGAGCATCCCGAGACACTCGTCGTTCGCACGAGCGCGTACTTCGGGCCCTGGGACGAGCTCAATTTTGTCGCCCGGTGCCTCGAAGCCTTGAAGGCCGGGCGTGTTTTTGGCGCGGCGGACGATATCGTCCTGAGCCCGACTTATCTGCCCGACCTGGTCCACGCCTGCCTGGATTTGCTCGTCGATGGGGCGTCGGGTGTATGGCATCTTTCGAACCCGGATCCGATGACCTGGGCGGAGCTAGCAAGGGATGTGGCGGCGAGGGCCGGGTTCGCCCCGTCATCGATTCGCGGGATCCCCGCCTCCGATTTTGGCTGGAAGGCCATCCATCCAGCTTTTGCCGCTCTGGGAACTTCGCGGGGTTTTCACCTTCCCCCACTGTCGGATAGCCTCGACCGCTATTTTCACGAGCACGAAGGCGTGCTCGTCGCTTGAACTCCGCTTGAAAAACGCGGAGAGCCGAAGCCCCCTTGCGGAGGCCTCGGCCGCGAAGGTGACCTTAAAATTAGCGCTTCCGGCCGTTGAACAGTCCGGCAACCATGCTCCTGCCGCGGCGAGGTTTGGCCTGAGCCGTGGCCGGGGGCGGATCGGCGGGCGGTCCACCTGCGGGAGGAGAATCGGGAGTCACCGCGGGAGGTGTGACCGGCCGCGTAAAGGGCGAGTCGTTGTCGCTGGGAAGTTCCGGCAAGGCCGGAGCGCGAGGGGTCGGGGAGTCCACGGGGGGCTGAGCCCCGGAAGGTGCGGTCTCGGGCGCAGCACCATTCGAGCCCGCCGGTGCGTCGCCGGTATCCTCGGAGTCAGGAAGCTTGTCCAGCGGGATGTCTCGCTTGGCCTGCTCCCAGTTCGGCGCATCGGGGCTCGGGCAGCCCCAGCCCGCGGGGAACCGTCTCCAGCAGGTCGGGTAATAGCCCCAGTACTCCTGGCGGATCATCTTGTATTGAGGATTTTCGTTGGCGCAATCCGGCCGTTCGCGGCGGATCGGCAGATTCGGAAAGAGCTGAGCCTGGGCCAGGGCCGGGGCCCCGACCACGATCGCCCAGACGAGCAGGGCCAGCCGGTGGCCTCTTCGCGGCAGAATTGTGCGCATCCTTCGCCTCGCTTGCTGTACGCGAATGATCCAGTACGTAACCGAACGGATCGGTCAACGCTCGCGGACCTTGTTTCCACAGGAGACGATCGGGTCCAGGATCAAGGTGACTCCAAGACAAGTCGAAGATGGGGGGCCGAGGCGAATTGTGTTAGGACGCTTGAACCGGAAGGTAGGGGAATCTGGATCAGGCACGACATCGGGGTCATGCTGGTTAGTCAGAAAAGATGCAGACCGACCGGTGAATGGGCCGATTGGCAAGAGAGAGAATTCCGGTAAGCGTGGCCTGGTAGGGGAGAATCAATATGGACCGTCGGGCTGCGTGCGTTCTTTTTGCCGCGGCGATTTCTCTTGTGGGAAGCTCCTCTTGCTTCGCACAAGGGCGACCGGCGACGGCCTCAGGGGCGGCAAACTATAACCCCTTTCAGAATCCCTATGTGAACCCTTATCTCAATCCAGCGCTCACGGTGGGCAACACGACGCGTAGCGATGCGTTGATTTATCTTTGGACGTCGCAGCAGCAACCCGGAGCGATGCTCTCGCCTCGGGGATCTGCGGCGGGACCGGCGCCAAGAGCCGCGGAAATGCCCAGCATCCTCTCTCCGCCCGGGGGCGGTGCGGGGCGTTATTTCGGTCGGGCCTCGGGTGCCTCGGTGCCCGGGACCAGGGACCGTTACCAGCGTCTCAATCGCTATTATTCGAGCAACGGGCGTTAATGAAGAAGACGTTGAAATCGTCCTGAAGGGATCGTCAGGCGATGCCGATGAATTGCATGTCAAGTCCGATTTCGAAGGATTCGAAGTCGGACCTCGCCGGGTCGGGGAGGACCCCCACCGGAAACGCGGGCCGAGCTGAGACCTCGGCCGGGCCCGCGACGGGATCGATGGACGCATAGGATTGCCGTCAGAGGGATCGGGACCGAACGACGATCGGCCTCATCCTTCCGGCCCCGGCGAGACCGGGCAGGAGTGTCGCATGGAACGCGGACTGAAGGATCTCCGACGTCTGGGGAGGCTGGCCCTGGCGCCTCTGGCCTTGTGGGGCCTGGTCGGTTGCCAAACGGTGCGCACCCCAGAGGCCCAGATTGCCAGCACCAATCTCCCCAGGGAGCTGAGCAAGACCACCCATCCTGAGTATGTGGTGGAGGCCCCGGACCTGGTGATCGTGGAAGTGCTGGAAGCGCTGCCCGGTCGGCCGATTTCGGGTGAACGTCTCGTACGCCCTGACGGCACGATCACGCTGGGCTTCTACGGGGACATCATGGTGAGCGGCCTCACCATGCACGAGATCAAGGAAAAGGTGATCATCCACCTTCGCAAATACCTGACCGATGAAGCGCTGGGGCTCATCGGCGAGGATCCTCGGACCGGCAAGTTTATCTCGATTGCCCCCGCCGACTCGGATCGGGTATTCGTGGACGTGGCCTCGTACAACAGTCATGTCTACTACATTTTGGGAGACGTGGCCGCGCCCGGCCGATTTCCCACCACGGGCAACGAGACCGTGCTGGACGCCCTCCAGTATGCGGGCGGGCTGACCCCCGACGCGGCGACCAATAACATCCGACTGGTCCGGCCCGCGCCTCCGGGAGCCTGTTGTGCCCAGACGTTGCCGGTGAACATCGCCGCGATCATGCAAGCGGGCGACCCGACCACGAACTACCAGCTCCTGCCCGGCGACCGCCTCTACGTGTACCGCGACCCGATCGTCAGGACCACGGTCTTCATCAACCGGCTCGCCGCTCCGTTCAATACCGTGTTGAACTCGATGCTGACCTACAGCTTCACGGCCAGAAATGTCAAGTCGATCAACGTGCCCATCAACGGGACGACCAACACAAATCAATCGGTGAATCCGGCCACGGTCCCGGGCGTCCGGAATCAGGCACGGTAATCACGCGACGCACGAGCGGTCCTCCCGCAGAGAGAAACTCAGCATCGGGCGGGATCTCCCCTACATGCCCGGCTTTTGCCTCCAAGATCTGCGTCCCCGGCGAACTCCGCCGGGTCGAGATCGACGGGGTAGAAGCCGGGCTTCCGTTCGTCTAAAATCTGTGACGGAAAACAGGCTACGGCAACGCGAGAAACGGGTCGTCTCGCCGGTATCACCCTCCCAGATTGCTGTTCGTCGGATAAACTCCATTCGGACGCGCTGTCGTCTTGCCGCAGGTTGCTGAGAGTTCATCGTGATGGGCCTGAAGGGCCCCCGTCCTGGAGCGATTCGTTACATGAGCACTGCGCCCACCGACACATACTACCCGGGGCTCGAGGGCGTGATCGCCTGCGAGACGGCCATCTGCAACCTGGAAGGCCGGGAGGGCGAGGGCGACCTGGAATTCCGCGGATATCGCATCGAGGACCTCGCCGGCAAGGTGACCTACGAGGAGACCGCTTACCTCCTCCTCCATGGAGATCTTCCCAACCGGGCCGAGCTGGATGCGTTTCAAGGCCGCTTACGAGCTGCCCGAACCTTGCCTGAGCCCCTGGTGGAGCTCTTCCACAAGATCCCCGCGACCAATCACCCGATGGACGTCCTCAGGACGTCGGTGAGCGTGCTGGCCCACTTCGACCCGGACGTGAACGCCCCTCCCACCGACCACGCGGCCAACGTCCGCAAGGCCGAGCGACTCGTGGCCCAGATGCCCACGGCCATCGCCTACCGCGAGCGGATCTCGGCGGGACAGACTCCGGTTCCGCCTCGCGATGACCTCGGACTGGCGGCAAACTTCCTCCAGATGATGTCGGGCGACGTGCCGACCCAGACCATGCACGAGGCGTTCGACTTCTCTCTCGTGCTTTACACGGAGCACGAGCTGAACGCGTCGACCTTCTCGGGCCGTGTGACGGTCTCGACGCTTTCTGACCTCTACTCGGGGATCGTGGCCGCAATCGGGACCCTCAAGGGGCCGCTCCACGGAGGGGCCAACGAGGAAGCCTGGAAAGTCCTGGAGCAGGTGGGCTCCCCCGAAAAGGCCGAGGGCTGGATCAAG
>JANOBY010000736.1:0-14909 GCA_031411935.1 Planctomycetales bacterium | reverse complement strand
ACACAAGAGCCAGACGGACTCCACATGAGGCAAGAAAGCAAAAAACCGCTTCACAGCAGTGGCGTCGCTGCCCGCCTAAAAAACCCTGGATCTGGCGGACAGAGACGCCCGCCCTACTGGGAACGCTTTCCCCATCAAATCAACAACAATGAGTCTGAAAGATGGGATCGCGACACTGACCGACTCCACCCGCAATCTCTTGCAGGTGTTCGGACAAGCCCGTCTGTTGGGATGGACGGTCGGTACCGCCTTAATTCTTCCTGTTCGTCTGCTTGAGCTGGGTCGAGAGGTGGTACTTGAGCCCGTCTACCTCGTACTCGAGGTCGAGGAACATGGCCGTGTTGCCGGTCTCGGGCCTCGGTCGCACGACGGTCATCGTCCCCTCGGGCGTGACGGGTTTTGCGGTCCAGGGGGACTGGCGGAAGTCGAGCGTGGTGGAGTCCGCGCTCCAGACCTGGGCCGACGTGGGCATGGGGTCCGACTGCACGCTCAGGCGGAGTCCGTCCTGCTCCTCGGTGAAGGTCCAGGAGAGTTTGGGCATGGGCTTCTTGCCGATCACGTGGCGGAACAGGGCCCCCACGCCGTTGATCGCGTAGTCGCGGTGCTGGTCCAGGCCGTGCCCGGCGTTGGGCAGGTAGACGACCTGGCTCGGGCCGACGAGTTCGTCCCAGTACACGTTCATCGAGTCGAGCGTCCAGTACGGGTCGTTCGTGCCGTTGATCTGGAGCTTGGGCATGGCCAGGCGGTCGCGATAGGTGATCGGGTCCACCATGGCCAGCAACTTGTTGGACTCGGGTGTCTTCGCGCCGAGGATGTTCTTGTCGGTGTAATCCTGGATCTGCTCGCTGTACTTGCCGCCGAAGTTCTCGAGCTGGTGGTCGCCCTGGGCCTGGAGCTTGAGGGTGGGGATGACCATCGGCGCGATTGCCTTCACGCGCGGGTCGCTCGCGCCGGTGAGCCAGGTGGTCCAGCCTCGCTTGGAGGCTCCCGTGACCACGAACTCGTGGATCGGCTTCTTCTGCTCCTCGGCGAAGGCCTGGGCTGCGTCCATCGCGCGCACCGCGCTCTTGACCATCGGGAAGAGCAGGGGCCACTCCTCGTCCTTCGTCTCCAGGTAGCGGACGAAGGTCTCGACGATCAGGGTGTCCTCGGTCTTGTTGCCGAGCAGGGGCTGGTTGGGCACCTGCGGCAGGACCACCACGCGGGCGCGGCAAGATTGGGCCAGCGCGAACCCGACGAGGAGGTCCTTCTCGCGAGGCTCATCGTTGATGCCCCCGCCCGTGATGAACAGCACGGCGGCCTCAGGATAGAGGTTCTTTGCGGGCTCGATGATGGCGAGGTTGTGGACCCAGGGGATGTCTTTCCAGGTCTGCGAGGTGAGCCGGATCTGGTGGACGGTGGCGTCGCCGACGGCCTTCGTCGACACATGCTTCCAGCTGTAACTGGCGTCGGCCTTCTTCACATAGGCGTCCAGGTCGGCGCGGGCGGGGAGGGCCCAGACCGAGAGGAGTGCAAGGGCGAGCATCGCGGGTGCGCTTGCGGGAGACTTCATGGATTTGGGCTCGGCGCAAAAGGGGTGATCGGCCGCCACTCGTTCGGGCGGCCGACTCGGGGCGAGGATGCGAATGCGGGGAGGAAGCGTCGCGATCGATCAGTAGGATTCGGCGCTGATGATCTCGTTGCCGGCGATGGAGTTCAACGCGATCCAGACGTTCGGCGCGATGCTCTGCTTCACGAACCGGACCGAGCCGTCGCCCAGCAGGGAGTTCACGCCTCCGGGGTGGCGGCTGCGCGAGCCGGCGAAGGCGTTGGCGTCGGGCGCGCCGGGGAAGCAGGGCAGCCCCTTGACCGGTTCGCTGGTGCAGAACAGGCCCGGGATGTTGTTCAGATAGTCGCCGCCGCTGTTCAGGTTCAACGAGTCGGTCACGCCGTTGGGCGTGAAGCGGGACATGAACAGCGAGCCTCCGCTGATCGTCACCCACATGGCCCCGCGGATGTCGTTCAGGCCCCCCTGGAGCACCTCGCTGGCGAAGACCGTGTTGCTTGAGCCGTCGGTCACCATGGCGAAGCTGGTGCTCCCCTCGTGGCCAAACGCCGCGCGAAGGTGAGGGGTCGCCAGGGCGGGCGTGGTGTTAAACGGGCCGGCCCAGGTCGTGTTGCCCCAGCTCGCCCCGTAGTTCCCCTTGCTGAGCTGATGGCCGCTGAGCACCCCGCCCGCATAGGTGCTGATGACCTGGAACTTCCCCTCCACGTCGCTGGGGCACTGGAACGTCGAGATCTTCGTGCTCGTCACGGTGGTGTTGGCGAACCAGCCCGCGGCCAGCTGCGGGATGCCGCCGGGGACCCCTTCGGCGCCGAGGTCGAAGTTGAAGGCGTTCCCCAGGCTGCCCTGCTCAAGCAACGGCAGCATGAGCGTGAACCACGTGGTGTTCCGAGTGCCCTGGAAGATGCGGGGAAACGTATTCGACCCGACAGGCGCCCAGATCCGACCCGGGGGCAGTCCGTTGTGCGAGCTATGGTAGTTGTGCAGGGCCAGCCCAAGTTGCTTGAGGTTGTTCGTGCACTGCGCCCGCCGAGCCGCCTCGCGTGCGGCCTGCACCGCGGGCAACAGGAGGGCGATGAGCACACCGATGATGGCGATCACCACCAGCAACTCGATGAGCGTGAATCCTCTACGCGGAGAACGAGTCATCATGACGAAATCACCATGCGTTGGCCGATGCGGGGCTCCCGCCGGACGGGCGGGGTCGCTCTCGGAATGAAGGAGAAACCAGTATGCCGGAAGAAATGAAGAAGCCTACTCCCGAATGGTAAAAAAATCGTGAAAAAATGATTTGCGCTGAAAGGAAGTCATATGAGAATCTAGGTATATTTATAGCGATACCTCTGCATCCGCGAGCGAAGGGGACGCGCGGGCCTACTTCTTGAGCGAGGTCTGCCACTCCTCGCCAAGTTCCTTCAGGGGCTTGCCCGTGATCTCCTGGAAGGCCTCCTCGCGGTACTTCCCCGATCGCATGAGGTCGTTCAGCTTCCGGACGATCTGCCTGTCGTACTTCTCGGTGAGATAGGCGAGGAAGGCGGCCGAGGTGCGGTAGCTGCCGTTGTATCGGGCCCGCTCGGGGTCGATGCGGCCGATGTTGCCGGGCTCGTACACGAAGAAGCGGACGTAGTCGGCCACGCCCTCGACGAGCCACCCGGGGTTGCCTCGGCCCCGATAGCGCTGGACGATGTGGGTGGTCTCGTGGATCATCGCGCCCAGGTCGTCGGGATGGTCCTTGAAGAACTTGACCGAGCCGGTGATGCGACCGCCTCCGGCCTCGGCCACTCCCTTGTAGCGCGAGCTGAGCGTCATGGTGATCTTGCGGGCGGGCTTGTAGCCCTCGCTCCTGAGTTCGTCGTTGATACGGGGATACCAGCGTTCGCAAACGAGGGCCACGTTGTCGGCCCAGGTCTTCATCTCGGGGGCGTCGGACACGTCCACGGCGAACTCGATCGGATAGCGGAAGGTCGCCACCGGGCGATCGGCCTCGACCCCGATCTCGCGGATCACGAGCGGATGCTTAGGCCCCTCGCCCGGCCTTATGCGGATCGCCCGGACCTTCCGCCCGGCCAGCTCGGCCCTGGCCCGACCCTGCTTGAAGCTCGCGATCGGCTCGAAGGCCTGACCATCCTCGGAGACCTCGACCGAACCCGAGTCGAGCCGGTCTGTCCCGTCGTCGCGCCCGGTGTCCACGAGGAGCGACCGGACCGCGACCGGCTCGTCGAGGGTGATCGTGAACGAATCCTCGGGCCCGGCCTCGGCTTCCGAGGCGAAGCAAGTCGAAGGATCGCCGTCCATCGCAAGCTGACGGATCTGTGCGCCCGAGGTCGAGAGCGAGGAGGAGGCCAAGCCCTGGACCGGGGGGGCGTCTGCGGCACGGGCCTCCGCGACGGGGGCAGTCAGAAGCGAGGCCGCAAGCAGGCATTGGCCGGGACGATAAGTCATGTAGAATTTTCCCTGATGGACGTGGTGCGGTCGAATCCCGAGCTCGGAGATGCTACCATCCCCAGAGGATCCGGGTCAGTGGACGCGAGAGCGACCGGCCTGATACAAAGAATTTCGAACGGATCCGCCGAGGCAACGATTCTTGAGGCTTGGGAGCCTGTCGTCATGACGCCCTACAACACGCAAGGGTGGGTTTTGCAAAAGACCGGCGAGATCATCTCCGTCGATGAACTCGCCACGCGGTTCTGCAACCGTACGCTCCCCAAGAAGTCGTGGACGCATTTCGCCCATCTTCGCGTGGCGTTATGGCATGCGCTCCGCTACCCGGCTGAGGAATGCGTGACGCTGCTTCGCGAGCGGATCTCGCTCTATAACGAGGCCGCGGGCGGAGCCAACACGCCGACCGCGGGATATCACGAGACGATCACGCGGTTCTATGTTTGGGTCGTCGACGCGTACTTGAAGACAGCGGACCGTGGGCGTCCGGTGGATGAGTTGGCCGACGGGCTGATCGACGCATGCGGGGCCCGCGACCTCCCCTTCCGTTTTTACACCCGCGAGCTTCTCCAGTCCACCGAGGCCCGACTCTCCTGGGTCGAGCCCGACCTCAGGCCCCTCGAATCGCTCCCCTGAGGCCCGATCGGACCCCTCGGACTCACTCCCACATGCTTCCCCATGGCCGCCACAACGCGTCCCGCAGGATTCCCCGATGATCAAGAGATGGACGATCGCCGTCGCGCTCCTGGCTGTGATCGCATCGCAACCGAGGGCCGACGACAAGCTGGCCGATATCGCCTGCCGGTCCGTGCACCTGGCGTATTCGTCCTCGGGGGCGACCGCGTTCACCACCGAGATGACCCCCACGAGCTCGGCCGAGGGCACCTACTTCATGGCCTGCGGGTTCAGCCTGGGGTACTTCGGCATCCAGGAGCTTGACCGCGGCAAGAAGGTCTTGATCTTCTCGATCTGGGATCCCGGCGACCAGAACAACCCGAACGCCGTGGCCGCCGACCAGCGCGTGAAGCTGCTCGCGAAGGGACCGAGCACGCGCGTGAAGCGGTTCGGCGGCGAGGGGACCGGCGGCCAGTCGTTCGTGGACCTGGACTGGAAGCTCGGCCAGACTTACCGATTCCTCGTGAAGGCCAGCCCCGACGGCGACGTCCGGACCGCGGTCGCCGCCTATTTTCAGGAACCCGGAGACGGAGGATGGACGCACGTGGCCACGTTCTCCACGCTCACGAAGACGAAGCGACTGACCGGCCTCTACTCGTTCATCGAGGATTTTCGGCGAGACCGGGTGTCGCTCACGAAGCCCCTCCGCGCCACGTTCGGCAACGCCTGGGTCGTGGATGCCGAGGGCAAGCCCCGCCCGCTCACGAAGGCCCGCTTCACCGCCGACTCCAACCCGGCCCTGAACATCGACGC
The DNA here is from genome assembly GCA_031411935.1 of Planctomycetales bacterium. Taxonomy (GTDB): domain Bacteria; phylum Planctomycetota; class Planctomycetia; order Isosphaerales; family Isosphaeraceae; genus JAQGHR01. Next base: position 9,499 of record JANOBY010000736.1, on the reverse strand, counting down.
CGGCGTCGAGGGGGCCAACTTTTTCCTCGGGACCGGCGGCGAGATCAAGAACGAGCACACCCCGCTGCGAGGCCTCATGGAGCGCAAGCCCTCGCCCGCCCCTCCGTCGCTGGAGGTGCCCAACGCGGACGACCCGATCGAGGTGCGATGAACCTCCGCCGGGAACGCGGATCGGCCGCCGCGATCCCGCGGGGCCTCGTCGCCCGGGTCCGTCCGGTTCCGCCCGCGAAGCGGGTCCGCCCTTGCCATCGTCACCCTTCCCTCCGAAAATCGACGAAGTCCTCCGAGCCGGGGAAAGAGGTCAGGCCATGGATGTCCGCCGCAGGGTGTTTCCCATCACCCGCTCGCTCTGGGTCGGCCCGTTCGCCAGCCCCGAGCGGCTGCCCGTGCTGATGCAAAGTGGGATCACCCACCTTCTGAACGTTGGCGATGCCCCCAGCGTCCTCACCGCACAGGACGGGGCCTTCCGCGAGGTCGTCTGGCACCCGATCTGCGACCTGCAACGCATTCCCGAGGACGACGCGGCCGACTGCCTGGGCCACCTCCACCGCATGGTCTGCGAGCCCGGCGCGAGCGTGTACGTGCATTGCATCGCCGGATGGAACCGGTCGCCGACCATCACCTGGCTCTACCTGATCGCCTGCGGGCTTTCGGCCGCGACCGCCCGGAGCCTGATCGAGGGGAGAGCCTGGGACGCGGTCCCCGGCCATTCCCGCCTCGTCGATGCGACGATCCTGGATTTCGCCCAGAAGCTGGGCCTCGCCCGCTTCCTCCCGCATCCCCGCCCCGAGGCCCTCGAACCCTCAGCCCCTGCGGCTTTCGACGCGGTTCGTTAGGCCGGCCGGGGTTGGGGCACACTGCGGCTTTTCTGCCGAAATGGGACGATGGCAGGTCTTCGAGGGCAGCCAAGGAATGCCGGGTCTCGGGCGGCCCAGATTTGCCGGTCCCTGTCGCTCGAATTCGTCCTCGCGCGCCTCTTCGGCGGCTCAGGAGGCCTATCCCACCTGCGGGGCCCTTCGCGGCCTCCCCATGAGGGAGCCCGGAATCGTCGCCGACCTTTTCCGATGGTTCCGCCCCCTGAACCCCGCGGGTCGAGCATCGCCGACGGCGGGGACGACCGGATCGAGATCCCGGGACCGAGGGGCGTGGCGGGCCACGCGAATTTCTCCGTCGTCGTGACTCGAAACCCGGGTCCGGTGACGTACCTGGACATGGCCTTCCGGGCCGGGTGTCTCCTGCTCGATTCAGCCTCGCTCGACGGGTACCGCGACGTTCTGGCCGACTGCCTCCCCGAGTCCCACCTTCTGGCAGATCGACCTTTCGTTCCGAACCCAGGGGCTCCCGCCCAGCCGTTGCGAGTGAAACCAGGCATGGCCGCGCCCCCGGGCCTCAATCGTCCGGGGAGGGCTTGCCCGTCTTCTGCCCGGGGGTTGTACCCCGCCTCGGGGTTCGTCGGATCTCCGACGCCGACCTCGATGTCGTCCACCGCGAACCGTTTCTCCCCCTCGGGAATGTCGATGTTCAATGCCGACCGCTCGCCCGGCAGGCGGTGGACGCCTTCGAGGCCGCCGGGAAAGTACAGGTAGGTCGGTCCCGGAGGCAGGCGGAAGCGGTACCTGCCCTCGCCGTCCGCCGTGACGCTCAGGATCGCCGCGCCCGAGCGGGGGCGTTCGGGCCCATACATGCCGACGAAGGCCCCGGGCACGGGCTTTCCGGTGCCGGCCTCGACCACGCGGCCTTCGACGATCACGCCTTCGAGGATCTCGACGGTTGCCTCGGCCAGTTGCCCCGGCCGGAAGGCCACATTGGCCGCCGCGCGGGCCGTCCAGGGCGGGTTCTCGTCGCGCCCATCGAGGTGGAGCATCACGTTGGCCTCGCACTCGGGCAGGCCGGTCATGGTGAACCGGCCCTGGGCGTCGGTGAAGGCCCGTCTCGCGAGGAACGGGATCCCGTCGCATCCCTGCAAGACCACGAACCGATTGGCCACGCTCACGCCGGGGACCTTCGACACCACCCGGCCGTGAAGGTCCGAGCCGGGCTTCATCACGAGCCTGGCCGGCGCCTCCGGCGTCCCCCGGACCTGCGTGAGGTCCTCGTTCCCATTCGGCCAGCTCAGCCACCTCATTTCAAGGTCGGCCATCCCCCGTGCGCGGATCGTGAGTGTGAGTCGGGCGTCCCTGGGCATGGACGGGAAGAGGAACACGCCGCGATCGTCGGTTTTCGCGGTGAACGAGCCCTCCAGGGGCGTGCCCCGCAGCACGTCTTCCTGGAACCCATTGCGGATCGGCTCTCCGGGCCCGGCGCGGTCCACGCGGCTCCTCTGCACGAAGACCTCGGCCCCGGCCACGGGCTGGTCCCGATCGTCGAGAACGATCCCTTGGAACGGGGCCGGGGGGAAGAGCACAATCTCGACCGGCTTCGCCAGCGTCCCCAACTCAAGGTCCTGGCCGGGATACGGCTTGCCCCCGATCGGGACTCCCGCCGACCCGGGCGCCCAGCCCTCCTTCGCCGCGACCGCCCAAACCATCGTGGGGTACTCGGGGTGAGACGCGACGTCCCAGGTCACCCGGCCATCGGCCTCCGTGGTCGTGAACTGGAACGGGCTACGGGGGTCGTCGAAAACATCCTTCCGGACCACGACCCGGGCCCCCGCCATCGGGCGGCCTTCCGGATCCCTGACCACGGCCGCGAAGAGCTTCGTTTTCTTGGGGTCAGCCTTCGCGGCCGCGATCGGGGGCTTTTGAGGCGCAGGCTCATCGACCGCCCGGCCCACGCCCATCCACCCCGCGAGGACAAGCCCCGTGCCCACGGCGATCATCCCCACGAGCTTCACCGGCTCGAAAATCATCGTCCGTCCCCCATGCTTGACGAGTTCCATCACGTCCGCCGAGGCGAGAGCGGCCGAGCCTCCCCGGAGAACGACCCTACCGGCGATGGGGGCGAGGTCGATTCCCTCCGAGCTCCATCCCGCGGCGATCGCGGACGGGGCGAACCCGCGACGGTCGAGCCGCCTCCTCATCCGTTCGCGGCCCCGGGCCAGGCGGCTGCGGACCGTCCCCACCGGGCATTCCAGCTCGATCGCCGCCTGCTCGTGCGTGCGGCCCAGGAGGTGGCACAGGACGATCGGGGCGCGGAAGAGGCCGGGCAGACGGGCGAGCTCCTCGTGGATCGCCGATCGCACCTCGTCCCGCTCGCTCCGGTCGATCGACGGGGCCTGCGGCCGGACGCGCGACTCCCGCTCGCGGCGGCGCAAGGCGTTGCGACGGGCCCTCGCCCCCAGCCGGTATGCGACCCGGTGCAGCCAGCCCGCGAGGCTCCCCTCCTGCCGTAGCGATCGGGCCCGGCGGGCGAGGATCAGGAACGCCGCCTGGAACGCGTCGTCCGCGAGCGAGTCGTCCCTCGCCCCGCGGCGGGCGGCGGCCAGGACGATCGCTCCATGACGCGAGACGATCGCGGCGAACGCCCTGTCGGCGTGGTCCCCCTCGCCGGTCAGGAACCTCTCGATCAGGGCGCGATCGTCGAGACCAGACAGCCCGCCGTCGTGGAAGAGCCCCCCCAGGTCCTGGATCGCGGCCCCCCAGCCGTTTCGCATGGAGCGTCTCCGTCGTCAATGGCTAGCGTGATCGCCATTGAACCGTAAGAGGCACGCCGTCCGGCAGGCAATCCCGGAAATCTCCCGGACCCGCGATTTTGCTGGTTGCGCGAACCGAAAGACATGAATTCACGTTCGCGGGCATGGAGGTTGCACCTGGAGATGACCGTCCGACGGCCTTTCCGCCACCGTCGACGGGAGATCATCACCATGTCCAGCAGCACTTCAGGCAGCACGATCGAGAAGTCGGTTGAGGTCGATGCCCCGGTCTCGGCCGTGTACAACCAGTGGACCCAGTTCGAGGAGTTCCCGAAGTTCATGAGCGGGATCGAGTCGGTCACGCAATCGACCGACAAGATGACCCACTGGAAGGCCAACGTGGGCTTCAAGGACAAGGAATGGGACGCGGAGATCATCGAGCAGACGCCCGACACCCGCATCGCCTGGCGTAACACCACGGGCGCGCCCAATGCGGGCATCATCACCTTCATGCCTCTGAACACCGGCCGAACGAAGGTCACGGCGCACATCACCTATCACCCCGAGTCGTTCGTCGAGCAGGTCGGCGACTTCCTGGGCGTGGTCGGACACCGCGTGCAGGCGGACCTCGACAACTTCAAGACGTTCATCGAGGAACGCGGCCGCGAGACCGGCGGGTGGCGCGGAGAGATCCACGGCGGGCAGGTTCAGTCGCAGGGCAGCTCGTCCGGCAAGCACTGAGCCGCCTGGACAGAATCCCGCGAGGCCTCGCCGGCAATTCGGTCGGCGAGGCCTCGCTTTTTTAGGGTCAAAGCCCCCCGGCGAAGCAGTCGCGGATCGTGGGCATGTACTTCTCGGCCGACGCGGTGTTCACCAGCACCACGCGATCCCCCCGGCGGATCATGTGCAGGTCCGCGAGTTCGGGCAGGGCCGCGAGGGTCGCGGCGCCCTCGGGCGACCAGGCGAATCGCCGGTCTCGCCACTCGGTCCGCATGGTCTCGCGGATCTGCTCGTCGCTGATCTTCAGGGCGCACCCGCCGGTCTCGCGGATGATCTTCAGGACGTGGATGTGCCCCACGTTGCGGGCCACGTTCAGCCCGGTGGCAACGGTGCGGCCCGGGGGCAGGGGGGTGATATCGGGCTGATTCTCCCGGAAGGCGCGGACGATGGGCGTGGTGGCGCTGGACTGCACGCAGATCATGCGGGGACGGTCCGGGCCGATCAGGCCCAGGGCCTCGAGCTCGTCGAACGCCTTGGCCATGCCCACCACGCCGGTGCCTCCGCCGGTGGGGTAGACGATCACGTCCGGGAGCTTCCAGGTCCTTGACGAGCCCTCGGAGCCGCGAAGCTCGGCCGTGGTCCGCATGGGGAGGCCCGCCTCGCGAGGCTCGGCCATCTCCAGCCCCAGGGTCTTCTTCCCTTCGGTCCGCCAGCCGGGCTCCTGGAATGTGGCCACGTTGAAGTAGCCCTGAGGGACGTAATGCTCGCGGACCCTCGCGGCGCAGTCCACGATCGTCCCCTCGACCAGCTCCAGCGAGATCTGCTCGGGATAACGCTTCGCCATGGCCGCCACGCTGCCCAGGACGGGCAGGTCGGTGTCGGGCGACATCACGATGGCGGCCTGAAGGCCCGCCGCCACGGCGTATCGTGCGAGCGAGTCCCCGGCGTTACCCTGCGTGGGGACCGCCAGCCGCTTCAGGCCCAGGGACCGGGCCATCGCGACGGTCATGGCCATCCCCCGGTCCTTGAACGAGAGCGTGGGGTTCGCCCCGCAACCCGGGTACGGCTTGCCCTCGTCCTTGACCCAGATCTGGCAGCCGATGGTCGCCCCAAGGGTAAGCCTGTAGCGGATTTCGGGCGTGCACCCTTCGCCCAGGGAGGTCACGTGCCGCGCGTCCTCGGGGACGTTCACGTCCAGGGGCAGGAGCCCCCCGAACCGCCACATGTCCCTTCGCTCCGGGTTCCAGAAGCCGTCGGCCCCGCGTTCGGCCTTCAGCCGCTCGAGGTCGATCGCCATCTGGACCGGGCGGCCGTCGTGCTCACAGAGATTCATCACGCGATCGGCCGGATATGTTGCCTGGCAAGAGGGGCAGAATAGGTGGCTTGTATAGCTCATAGGGGCGGGCCTTGCCCATGGGACCAGGAGGGGACGCAGGGGAGCCGAGGGCGACACAGAAGCTGAAGAATAATCGGAACCCGAATGAATAGCGACGCCCAGTCCGACGTACCACTTACATCGATTCGTGGTAGGCTCATGGAGAGGCCCGGCGAAGGGGCCATTCCTTCGGATGACACGCCCCCGGGCCCCCACGGCTCACTCCGGTTTTCTTGTGATGCGATCCCCCCTCGATTGCCGCCCGTCCTCGCGGTGATCGACCGAACCCTGGTTGGAAAGGTGATTCCGATGCGTCGCTCTCTGATTTCTGCGGCCGCTGCCGGTGGGCTCCTCGCGGTGTTCTCGGGCGCCTCCCTCGCGGACGATCGTGCCCAGGGGAAGGCCGATGCCGCCAAGCCCGCCAACGTGGCCGACGAGAAGCTGCCGGTGGTCAACCTCCTCGACGGGCTCCGCTCCGGCGACCTGGACGTGGCCGCCGAAGGGCGTGGTGACGGCCGCATGACCCTCTCGATCACCAACACGTCGAACAAAAAGCTCCGCGTGGTCCTTCCCCCCAGCCTCGTGGCCCAGGGCGTTTCCGGCCAGTTCGGCGGCGGCGGGATGGGCGGCGGTGGCATGGGCGGCGGCGGCGGTATGGGCGGGATGGGCGGCGGCGGTATGGGCGGCGGCGGGATGGGTGGTGGCGGCATGGGTGGCGGCGGCATGGGCGGCATGGGTGGCGGCGGCATGGGCGGCGGTCAGGGCGGCGGCATGGGCGGCGGCGGGATGGACATGCCCGCACCGATGGGCATGATGATGCTCGGCCAGCTCATCATGAACCTCGTCGGCGACCGGGATAGCTGGGACCAGAACTCGCTCTTCATGGGCGGGATGATGGGCGGCGGCATGGGTGGTGGCGGCATGGGTGGCGGTATGGGCGGCGGCGGCGGCATGGGTGGTGGTATGGGTGGTATGGGCGGCGGCATGGGCGGGATGGGTGGTGGGATGCGATCGGTCCCCGCGACCGGCCTGCTCAACACGACCCTGACCCCCGGCCAGAACCGCAAGCTCCCGACCAACCTGGTCAGCCTGGTCCCCCCGACCGCGGGCCGCAAGGTCGCCCTGCCCGCCAAGGGCGAGCAGCTTGAGCTCGGCGACGTGTCGGACCTGCTGGCCGACAACCCCCTGGCCCAGGCCGCCCTCGTGCGTCTGACCGCCGAGAAGGCCCCGGCCACGATCGCCCAGCTCGTCATGTGGAACGTCCGCGTGGGGCTTGACTGGTCCACGATCAGCCGCGTGGCCCGTCCCTTCGCCAACGCCAACGAGGTCGCGCTGGCCCGTCACTTCGTGAATCGCCTGGTGGCGGCCCGCGGTGAGCTCAAGGGCTCCGACTCGGGCGTGGTCTATGTGGACGTCGAGTCGACCGACGCCGGCCACGAGGCGACCGTGACCGAACTCCGCAAGCTCTTGAAGAATCAGGCCCTGCTCGGCCTGGCCATCGTGACGGGTGCCCCCGCGAAGCCCGAAGGCCCGGCCCTGGCCGCGAAGGTCCGCCTGATCGGTGATGAGGCCGTGGTGCTCGTCTCCACGACCGACGCCACCGGCAGCGAGTGGGTCTCGGCCGGCAAGTTCACCCTGCCTCTGGTCCGCGACGACAAGGGCGCGATGAAGGCCGACTCCGTGCTCGACGCCGTGGCCGAAGGCACCCTGGGCCGCCTGGTCCGCGTCCAGCTGATCAAGCAGAAGGGCCGCGACAAGAAGGGCAACGAGCAGTTCCAGATCAAGATCGAGAACGCCAGCCCGCTCGTGCTCAACGGCCTGGCCGTCGCCGGCAAGGGCGAAAGCGACCCCTCGACCCTGGCCGGGATCAGCCTGCCCCCCCGCAAGAACCTGTCCGTCCCGGCCTCGGCCCAGATGGTCGAGCGTCTCGGCCTGAAGGACGGCGTCCGCGTCCTGGCCGCCGACCTCAGCGGCCTCTAAGATCCGACCTCGGATCTTGCTGAAACGAAGGCTTCAGGGCCCCGCCCGGTCACTCGACCTGGCGGGGCCTTGTCGTTTCCCGTCCTTGAGCCGACGTGGATGGCCGAAGTTCAGCGCCATCCTTCCGACGAGGTTGAGTCCGGGGCGAGCGTCAATCGGACTTGTCGTTTCTCCTGATCGACGTCCCGGATCTGCACACGAGCGAGGTCGCCCACCTCCCAATCCTCGGGGCAATCGGGTCGCTCGAGCAGGCCGAGAACGCCAGGGGCGAACAGCACGAACGCGCCATACGACGTGAGCCGATCGACCTTGCCATCCACGACGGTGCCAGGTCGGAATTCGTCAACGCGGAGCCAGGGATCCTGGTCGGGCTGCACCCCCTTGAGCGAGGCCGAAAATTCTTCCCTCCGACCGGGCGATTCGGCGGGTCGTCTTGGCAGAAGGGCCAGGACCTTCACGCGGATCGTCTGGCCGACCGAAACGACGTCACCAATCTCGCGGAACGGAAACCACGAGATGTCCGGGATGAGGACGAGCCCCATTTGCCCGTTCCAATCAACCCAGGCGCCGTAGTGCTCGATGCCCTCGACCACCACCTCGACGATTTCGCCGGGGATCATGGTGCCCATTCGCAGTCTCCCCTGACGACCGCGTATTGCGAGTCGCATTCATGCCTCGTCCGGCAGGGCTGCAAGGCCTGGACCTCTCCGCCAACAATCACGTGGAGGTCCCGGGCGATCTTTACGACCGGCCCGTCCCACCAGGCGAAGGCCTCCGGGATCCGGACGGTCTCGGCGGGGAACGGGGATGGCCTTCACTGGGGACTCGCCTGGTTCGAGATTCCCAAGATTTGTGCAGCCACATATGAGCCACCCCGCCACATCAGGCCAATCGCGACCGCAAGGCCCATCAGGAGCGCCCCGGTCAAAAGTGTGGCGAGGAGGCCACAGGCTTCCGTCGAAATATTTGGGGGAAGGGGCTCATAGTTCCCGCCTAATGGGCTCCGCATTGCGACACACCGAAGGGCAAAACTCCCTGCCATCATCTGGAGGAATGGCAAGAACTGCGAGGCTCCGGTGAACACGCCTCCCACAATCAAGTCCCTGCCTATCCGAGGGCAAGCGACGACCAGGCCATGACCCAGCGCGAATAGCAGAGCCACGCCGAGCATCATGCCTATGCGACCGGCCTCCTGGGTCACCAGCAATCCAAAGAGGCCGGGGATCACCAGGTTGGCCAGATAGACAATGACCCAGTCGCCATCGATGGATGTCCACCGTGCGGCCGCACCGTCACAGGGAGTCGCTCCAACCTGATCGCTTTCCATGAGGCGGACCTCCAGGGCTCAGGCCTCGTCGGCGCAGCCTTGCAGGGCGTCGACGTCCGAGCCGACGATCAGTTCCAGGTGCCTCGTGATCTTCTCGACCGGCCAGTCCCACCAGGCGATCGTTTCCAGGATCTGGACGGTCTCGGCGGGGAACCTCTGGCGGATCGGCCGGGCCGGGTTGCCGCCGACGATCGTGTAGGCGGGGACGTCGCTAACCACCACCGATCGCGACGACACGATCGCGCCGTTGCCGATCTTCACCCCCGGCATGATCAGCGCGTCGTAGCCGATCCAAACGTCGTGGCCGACTACCGTGTCGCCCTTGTAAGGCAGGTCGCCGGGGGCGGGCGTGACCTTCTCCCAGCCGTTACCGAAGATCTGGAAGGGGTAGGTCGAGATCCCCGAGAGCTTGTGGTTCGCGCCATTCATGATGAACTTCACGCCACGGGCCAGGGCGCAGAACTTGCCGATGATCAGCCTGTCGCCGATGAACGGGAAGTGATAGAGGACGTTGCGCTCGAAGTTC
>JANOBY010000735.1:0-4387 GCA_031411935.1 Planctomycetales bacterium | reverse complement strand
GGGCACGCTCGGGATCGCGGCCTGATGGAAAACGACGTCGGCTCCCTCAACCGCGCGTCGCGCGACGTCGAAATCGGCGAGATCCCCTTCAAGGAAATCGATGTCGCCCAGCCCCTCCAGGTTGGAGAGACGCCCTGTGGCCAGGTTATCGACCACGCGGACGTGTCGCCCGCGCGCAAGAAGCTCGGCAACCAGGTGAGATCCAATGAACCCGGCCCCCCCCGTGACCACCGCCCACCCATCGGACCTAAAGTTCATGTCCCATCCATCCAGAGTCTCGGAGATTGACGCGACACCTGCTCTTGAGCGGCTCTCTCCAGCCGCATGGCAGCATTCGCGATGGAGACGTTCGTCGTGGTTGTATTCCGCCAGTCAAGGAACCCAACAGCACGCCTGCGTGCATCGGCGACTCAAAGAATATGCAAGGCGTGTGATGTTAATCAACCCGGATGACATCTCTTCGGGGACGATTCGAGCCGCGCGTGATGCGGAAAATCAACGGCGATTATTATATAAGGCCGAGCATCTCGCGCCAGGACTTCGCTCCCCATATCCAAATTAGGCGGGTACGCGGCAACCTCTGCCTCGTGAAGATGTACCCACCCTCACCCATTATTTCTTTTGCAGATCGAGTCCGCGAAGAAAGACATAAGAATCCACTGGACTTTGTGGCATGGAAGTTGGTATTCCTAGAAGCGTAAAATGGCTTACGCAGTTAAGCGGGAATCACATGGTCGCGAGAGGTTAGGGAAATTTCCCCAAGAACTCGTCTCGCCTGGAATCGCTGAGCCGCCCGCCACTCGAGTCTACGGCGTATCCCGATCGTCCTTTCTCACCAACTCCGAGTTGGCATCTCTCGGATCATGTCGTAACTTCTGCCGAGTTGGTCTTGCAGGTCATCTCGGTGCCCAGGAAGGAAATGACGATGGCACGACCATACCCGAGCTTCGAACCTCTCCGCCGCCAGGATGGCCTCGGCCCTGGGGTCCAGCCAAGTTCGGCGAGCGACCCGGAACTTCACGCGCCCGGGATGGCTGCGCACGGCATAGCCGTTTTGGTCATCGTTGTCCGCGTCGCGACGATTCCGATCGTGCTGGTCGGGCTTGTCGTCTGGGTCGCGGCGATGGCGTTCTGCGTGGCCGCGTCCATCCCTTTGTGGCTCTTCGCCCGCACCGTGCGGTGGTTCAAGCCCACCGGGATCGACGCCGTCGGAGCACGCGCGTTTTCGCTGCGGCTGGGCGATGGCAGGGAGCCTGTCGTCCCCGTTCGCAGCGCCAAGCCCCGCTGACGAAGATCAAGGCGAGAGGTCTCCCGGCGGCGGCTTGAGCAGCGATGCCATGAGCTTCCGCCAGAGGTTCTGCCGCTCCTCGCCGAGGCTCGCCAGCCGGTCGCTGAGGACTACATGCACGTCCTGACCCATCGCGAACGGCTCCGGTGACCTTGGAGATGGAGGGGTTCCCCGCGCGACGGTCGGAGCCGTGCGCTCGTGCGTGAGCATGGGCCGGATCTCGGGAGCAGGGCGGGGCGTAGCCGCGAGCCGCGACGCGATCACCTGCTGCTCCTCGGTCAAGCGATGGAGTTGGGCCAGTTCCTGGCGAATCAGCGTCATCTGCTCCTGGTGCATGCCCGAGAACAGCTGGAACATCGTCATCAAGGCTTGCTGGAACTGGTCGGTCATCCGGTCCTGCATCCGCCCGAACTCTCCGAGGATCGCCAGAAGATTCGGGTCGACGCCCGAGGCGCGATCCAGCAACGTATGGGCAGGCGGGAGCGCGGGGTGGCGAATCTCCTGAGCGGGCAGGGCAACCCGCCCAAGCCTCACGCCGATCTCATGGGGGCCGACGAGGATCGGGCCGTTGCGCAAGAGCCCGAACCGCGCGGGCCTCCCGCCGACCTCGACCCCCCCGGGCGCCAGCAGATCGACGAGCCACGCCCCGCCCTCCGTGCGGACGATCGCGGCGTGGACCGGCGAGACGCCCGGGCCGGGGAGCTGGATGCGGCACCGTTGCGAACTCCCAACGAGCACGACGGCGCGGCTCACCTGCCACGTCCCGGCCACAGGGTCCGGACCGGCGAACTCCAATGCCAGGTCGGCAATCCCAGGGCGGGAGAATGCGCGCGAAGTCGGCAGGACGGAGGACCGGTCCCCCGTGGCCTCCTCGAGGACTGCACGGATCCGGAACGGGCCGACGCCGACCGTCTGGCCGCGACCCACCCAGCCCGCGTCGCAGCGCTGGCCGTCCCAGGTCAGGCCGCCTCGCCCTCCCAGCGCCATCGCGAAGATGCGCCCCGCGACCACATGCAGGAGCGCGTGCCGCCGCCCGACAGCGGGGTGGTCCAGCACCAGGTCTGCCGAAGCGTCCCGGCCCACCACTACGAACGGGCCGGGCAGATCGCGCACAATTTCGTCGAGTCGCTCGGGGGCTTGCACCCCCAGTCGAAGCGGACCGTCCAGGCCGCACGCCCTCGCAAACGATTCCCGGTCCGCTTCGCCGTTCACGTCACGCCCTCGGCCCCATAGTCACGCTCGAAGTTTCGCATACGAATCGACCGCCGTCCATCCGGCCGCCCCGGATCCCAGGAGGATTGCAAAGTCGTCGCGTGTTGAGGTAACGTCCTGAATCGCACCGGAGTTAGACACACCTTTGAGGCTCGGTCACGGATGGCCACTCCTGTCACTTCCTTGCTCGACGCGTTCGCTCAGGTCGAGGATCCCCGCATGGCCCGGGGGATCCGCCATTCCTATGTCTCCCTGCTGGCCCTGACCTTCCTCGGCTTGCTCTGTCGCCAGACCGACATGGCCGGATTGCAGCGTTGGGCCAAGGATCATTGGCGGAGTCTCAAGGGTCCTCTGGGTTTCACTCGCAAGGCCCCGCCCCACGCCACCACGGTCAGCCGAGGGCTGGCACGCCTGTCTCTGGAGCAATTCCGCGATGTTTTCGCTCGCTGGGCCTTGAGTCAGCCCCGAGTCGCCGAGGCGATCACCGTCGCCGTCGATGGCAAGACCAGCAAGCAAGGCCGTGACGCTCACGGCGACCCGGTCCACATGCTCAACATCTTCGCCCACGAACTCAACATCTGCCTGGCCCAGTTCCCGGTCACCGGCGGCAAGCCGACCGAGCCGCAGACGTTCGAGGCCGGGCTCAAGGAACTGCTCGAGCATTATCCGTTCATCCGTCTCTTCACCGCCGACGCGCTGTTCACCCAGCGGCCGTTGGCCCGCGTTCTGCTCGAGGCCAAGCGCGATTTCCTGTTCGCCGTCAAGGACAACCAACCGGCTCTGCTGGAGGCCGTCCTGACCAGCTTCCAAGATTCCGCCCGGCGCGAGCCCGACGCCCAGAGTCTCGAAAAAAAGGCGAGGAACTCCACGCCCGACGGCTCTGGGTCGTGGACGGCGAGGAGGTTGCCCACATCCGGCAGGCGACCGGATTCCCGGGCATCGCGATGATCCTGCGGGTCGAAGCGGAGGTCACGAAGGCGGGGCCCTGGTGCGACGCGAGACCCGCTACATGATTACGAGCCTAGACAGCGACCGAGTCAGCCCGAAACGGCTGATGGCCCTGGTGCGTGGTCATTGGTCCGTCGAGAACGGGCTGCATTTCATCAAGGATCGCTGGTGGGACGAGGATCGCCAGTGGAGTCGCCGCCCCGGGCTGGCGGAGAGTCTGGCCACGCTGCGAGACTCGGCATTGGCGGCCTTGAGGCTATTGCCAGACGTTGCTGAAACACGGGCGATCCGCGCCCGGGCCGATCACCTGAGCCGAAAGCCGCGTAAGGCGCTCAAGCTCATTGGGGCCCGCGTGTAACGACTTTGCAATCCTCCTGCCCCGGATCCAGGCGACCCGCGGGGGGTAATAAAGCGCAATCCCGGCCAATTTTGGAGATGTAGCAAAAAGACAACCTACTAAGAAGGCAATCCGCGCAGACACGCCCAGTGATGGGTTGCGATCGTGTTTGGTCGTTTGATATACGATGAATTCATGCAGGGCGGCGTGATGCCTTATGCACGACTATCAAACAATGACAACGGAGTCCAAGAGATGACATTTTTCAGCATTGTTCGTCCGACTTTAGCCTTAACTGGTGTCCTAGCTCTTCTCAGCATCTCGTCCCCAAGTGCCAACGCCGGGCTAGTCCTGACGAGCACAACGTATGACGGGGGCAGCTTCATCGGCGTGAGCGTCACGAAGCCCAGCGGCAACATGTCGACGTCGGCGGGCGCGTTCACGTCGCAGTTTTGGTCGAATTCGAGCACCACGTCCGGCCCGTCGTTCATCACGTTCTGCGTGGACCTGGCGACCTACATCGTTTCGACGCCGCCGCCCATCCAGGCGGACGTGAACGTGGTGACCGGCACGATCCCCGACGGCCGCAACCTCGGCGCCGC
>JANOBY010000734.1:0-1686 GCA_031411935.1 Planctomycetales bacterium | reverse complement strand
ACGGCCTATGCACCCGAGCCCGCCGGGGACTTTTGGGAGCGCGCTGCCGAGATCCGCAAGAGTCTCGGAATCGAGCAGAGCGAAGACCCCTGGCCCGAAGGCTTTGACGATCCGGCCTTCAGCCGCAAGGTTCTGGGACTGGACGATTGAGGCTGCTGCTCGACAGCCATATTGCCATCTGGTTTGCCACTTTCCCGGTCCGGATCAGCGCCGGGGAACGGGAACGTATGGCCACTGCCAGCGAGGTCGTCATTTCGGTTGTGGCAATCTGGGAGGCCCGGCTGAAGTGGCAGAGCCTGCACGCTTCGGGCGAGCGCAAGGGGGCGATCGACCCCGCCGCCCTGCTGACGTTCGCCGAAAACCTGGGCTGGCCGCTGCTGGCGGTCTCGGCACAACATGCCGCGACCGAGCTTGAAACCCCCATTGCGCATCGTGACCCCTTCGATGAACTCCTGCTCGTCCAGGCCCAGGTCGAAGGCTTGCGGCTGTTGACCCGCGACCGCGCCTTGCGCGACCATCCACTTGCCCTATTTGCATGAATCAGCTGCCAATCATGAGGTCTCCCATGCGTCTGCTCGCGCTTTCCCTCCTCCTCGCTTCCACCGCCGCCAGCGCCGCACCGATCCCGCTCGGGCGGCTGCCCACCGGGGTCACGCCCACCGCCTATCGGCTCGATCTGACCGTCGATCCGTCCAAACCCACCTATGCCGGCCATACCGAGATCGACACCAAGGTCGCGGCGCCGACGAACGAGGTCTATCTCCACGGCCTTGGGCTCGACGTCGGCAAGGTGTCGGCCACCGCCGGCGGCAAGACGATCACCGCCAAATATACCGAGGTTGATCCGTCGGGCGTCGCCCGGCTCGATTTCGCGTCGCCGCTTCCCGCCGGCCCGGTGACGCTCAACTTCGATTACACCACCGGCTTTCGCACCGGCGCCGAAGGGCTGTTCCGCGCCAAGGTGGGCGATGATTGGTACGCCTGGACGCAGATGGAGCCATTGGACGCGCGCCGCATGTTTCCGGGCTTCGACGAACCCGGCTTCAAGACGCCCTTCACCGTCAACATCACCGCACCGTCGGCCGTAAAGGCGGTTGCCAATGCGCCCGAAACCGGCGTCAGCACGGTGGGCGGCATGACCACGCATCGCTTCGCCGCCACGAAGCCGCTGCCGACGTACCTGGTCGCCATCGGCGTCGGGCCCTTCGATATCGCCGGTACCACCATCCCCGCCAATGCAGTCCGCAAGACTCCGCTCGAGTTCCGCGTCATCGCAACCAAGGGCCAGACGCCGCGCATGGCGACGACGCTCGCCGAAACCCCCAAGATCGTCGCTATCCTCGAAGATTATTTCCAGACGCCCTATCCGTACGAAAAGCTCGATTTTATCGCCTCGCCCGTCCAGGGCGGTGCCATGGAGAACGCCGGGCTGATCCTTTATTCGGACAGCCTGATCCTCCTCGATCCCGGCGCGCCGACGTCGCAGCTGCGCAGCTTCGGCACCGTTGTCGCGCATGAAACCGCGCACCAGTGGTTCGGCGATCTCGTGACGCCGACATGGTGGACCGACATCTGGCTCAACGAAAGCTTCGCCGAATGGATGGGCAACAAGGCGAGCGACAAATGGCGCCCCGATCTGGGCATCGCGGCGGGCGAGCTCGCCGACGCCTTTGAAGCGATGGAAAC
>JANOBY010000733.1:0-2653 GCA_031411935.1 Planctomycetales bacterium | reverse complement strand
CCTGCCCCACGGGGGACTTCACAATGGGCGGGATCTGCCTGCAGGAGTCCGGGACCCTTGCGAAGGCTGATTCAGGAGAGGATGGGGGCGGGCGGGAGCGTCGAGAAGTCGAGCGGCCGGGTCGAATGCTCGGGGCAGGGGCCCTTGGTCGCCACGATCTCGACCGTGGACACGTAGAGGCGGACTCCCAGGTGCAGGGGGCCCGGGGCCGAGCCGGTGCGCACGATCCTCAGGTGGCCGGCGGGGAATCCGGCGAAGGGGCGGTCGTTGTGACAGCCCTGGACCCCCGCTCGCACGAGGTCGGACTCCCCGACCTCCACGCGACGGCACGCGGAGTCGTCGCCCGGGGAGCGCGCGGAGAAGGCCTCGCGCACGGAATCCTCGAACGGTCGGAAGCTCAGGGTGAAGCTCGGCGTTCCGGCCCCGGCCATCGCCGAGGCGCCTGCGCCGAGGCCGAAGGGGAGCGTCACGCCGATCATCGAGAGCAGGGATCTTCGGCTGCAGGGCCTCATGGTGGTCTCTCCCGAGGGGGGCGCGGGCGGCAAGCCAGGTGGGGAAGGCGATTGGCGGAGAGGATCCAGGGGCCGAGGGTCCGCGCCTGCCTGGGCACGCGCGGACCCTCGGCCTGGATGGGAGGGGATTAACGCTCGGCGTCCTTGCGGTCCCAGAAGCGGACCTTGCGGCACAGGGCGAGGAACCGGTCGCAGTCGGCGGAGGCCTTGAGGGGCAGGAAGCCCTCGTCGATGTTGCCGGCCACGCCCGCCTTCTCGAACAGGGGCATGGCGTGCGCCGAGTAGGCGATGAACTTGCGGTGGGCCGTGGCGTCGGCCACGAAATCCCGCGCCGCGGGCAGTTTGGCCAGGCGCTCGGCCCCTTCCTTCGAGGGCAGGATCGCCACGGAGTCGAAGAGGACCGAGGGGCCGCCCTCGAGCTTCTCGTCGGCGTCGTGCCAGGTGCCGGCCGAGTCCTTCACCCCGCCGACCTCGGGGGCCACGAGCTTGAGCGTGGCGCCCTCGGCCTTCACGGCCTTGCGAAGCCCCGCGAGCAAGTCGGCGTCCACCCCGTCGGTCACGAGCGCCCCGACCTTGCGGCCGGCGAAGCTCTTCGGCGGGTTCTTGAGGATGCTCAGCGCGTTCGAGGGCTTCAGGTCCTTGCGAGGCTCGCGCAGAGGGGTCGCGGCCTTCGGCATCTCCTTCAGGCGCAGGCCCTCGGCGACCTTCTTCGCCAGGGGCTCGTCGATGTTCAGCAGGTGCGAGACCACGCGGGCGCGGATGGCCGGGGTCTCGACCTTGCTCAGCTCGAAGACCAGGGCGTTGCCGATGTGGTACTGCTCGGTCTCGGTCTGGCTGATGTAGAACTGCCGGGCCTGGCTGTAGTGGTCCGAGAAGGTCTCGGGCCGGGCGCGGATCTTGGGCCCGTCGATCGGCTCGGGGTAGGAGCGGAAGCCCGTGGAGGGATTCTCGCGGGGGCCGGGCTGCTCGCTCTTGTCGGCGCCCGACCACGAGTTGGGCTCGTAGTTCACGCGGCCCACGGGGTTGCGCATGGACATGTGGCCGTCCTGCTGGAAGTTGGCGAACGGGCACTTCGGCGCGTTGATGGGGATGTGCGTGAAGTTCGGGCCGCCGAGCCTCTTGAGCTGGGTGTCCAGGTACGAGAAGTTCCGCCCCTGCAACAGGGGGTCATTGGAGAAGTCGATCCCCGGGACCACGTTCTGGGTGCAGAAGGCGACCTGCTCGGTCTCCTGGAAGAAGTTGTCCACATGGCGGTCCAGGACGAGCCGTCCCACGAGCTTGACGGGCACCTCTTCCTCGGGGATGAGCTTGGTGGCGTCCAGCACGTCGAAGGGGAATTTCTCGGTGTAGGACTCGTCGAAGAGCTGGAGGCCGAGCTCCCACTCGGGGAAGTCGCCCGCGCCGATCGCGTCCCAGAGGTCGCGTCGGTGGTAGTCGGGGTCGGCGCCGTTGATCTTCACGGCCTCGTTCCAGACGACCGACTGCACCCCCTGCTTGGGCTTCCAGTGGAACTTCACGAAGGTGGACTTGCCCTTGGCGTTCACCAGCCGGAAGGTGTGGACGCCGAAGCCCTCCATGAACCGGAACGAGCGCGGGAGCGTGCGGTCGGACATGATCCACATGATCATGTGCATGCTCTCGGGCGTGAGCGAGATGAAGTCCCAGAAGTTGTCGTGCGCGGTCTGGGCCTGGGGGAAGCCACGATCGGGCTCCTCCTTCGCCGCGTGGATCAAGTCGGGGAACTTCATCGCGTCCTGGATGAAGAAGACCGGGATGTTGTTGCCCACCAGGTCGAAGTTGCCCTCCTGGGTGTAGAACTTGGTCGCGAAGCCGCGCACGTCGCGCGCGAGATCGGCGGACCCCTCGCTGCCGGCGACGGTGGAGAAGCGCACGAAGACCGGCGTCTTCGCCGCCGGGTCCTGGAGGAACGCCGCCCGCGAGAGCTTCGCTGCCGCGGGGTACGCCTGGAAGAAGCCGTGCGCGCCGTAGCCGCGCGCGTGGACGATGCGCTCCGGGATGCGCTCGTGATCGAAGTGGGTGATCTTCTCGCGGAGGATGAAGTCCTCCATGAGGGTCGGGCCGCGCAACCCGTTCTTGAGCGAGTTCTGGTTGTCCGCGATGGGAGCGCCAAAATTGGTCGT
>JANOBY010000732.1:0-1692 GCA_031411935.1 Planctomycetales bacterium | reverse complement strand
CCCGGCGGAATGGCCGCTCGCGGTCCGGCGGCACCCGGCCTGCGTCGCCCGCCCGCTCCCGGCGGACCTCCCGGCAATTTCGGCCCGGGCATGGCCCCTCCTCCGCCCCCGGTGATCGAGGAGGAAGATGACAAGAAGGGGAAGCCGGGCGGTCGCCTGGGTTCCGCCGCCGACCGCGCCGGCCGCCGCGCCAAGAGGGACGAACGGTCGACCGCCCGCCGCGGGATCGGCTCGCCCGTCCCGGTCTCGGCGCTCACGGCCGACGAGGAAGAAGCCAGGGGACGCAACCGCGGCCCTCGTCGCAATCAGAAAGGTCAGCGAGGCGGGGTCTATGCCCCTCAGCGCAAGACCCAGGCCGAGATCGAGCCGCCCATCACCCTGCGGACCCTCTCCGAGGCGATCGGCGTGAAGGGCAACCAGCTCATCCGCAGCCTCATGAATTCCAAGGGCGAGCTCTACACGATCAACGCGGGCATCGACGAAGATCTCGCCATGGAACTGGCCATGGAGTTCGGCGTCGAGCTGCAGATTGTTCACGAGCGAACGGCCGAGGACGACCTTTACGACTCGATGGAGGACGAGGGGGAAGCCGCCGACATGGTGCTTCGCCCCCCGATCATCACCATCCTGGGCCACGTCGACCACGGCAAGACGTCGCTCCTGGACAAGATCCGCAAGGCCAACGTGGTGGCCACCGAGTCGGGCGGGATCACCCAGCACATCGGCGCCTATCAGGTTGAGCACGACGGCAAGAAGATCGCCTTCGTGGACACGCCGGGTCACGAGGCCTTCACCGCCATGCGGGCCCGTGGGGCAAACGTGACCGACATCGTGGTCCTGGTCGTGGCGGCCGACGACGGCGTGATGCCCCAGACCCAGGAGGCCATCGCCCACGCGAAGGCCGCCGAGGTCCCCGTGGTCGTGGCCCTGAACAAGATCGACCTGCCCGGCGTGGACAACGCCGCCAACATCAACAAGATCTTCGGCGAGCTCTCCAACCAGGGGCTCATCCCCGAAGAGTACGGCGGAGACACGCCGGTCGTGAAGACCTCGACCCACACGGGCCAGGGGATCGACGACCTGCTCGCCACGCTCGAGGCCATCGCCGAGCTCAACGAGCTCAAGGCCAACCCCAATCGCCCCGCGATGGGGACCTGCCTGGAGTCGTCCAAGACCGAAGGCCGCGGCGTGGTCGCCACGGTCATCGTGCAGGACGGCACCCTGAGGGTGGGCGACGTGATGGTGTGCGGCGACGGTTACGGCCGCGTCCGCGCCCTGTTCGACGACAAGGGCCGGTCCGTGACCGAGGCCGGGCCCAGCACGCCCGTCGAGGTCTCGGGGCTGGACGAGGTGCCGACCGCCGGCGAACGCTTCGCCGTGCTCGACGACGTGTCCCGGGCCCGCGAGATCGCCGAGAGCCGTCGCGGACGGACCCGAGGAGCGAGCCTGATCGAGAAGCCCACGCTCACCCTCGAGAACCTCTTCGACAGCATCACGCAGCAGAAGGTCAAGAGCCTCAACCTGATCCTCAAGGCCGACGTGCAGGGCTCGCTCGAAGCGCTGGTCAAGGAGCTGGACAAGCTCGAGAACCCCGAAGTCCCGATCCGCATCCTCCTGAAGGGCGTGGGCGGGATCTCCGAGAGCGACATCCTCCTGGCCGACGCCTCGCAGGCGATCGTCATCGGGTTCCGC
>JANOBY010000731.1:0-2331 GCA_031411935.1 Planctomycetales bacterium | reverse complement strand
GCTCATGCCCGAGGCCTCGGGGTCGCCGCCCTCGGCGGGCGGGGCCTCCGCCGAGCCCTGGGCCTCGGCCCCCTGCTCCCCGGGCATCTCGGGCTTCTCGGGGTTCTTGTTCGTGGTGAACGAGGGGCGGGGTCGGTTGCTTCGAACGGCCCTTGCCTGCGCGGGGATGCCTCCGACCGAGGCCAGGGCCACGCTGTTGCCCACGGTCTCGGGGCCCACGGCCGCGACCGAGTCGGCCTCGGCGTCGGGCTGGCCGATGAGCGATTGCGTGACGTCCAGCGGGGAGCCGAACCCCGCCTGGCCGGCGTTCATCGTGTAGGTGTAGGTCGAAGGCTGCGGCGAGGCCACCACCGACGTATCGGGGCTCAGGCCGGTCCCCGGGCCGGGGCTCGGGTCGAACCCGTCGGTCGAGAACGCCCCCGGGGCGAGCGGCCCCGCCGTGGGGCCCGCGGGGGCCACGGCGATCGGGGCGACCATCAGCACGCTGGACCCCACCACGTTCGAGGCGAAGCTCGTGGGCGAGTCGCTCGAAACGAGCCGCAACCCCAGCGCGGGGCCCTGGCCCAGTCCGTTGGCCATCAGCGAATCCCAGCTCAGGTCGGGGCTCTTCATGTCCGCCCGGAAGGTCGCGGGCCGGTCGCCGGTCGCCGTGATCTTCAGGAAGTACTCGCCGGGTGCCAGGTCGGCCAGGAAGGTGTGGTCCTGCGCCTCGGAGGAGGCGTCGAACGCGGAGGTCAGGTCGGTCGGGCCGCCCAGGATCTCCACGGTGACCGCGCCGCCCTGGGCGTTGAGGGCCACGCGGTAGAACTCGCGATAGAGGCTCACGAAGCGATAGACCACGCTCCCGCCGGGCTCGAGCGTGGCTCCGCGGGCGATCCCCTCGGCCGCCAGATCGGGCGTGAGCGCGCCGAGGTCCTCGGTCGGCGTGGACCCGTCGGATGCGTCGGGCTTGCCCCCGCGATTCGCCTTGGCCACGGCCCAGGAGAACGCCAGCTTGCCGTCGGCCCCCCGGGCGCGGGCGTCGGGCCCCACGGCGAAGGTGGCGAGCACGCCCTGGGGCATCCCGCGAGAGGTCGGAGAGTGCCCGGCCAGGTCCATCAGCGGGTTGGAGGCGCTCAGGCGGATCGTGTACTTGCCCTTCGGCAGGCGGTCGCGGAAGAGGAACCGGAGCGTGCCCTGGGCCTCGTCGTAGGCCGTGGCGGCGATCGGCCAGGTCGTGCCGGCCCGGTCCACGACCTCGAGCCCCGCGCTCGAATTCTGGAAGACCTCCTCGCCCGAAGAGCCCAGGTCCAGCCGGTTGGAGAACCTCAGGGTGAAGCCGGTGGGCGTGGGGTCGAGCGCGTCGGAGTGGTTCACGCGGAAGTCGGTCACCGCGCCGGGCAGGTCGGCCTCGTCGGCCACCATCTCCAGCAGGAAGCTGCCGCCGGGCTGGGCGTCGGCATCGCCCGCCAGGCCGGTGATCGGGTCGTATCCGCCGCCCTGACCGGCCAGGTTGCCCGAGCCCGAGACCCCCACGAAGTAGACGCCGGGGGCCAGGCCCCGGAACAGGAACGGGTCGGCCGGGGCGTCGGGCCGCCCCACGTCGTTGCTCGCCAGGACCCGGCCCGAGGCATCGAACAGCGTGATCGCGGCGTTCAGGTCCGAGCCCTCGCGCTGGGCGGTGGCCGAGAGCCCGAGCCTCCAGAAGTGCCCCGGGGCCAGGGTGAACCTGTAGAGCTTCACCTCGGCGGGGTTGGCCTCCAGGTCCAGCGATCCCCGCGCGTTGACCGTCTGCGGCCCGACGGTGCCCAGGTCCTGCGCGTCGGCGAAGGTCGCGCCGGGCCGGGCGATCGTGAACTCGCTCAGGGGCTGGTCCAGGCCGTCGAGCGGGCCCAGCGGGGTGCCGTCCTCGGCCGAGAGCATCGACTCGCCCGCGAGCACGATCCGGTAGTGGCCCGGTTGCAGGCTCGTGTTGAGGGTGAAGACCAGCGTGGTGCCGTTCTCCTCGAGCGTGGGGTAAGGCAGGTTCGCCTCGTCGAACGCGCGAGTGGTCGAACCGTCGCTCTCCACGCGATCGATCACCACGTCGGTGAACCCGACCGAGAACTCGGCCACGGGCACGTCGAACACGACGCGGTAGGCCGACGGCGATTGCGCCAGCAGGGCTCCCGGCGCGGGGTCGGTGAAGAGGATGCCCGAGAGCACGCATCGGCCCTCGAGGGCTTCCCACACGAGCCGGTGCCGGTTCGGTCGTGATCGGCGGGAAGGTGTGGGACGCGGCATGGAAGGAGACCCCCGGCGGTTCGGGCTGAGCGGTCGTCGTGGTCAGATCCACGACCAGACGACAGAGGC
>JANOBY010000730.1:0-2992 GCA_031411935.1 Planctomycetales bacterium | reverse complement strand
TGAGCTACTCCCGCCTCGAATTCACCAGGATCAGATCGAAGGGCTCCGAGCCGGAGGTCCCTGGCGATCTCATCCCCGCGACGCAAGATCGAGTATAGGGGCCCGCCCGAGGATTGCAAGCGGGTTGTCCCGGAAAATGGTCCCGAGCCCCCTGGCTAAGGACCGAAATCGTTTGCGTAGAGGGCTTTGACCGGATAGCCTATCCACTGGGCACTTCATGATCAGACGCAGCGTATCGGGGTGGGGCGAGGACTTTCGACCATGGGTTTCCAGCTCGTTGTGGTGCAGGGGCGGAGTGCCAGCCAACTCTTGAAGGTCGGAGCCGGCGTGATGACCGTCGGCCGCCAGCAGGACTGCCAGCTGAGGATCGCCTCGTCGCAGGTCAGCCGCAAGCACTGCCAGATTTTCGAGAAGAAGGGGCTGCTTCTGGTCAAGGACCTGGGCAGCTCCAACGGGACCCTGGTCAACGGCAAAAAGATCGCCGACCAGCGCGTGCTCGAGCCCGGCGACGAGCTGACTGTGGGCTCCGTCAAGTTCCGCGTGGAACGTCAGGAGGACACCGTCCTCATGCCCGGCACCTCGCCCCTTCCGGCCCACGGCAAGCCCAGCGACACCGCCATCGCCGGGGCCATCGAGGGGGACGACCTCATCGAGCTCCAGGACGAGGAAGAGCCCACGAACCAGAAGCTCGCACCGGCCAGGAAGCCCTCCGCCGCGACGACCTCCCAGGACGACGCGACGATCGAGCTCAGCGAGGACGCCGTCGCCGATTATCTGCTTAATATCGAACTCGATGACGAAGACAAGATGTGACCCGGCCCTCCGCCCTTACCTTCCAAAGATCAGTGCCCCCGCGTCCGCATTTTTCGTATTTGCGGATATGCGATAGAACTTGCGTAAAGATGTCCACAAGAATCGACGCCCTGGCGGTGTGAATCGTTGACAAATCCAATTCAACGCTATAAATAACATACATGGGCTCCCGATGCTGGCGAGCCGCGGTGGTCCGGCGCAGTGAGGCGTCGACGTTCACCGTCGTCCAAGGTTATGCACCCGGGGACCACGTTCGATGGCACGCCGAAAAAACCTGCCCGAATCCGTCCGAGTCAAGAGTCACTTATCCGAGCGATTACGGGAAATCCGTATTGAACTGCACGGAGAGCGTGGCGGTTCGGAGATGGCCCGTCGCCTCGGGCTCCCGATCCGCACCTGGTACAACTACGAGTCGGGCGTGACGGTCCCGGCCGAGGTCATGCTGCGGTTCGTCGAGTTGACCTCGGTCGAGCCGCTCTGGCTCCTGCACGGCAAGGGGCCCCGTTTCCGCACCTCCGTCCCGGTCCTGAACGGGTCGGATTCGGTCGAAGCTCTGCTGCGAACGGCCTTGCATCGCCTCGAAAACAAGGGAGCCAAGCCGAATCCCGCGGGCTTGCCCGCCGAGCTTGACGGCGATACCGACGACGTGGTCCTAATCCGCGTCGAGGGCTCGGACCAGGAACGGCTCACGCAGGATTCGGGGCCCCGCTACATGGCGGCCCAGCGCGAGTGGCTCGCGGCCCGTCGCGATTACCGCTGTATCCGGGTGGAAGGCGACGCCATGGCCCCCATGGTCGCCGACGGTGCCTACGTGGCCTTCTCCGATTCCGAGGAAGACCTCAACGCCCTGCAGGATACCCTGGTCGTGGCCTGGGTCGAGGGCCAGCCGATCGTCCGCTGGTTCGGCCGGTCGGGCCGGTACATCGTCCTGCGGGCCGAGAATCCCGACTTCGATCCTTCGACCGTCCTGCTAGACCTGAAGGCGGGCGAGAACGGCCAGCGAGTCCGCCGGGTGCTCTGGATCTCCACGCCCCACTGATTGACGTCGTGCCGGAGCGCCCCCCGGGATAGGCAGGGGGGGCTCACCACGAGGCGTATTCCTTGCGACACGGCAGGACGATGATCTTGCCGTCTCCCATCCGGCCGGTCCGGGCCTGCCCCACGATGGCCCGGATGGCCGCCTGAACCTCCTCGTCGGGCACGAACAGGGTGAGCTCGACCTTGGGCAGGTACGAGGCGTTGTACTCGCTGCCGAGGTAGCGATGCAGCCGGTTTTTCTGGCGGCCGTACCCCATGACTTCGCGCACGGTCCCGCCCAGGATCCCGACGCTCTCCAAGGCGGCGAGCACCGAGCGGGCGCGGAACGGTTTGATCATCGCAATCAGCTGGACCAAGGCGGCAGACTCCTCGTTAAGGGCGATGTTTCGTCCTTAAGCTTGCGCGAAGCCGGGTTCTCATGGCAAGCGAGCGCCGGTCTCTTGACAAGACACGCGTCTGACCCGAAAGTCATGGGGCGAGACGAGCCCGGATGCGGCTAGGCTTTGATGGAAGGGTCGGACCATGAATCGGATCTGGGCGCTGCTGGCGTCGGCCACAGGGATCCTGCTTGCGGGATGCGGCGAAAGGCTCTACGAGTCCCGGCTCGAGGCCACGCTCACGCGGATGAAATACGACCAGAAATTGAACAGCTTCCTGCAACCTCCTGCGCAGGGGAAGTTCAAGGAACTGAACGTGTACGTTCGCCCCCCCAAGCCCATGGAAGAGGGCAAGCTGCTCCTGACCGAGCAGCCCGGCATGTATGACCTGACGGCGACCTTCCTGGGCGCGCCCGCGGCCGCTCCTCCGCCCACCGCCGAGGCCCAGGCAGGCGCTGAGCCCCCGGCCTTGCCCCCCATGCGACTCCACGTGCTCGGCAGGGTGAAGGCCAAGAAGGCCACGCCGAAAAAGGGCGAGACCGCCCCGGCGGTCGATCCCAACACGGCGGCAAGGGGGGCCTTCGTCGGCGATGTCCGGGCCCTGCTCGCCGCGGACCTCGGGCCCGACCCCACGCCCGACAAGTCCCCCGGCAACGACCAGAAGAAGAAGATCGCCTTAAAGAGGGTGATCTATCTTGGGCAGAGCGGCATCACGATCCGCGTGTACTTCCTCGATGCCAACAAGGGGGAGATCGTGGTCGCCC
>JANOBY010000729.1:0-5041 GCA_031411935.1 Planctomycetales bacterium | reverse complement strand
GCCCTGGCCCGTCACCGCGGAGATATGGATGGCGTCGCGGCAAAGCGCCTCGGTGATCCGTTTCGCCGCGTCCTCGGCGCCCGTGAGGTCCAGCTTGGTGAAGACCAGCAACTCGGGCCGGGTGGCCAGGGCGGGGGAGTAGTGCTCAAGCTCCCCGCGGATGGTTCGGTAGTTTTCCACCGGATCCGAGCCGTCCAGCGGGGCCACATCGACGAGGTGGACGAGCACGCGAGTCCGCTCGACGTGGCGGAGGAATTCATGCCCGAGCCCGTGGCCCAGGTGTGCCCCCTCGATCAGGCCCGGGATGTCGGCGACGACGAACGCCCCGTCCTCGCCGGCGTGCACCGTTCCGAGGTTAGGGTATTTGGTCGTGAAGGGGTAGTCGGCGATCTCGGGGTGGGCCCGTGAGATGCGTGAGAGGAGCGTGGACTTGCCCGCGTTGGGCAGCCCCACGAGCCCCACGTCGGCGATCACCTTGAGTTCGAGCGAGATCCAGCGATCCTCGCCCAGCCCGCCCTTCTCGGCCTGGCGAGGCGCCCGGTTCGTGGCCGACTTGAAGAAGGCGTTGCCATGACCTCCGCGCCCTCCCTTGGCGGCCACGACCGTGTCGTTCACGGCCTTCATGTCGCGCAAGACGTGGCCGCGGTCGCGGTCGCGGACGATCGTGCCGACGGGCACCTCGATCACGGTGTCCTTTCCGCGGCGTCCGGTGCAGTCCGAGCCTTGCCCGTGCTCGCCCTTGTCGGCGTTCCAGTGCTTCTGGTTGGACAGGTGGGCAAGGTTCGTGATCCCGTCGACGGCTCGCAGGATGACCTGCCCGCCGTCGCCGCCGTCCCCCCCGTTCGGCCCGCCTCGCGGCACATACTTTTCCTTGCGGAAACTGATGCAGCCGTTGCCTCCGTCTCCGCCCTTCACATACAGCGTCGCGCGATCTACAAACATGGAGAAGACTCGGGGGTCAGGACCGGAGCGGGAGGGAGGGTGTGGGCCGGACTCGAACTCCTTGGGGGGGCGAACGGTCGGAGATCACGAACGAGATCTTACGCGGCTCTGCTCAGACCGAGACGGCGATGGGGTCGATGTTGATGCGGCGGCCGTCCTGATCGAAGCGGACGGTGCCCTCGATCAGCGAGAAGATCGTGTAATCGCGACCGAGTCCGACGTTCTTGCCGGGCCTCCAGCGGGTGCCGCGCTGACGGCAGACGATGCTGCCGGCCTTGGCGTACTGGCCACCGTAGAGCTTGATGCCGAGCATCTGGGGATTGGAGTCGCGGCCGTTGCGGCTCGAGCCCTGACCCTTCTTATGTGCCATGATTCGCGTCCGATCCTGAACTGATGAGCGTGAAAACCCGCCGAGGGTCGAGCCTCGTCAACAAAGCACGAGCATATCCGGTTTGAGGTTCGATTTGCAATCGCGCTTCTTGCAAGCCTCGGGCCGACCCGCCAGAATCACGCGGTCGTTGCGTTCGCCCCGCGTGCACGACACAATATGAAGTGCGCGGCCCCAGCGGCCGTCCCGCCCACCCTCCTTCCTTCCGCAGAGGTTCTCCCATGCGCGAGAAGACCACCCATCGGCGATCCTTCCTGATGACCACGGGAGCGATCGCGGCGAGCACCTCGACGCTCAACCTCATGGGCGTGGCCCATGCCGCCGGGAGCGACACGCTGAAGGTGGGGCTCGTCGGGTGCGGCGGCCGGGGCACGGGCGCGGCCGAGCAGGCGCTCGCCGCCGACAAGAATGTGAAGCTCGTGGCCATGGCCGACGCCTTCCCCGAGTACCTGGAGAACAGCCTCGCGGCGCTCAAGTCGTCCCCCCACTCCGACCGCGTGGACGTGCCCGCCGACCGCCGCTACGTGGGCTTCGACGCCTACAAGAACGTGATCGACCAGGTGGACGTGGTCCTCCTGACCACCCCCCCGCACTTCCGCCCCATGCACCTGGAATACGCGGTCAACAAGGGCATCCACTCGTTCGTCGAGAAGCCCGTGGCCACCGACGCCCCCGGCGTTCGCAAGGTCCTGGCTCTTTGCGAGGAGGCCAAGGCCAAAAATATCTCGGTCGTCTCGGGGCTCTGCTGGAGGTATCACAACCCCCGCCGCGAGACCATGAAGCGTGTTCGCGAAGGGGCGATCGGCGACATCGTGGCCGTCGAAACGACGTATAACTCCGCGGGCGTGTGGGAGCCGAAGAAGACCCGCGAGGAGGTCGGCTCCGACATGGAGCTCCAGATGCGCAACTGGTACTACCACTGCTGGCTCTCGGGCGACCACATCGTCGAGCAGGCCGTGCACGGGATCGACACCATGGGCTGGGCCCTGGGCGACGAACCCCCGATCCAGTGCTTCGGCGTGGGCGGAAGGTCGAGCCGCGTGGAGCCGCAGTACGGCGACATCTGGGACCACTTCTCGCTCGTCTACGAATACCCCAACAACGTCCGCGGGTACCACCAGTGCCGGCACTGGAAGGGGGCCGAGGGGCGGGTGAAGGATTTCATCCTGGGCGCCAAGGGGCAGTGCGACGTGTTCGGCTCGAAGATCACGGGCGAGACCAACTGGCGATACCGCGACCGCGACGCCAAGAACGACATGTACCAGACCGAGCACGACGAGATGTTCGCCGCGATCC
The DNA here is from genome assembly GCA_031411935.1 of Planctomycetales bacterium. Taxonomy (GTDB): domain Bacteria; phylum Planctomycetota; class Planctomycetia; order Isosphaerales; family Isosphaeraceae; genus JAQGHR01. Next base: position 2,415 of record JANOBY010000729.1, on the reverse strand, counting down.
GCAGCGGCACGCCGATCAACAACGGCCTGTACGCCTCGCGCAGCACCTTGCTCGCGATCATGGGACGCATGGCGGCCTACACCGGCCAGGTGATCACCTGGGACATGGCCCTGAACTCGCAGGAGAACCTGAGCCCCGCCGCCTACACCTGGGGCGACGCCCCCAAGCGCGAGGTGCCCCGGCCCGGCGTGACCCGCTACGTTTAGGACGACGCAGGCTCCCCGCCCGAGGCCGTGATCGCGGCCTCGACCGCGGGGGACGCCTGGAGCGTCTGGTAGATCACGCAATAACGTTCAGTGAGCTTCAGGAGGGTGGCGAGCTGATCGGGGGAGGCGTCCGAATCCAGGTCGATGTGCAGCCTCACGCGAGAGATCCCGACCGGCACGCTCCGCTCCACGCCGAGCGTGCCCCGAAAGTCAGCATCCCCCTCGGCGTCGATCGTCCCCGACCGAAGATTCAAGCCCATCGCTGTGGAGACCGCGCAAACCGTCACCCCCGCGCAGGCGACCAGGGCATCGAGCAGGATTTCTCCCGAGCAGGCCCAAGACCCGTCGCCCCCGGCGGCCGGGTGCAGGCCCGCCTCGGGACGCGTGTCCCGGGGTTCAAGCCGGCAGGCGAGCTGCTCGGGAAGCAAGGTCCCGCGGGCTTTCATGGTAATCAGGGCGCTGGCGGGATCGTCGCGATACCTGAGCTTCAGCGGCGATTGGATCGAGCGGAGTTCGTCGGCGGTCATCGCTCGGGGTCTCCGGGTTATTCCTGGGGATGGGCCTTGGATGGAGGAGAAAAGGCATCATGAACGAGAATCGTAAAGCCGTGGTCCTCCTCAGTGGAGGGCTCGACTCGACCACCGTGCTGGCCGAGGCGAAAGCCCAGGGCTTCGACGTTTACGCCCTCACGCTCTTCTATGGGCAGCGGCATGCAATCGAGATGGATTCGGCCCGCCGGGTGGCCCAGGCCATGGGAGTCGCCCGCCACGTCGAGCAGACGATCGACCTGCGGGCGTTCGGCGGGAGTGCCCTGACGGCCGAGATCCCGGTGCCCGTGGATCGCGAGACCGACGAGATGGCCCACGGGATTCCGATCACCTATGTGCCGGCCCGAAACACGATCATGCTCAGCTTCGCCCTGGCTTGGGCCGAGTCGCTCGGGGCGTTCGACATCTTCGTGGGCGTGAACTGCGTGGACTACTCCGGCTACCCGGACTGCCGCCCCGAGTACCTGCGTGCTTTCGAGGCGCTCGCCAATCTCGCCACCAAGGCCGGGGTGGAGGGAACAGGCCGATTCGCGGTCCATGCCCCTCTCATCTCGCTGACCAAGCCCGAGATCATCAGGATGGGACTGGCGCTGGGCGTGGATTATGGTCTCACGCATAGCTGTTACGACCCCACGCCCGAGGGCCTTTCGTGCGGACGGTGCGACTCGTGCCGTCTGCGACTGGACGCGTTCGCCGCGGTCGGCCAACGCGATCCGGTCGCCTATGTGCCGGGTTCCTCGGGGGCAGGTCAGGGGTAATAGACCCACTCGTAGGGCGGGTCGAGCAGGCGGATCTCGCGCTCGTTGGCCTTGAACTCGTCGCCGGGGCGGGCGAAGTCGATGCGCACGGCCTTGTAACGGGTATACGGCTTGCCGTCGTCGGGCGGCTTGACCTCGTAGTAGCCGTCGGAAAGGCCCTGGACGAAAATCTTGTAGCCGTTGGCGGCGAGGTCCACGTTGTCCCACACGGCCACGCCGAACACGGCGTCGTCCACGCCGTTCTTCGTGCTGGGCGGGATCATGCCGGTCACGGTCACCGCGCCCAGGAGGTCCTTCGTGGGGTCCTCGCGGGCCTGGATGTTCTTCACGGCCTGCGGCAGGACAGAGTCCCCGTACCGCTTTCCATTGTCGGTGACCAAGGTGAACTGGGGCACGAACATGCGGGGCTTGCCGCTGCGGTTGACCACGCGATAGTAGAGGTAATGGACCTTGCGACGCCCCTTGCCCGGGATGTCCACGTCAATCATCCGCAGGGGCTTGAAGGCAAATTCGAGGATCCAGATGTCCTTGCGGTCCAGGGGCATCGGGGAGGGATCGACGGCGATCCAGCTCGGCCCGGGGACGGTCCGGGGGATGGGGTGGGTCGCCAGGGTTTCCCCCAGCGCGACTTCCTTGATCGGTTCGGGAGCGGGACGAGGCGGCAGGAGCGGCGGGAGCCGGTTCTGGGCTGAGGCGGCCGAGGCCAGCAGGACCAGGGCCACCGGGCCAAGCCGGGCTGTGCGAAGAAGGTTCCGCAACACGTAGGAATCTCCCCAACGTCAGAATTGAGACGAGCGAGGGACGGGGGTGTGGATCGAGGTGGAACGGCAAAGTATTACCTACTTTTACCTTAGAATCAGGAAAATGGTCAAGAACAGACACGATGCGGCTCATCGTCACCTG
>JANOBY010000728.1:0-12078 GCA_031411935.1 Planctomycetales bacterium | reverse complement strand
CCCGCGACGACTTCCGGATAGACGATCAGGTGGTCGGCGTTCTGGACGCCGGCTTCGAGCAGGGTCTGGCTCTCTAAGAGCCTGCGCCCGCCCTCCTTGTGGTCGAGCGAATAGCTCATCGGCTGCCCGTCGGGGCTGGTCGTGGGCAGATTCATTTTCGTGATGATATTGGGCAAAATTCGGCTGACCGGGACGCTGAACGCGATCACAGCCTTCACCGACTTCGCACCCGTCTGATCCAGGAAAGTGACCTGGATCCCGGTTGCATCCGCGCTACCGCCGTATGACATGGTCGGAGTTCCTCCTCTAGCAGACGTTCGCCCACCGACCGAGATTATTGGGGCGTATACGCCGGAATCGCAGATCCTGTTCGCGCATCGTCGCCGAGTCTCTTAGAATACCCGCCCGGGGCCACCCGCGGGAAGGGTCCAATGCGTTTCACGCCGAGGACGGGGAGGGAACGCCCAGCACGCGGAGAAGATCGTGTCGGGAATGGGGAATTTGCCCCCTGGAATCCTCTCCCTCTGTACCACCTCGGCGTCCCCTCCCCGCCCTTTGCGCTAAACTCTTCGACCGGATCGGCACACGGTTCGCCTCCAGGCCGCACCGAGACACGGACGTCAACGATTTTCGTTCCACGAGGGAGACCTGTCCTCGCATGAGTATTTCCGCCCGAATCTGGAAGCGAATCGGCCTGGCCTTGCTCGTTGTGCTGGGCGTCGGCCTGTCCGTGCGCTATCTGGTGGTCCCGCCGATCATCCGCGGCCAGTTGCAGGCCCGTTATGGCGGACTTGTGACGTTCCGGGGGTGGTGGCTGAATACGACGTCGGCGGGGGTCAAGAACCTGGCCCTGGGCGAAGGCCCCGGGCGGGGCTCGCCGATCTGGGCCCGCGCCGCGAGGGTCGAGACCGACCTCTCCATCGGCAAGATCCTCAGGGCCCGCTTCCTGCCCGACCGGATCGTGCTGGAACGCCCCGAGATCGTGTTCCGGATCGACGAGCACGGCCGCCTGCTCACCCTTCCGCCCGTGAAGGGCGGGGGGGGCGACGCCTCGGCCGTGCCCGATGTGGTCGTTAAAGAGGGACGCGTGACCCTCCGCCAGGACGGACGGCCCGAGATGACCATCGGACCCGTGCAGGCCACGCTCGCCACCGGCAAGGGCAGCGCCGAGGAGGTCCTGTCGGCCGAGACCCGCGACCCGCTCTGGGGCCGGTGGACCGCCTCCGGCCGGTTCGACCCGGGTTTCAAGCGGGGGGAGATCTCCCTGCGCAGCGACGGCCCCCTGGACGTGACGCCCGAGAAGATCGCCCGCATCCCGTTCGTCCCCCTGGACGTATGGACGCACGTGGACCCGCGGGGACCGGTCGCGATCGTCGTGGACCTGATCACCCGCGAGAACCCGCAGGTCAAGACCACCTGCACCTTCCACGGGGCGACCTTGCAGCTCTCCACGCTCGGACTCGTGGCCGAACGGGCCACCGGGTCGATGATCGTGGATCGCGACGTGGTCCACCTGCGCGACCTGCGGGGCGAGTCGATCGGCGGGACGATCGCCGCCGCCGGCACGCTCGACTTCTCGCAGAAGCCCCCGCGATTCGACCTCCGACTGGACCTCAAGGGCGTGGACGTGGGGCTTACGCCTCCGTCGTGGCACCTGGCCGACGCCGGGCTCACCGGGCGGCTCACCGGATCGATCCAGCTCCGCGTGGCCCTCACGCCCGACGGCGCGGACCTGACCGGGTCGTCGGGCGACGCCGTGGTCGAGGGCGGGACGATCGGCGGGGTGGCGGTCAAATCCTTCAAGATCGCCATGAAGGCCGACGGCGAGGACCTCAAGTACGAGACGAAGACCGGCGACACCTCCGGGGCCATGCTCCCGCCGTACGCCATCGTCCCCATGCTCATCGGCCTCCAGACTCCACCCCCTACGCCCGTTACGCCGAAGCCTACGCAGGCTACGCCGCCATCCGCCCGCGGGGGATTCGTGCTCCCCAAGACGATCTCGACCGAGGTCGAGTTCGAGGACGTGGACCTGACCCAGGTCCTTGCCCGCCTGCACGCCCTGAAGATCCCGGTTCCCGTGCCCATGGCGGGGCGGCTCTCGCTGAAGGCCCGGGCCACGATCCCCCTGGGATCGATCCGCGACGTGAAGCTCTACGCCTTCCACGGCCAGGCCACGCTCCGGGGGGCGTTCATCGACGGCGTGGACCTCGGCCAGCTGCAGGCCCAGGTCGACCTGGAGAACGGCGTGCTCGACCTGACGGACTTCCGGGGTCGGCTCGTCGATCGCCCCCAGAGCGACGCCGGGCACCCGCCCGATCCGACCGAGCCCGTGGAGGCCGACGGGCCTCTGCCCCCGGGCGGATTCCGGGGACGGTTGCATGCCGAGCTCTCCCCCCCGGGCCGCCTGGAGACGCATTTCGAGGGGCAGTCCGTGCCCGTGGGCGAGCTGCTCGTGCCCGTCCGCGACCGGATCCCGGCGATCCAGGGGCTCGCCACGTTCAGCTTCGACGCCGGGGCCCCGGTTGCCAAACTGGACGACCCCGCGGCCTGGACCGTCGGGGGGAAGGCCGACGCCGCGAAGCTCGCCTCTCGCGGGGCCTCGCTCGACCGCGTGGCCACCGCCTTCGCGCTCAAGGACGGGCGGCTGAGCCTGCCCGACCTCGCGGCGAGCCTGGGCGGGCAGCCGCTGAAGGCCAATCTCGGGCTCGACGTGAGCCCCCCTCGCGCGTTCTCGGCCGAGCTCGACGTGGCGGGGTGGGACCTGGAGAGGGTCCTGGCCTTCCTCCCCTCGGTCCCCCGGCCCTCGCCCGTGGGGGGCAAGCTCAACGCCGTGACGAAGGCCAGGGGCACGCTCCAGCCCCTGGAATGGTCGATCGAGGGCGAGGGCCTCCTCAAGAGCTTCCGCGCGGGGCCCGCCAACCTGGGCGACCTCCCCCTGAAGTGGAGGACGGAGGGCGACCAGATGCTCCTCTCCATCCGCGAGGCCCGCCCGCAAGGCGGATCGATCGCGGCCGAGGCCCGCATCCCCCTGCGCGGCGAGGCCCCGATCACCGGCTCGGCCACCCTCCGCAAGGTCGACGTGGCGGGGGCCGCCGACCGCCTGGGGGGCATCCCGCCGATGACCGGCAAGGTCGACGGCCAGGCCGAGTTCATGATCCGCACCAGGCCCAAGCCCGGCGAGCCGATCGCCGTCGGCAAGCTCACCGCCTCGGCGCCCGACCTCACCGTCAACGGCGTGGGGGCGAAGAACCTCCAGGTCGTGGCCACCGCCCGAGAGGGGGGCCTGAACCTGGACCTCTACGCCGAATCCCTGGGCGGGAAGATGCAGCTCGTGGGGTCCCTGCCGATCCGGGGCGAGGCCCCGGGCGAGCTCAGCGCCACCTTCCGCGCCGTGGGGTTCCGGCTCTCGGGCCTGTGGAAGCTCCTGGGCGTGACCGGGGCCCTCGCCGACCTCCAGGGCACCGGGGCGATCGACGCCAATCTCCTCACCCACCTGCGGGCGAACGACCTGCGGACTCGCGGCAAGGCCGAGGTCCGCGACCTGAAGTGGGGCGCCGACTTCCCGCTCGGGACGCTCAAGGGCAACGTCACGCTCACGCCCACCGGCTGGCGGGTGGACGACCTGGGCGGCGACGTGGTGGGCGGGATCGCGCGGGGATCGGTCGTCGGGTCCACCCCCGCGCAGGGGGCGAACCGCATCGAGTTCAACCTGGACATCGACCGCGCCTCGCTGGCCCGGGCGCTGGCGATCCAGCCCACGCTGGCGGCGGCGATCGACGGCACGGGCAGCTTCCGGCTGGCGGGAACCCTGGCCGAAGCCTTCCGCGCCTCGGGCGAGTTCAGCGTGGGCCGGGCCACGCTCTTCGGCTTCCCCGTGTCCGAGCTTCGCGCCCCGATCGAGCTGCAATACGCCCCCAACGGCAACCTCGGGGCCCTGAGCGTGAGGCGATGGAGCGGGCGGATCGCCGGCGGGAGGCTGACCGGAGACGCCAGGTTCGGCATCGGCACCGACCGATCCTTCACCACCGACCTTCAAGTGGGCGCGGTGGACGTGGAGAGCGTGGCCCGCGTGCTGACCGACGCCCGCCGTCCGGCCTCGGGCAAGGTCTCGGGCAAGATCTCGGTCAACGGGGCCGACCCCGCGAAGCCCGACGGCTATCGCGGGCGGATCGACCTGAACCTGGATGCGGCCTCGCTCTTCGAGCTGCCCGTGTTCCGCGAGATCGAGCGGTTTCTGGGCTCGGCCCGGGGCGGGACGTTCGACCAGGGGCAGCTCAAGGCCGGGATCGTCAACCGCCAGATCGTGATCGACACCCTCACGCTCGAAGGCAAGCTCGTGCAGCTCCACGCCACGGGCACCGTGGGGTTCGACCAGCACCTGGAATTGCAGGTCCTGGTCAACACCAACCAGATCATCGGCCAGACCGGCCAGGCGCTCGTGGCCCTGATCCCCGGCCTGGGCGACGCCGTGGGGCGACGCAACGTGGCCTTCGCCCGCCTGGGCAACTACCTGCAGAACCGACTCCTGAAGTTCCGCGTGACGGGCACGATCGCCCAGCCCACCGTGCAGATCGACCCCACCGTGGCCGTGGCCGAAGGCGCCGTGGGATTCTTCGCCGGGGCGTTCAGGCTCCCCCTGGAGCTGATCCGATAAGGGGCCATCCCCGGTCGCCGTGGACGAAACCTCTCCCTGGAGGCCCCCGGCGCAATGGGTTCGTTTTCCCCGGAGAGGCCGCAAATTGGCTTCGTTTTGGGTTCGTTTTGGGTTCGTTTTCCCGTCGCCTCCCCCTTGGGCCGCCCCAAAGACGAAACCTAAAACCCTGCCCCCAAAGCAGATACCGCAATCGGGCCTCGCGACGCGGGCGGCCCCAATGGGTTCGTTCTGCAAATTCACGTTTTCGCGCCGAAGGGGTTCCCCGATCGCCGGGCCGAGCCCGTCGTGATGGTCCCGATTGTCAACGAGCCGGCAAGGTGCTCGGAGGCCCCACGCCTCCCGATACTATCGAAGGGCTCCCCGCCGCCGATCGCCGCGAAGGAGGGCCACCGCCCGGAATCTTTTCGCACGGCCTACACCGATCCCACCTTGCTCGTAGAGAATCTCCCCGAGGGGCAGGGACGCCCGCGCGACATTGAGGAGAGACGGGCCGGGGCAAACACGGTGATCGTTTCCCCCGGCTCTCACGATGAGAGGGGTCGGGCCGCTCTCTCGTGATGAGGTAGGGCCCGGCGGGGACGAGGGATCGTGAAACGTGGGAAATCGCAGAACGAACCCAATTTTGGGACCGATTTCCCCGGAATTCGGCGCAAAGCCGGTGAGGGCGTCGGGTCCGTTGTGGGTTCGTTTCAGCGTCTGAGCTTGGCCGAGAGCTCGCGGGCCTCGCTCCATTCGGGGGCGAGCTTGCTGGCGGTCTCGGCGGCCTTGAGGGCGTCGGGCTGGCGGGCGGCGGCTTCGAGCGCGAGGGCCAGGGCGAAGAACACGTCGGGGCGTTCGGGGAGCCTGTCGGCGGCGAACTTGAGGTCGTCGACGGCGGGCTTGACCTGCCTCAGCGCCAGGTGCACGCGGCCTCGCAGGGCGTGGGCCTCGGGGTCGTTGGGGATGAGCTCCAGCACGTCGTCGAGCCTCACGAGCGCCTGGTCCAGCTGGTTCTGCTCCATCTGGATGGTGGCGACCCTCACGGCGGCGGTGGCTAGGTCGGGCGAGGTTTCCAGGGCGCGGAAGTATGCGGCCAGGGCCTCTCCGGGGCGGCCCAGGGCCTCCAGCGTGCGGCCGCGGCCCAGGTGGGCCTCGGCGCGGGTGGGTTCCAGCTCGATGGCCTGGTCCAGGAGGCGCAGGGCCTCGACCAGTCGGCCGGCGTCCAGGGCGATCTGGCCGAGGCCGACGATGGCCTCCACGTACTCCTTGTCCAGGTCCAGGGCCTTGCGGAACTCGGCCTCGGCCTCGACGGTGCGGCCCTGCGCCAGGAGCACGCGGCCCAGGCGGTGGCGGGCCTCGGCCGATCGCGGGGCCTCGGCGACCAGGCGCTGGAGCTCGGCCTGGGCCAGAGGCCAGTCCTGGCGGTCGAACGCCTCCTGCGCGGCCTGGCTCACCTTCTGGATGACCGCCATCTGGGCGGGATCCGAGGGCGCGGAGTTGCGGTGACCGAACCCCGAGCAACCGGGGAACAGGCCCACAAGACCGACGGCGATGACGGCCCGTCGCCGCATGGCCCGTCTCCCTCATCCCTGAGAATGGCTCTCGCCCCGCAGCCGGCCCCATCCTGAGCCCGGCCCCCACCAATCGGCACGCTCGGCGCGCACCGATCAACGGACGCAGAACAATAGAGGCCCACCCGTCCCGCGTCAATCCGGATCTGGAAAACGTTTCACGCAGAGACGAAGAGGTCGCGGAGAGGGAGGAGCCCGGAAGGCAGATTCCGGATTCCGTCTTCTCCGCGTCCCGTCTGCGTGTCTGCGTGAAACATCTTCGCGTGAAACGTCTCGTTTCAGGAGATCTGCGTGACCTCGACGGCCTGCTCGGCCACGGTGCCCATTCCCCACAAGGTGGTGATGGCCACGTCGGCGGCGTCGCGCCCCACGGCGATGGGCACCAGGGCCGGGCGGACTCCGCTGTAGGTCGCGTCCACGTTGTGCCAGGTCCCGCCCAGGTACACCTGCGCGAACCCGTGGAAGTCCTGCGGCTGGAGCCCCAGGCAGTAGCCCGATACGTAGCGCGCGGGCAGGCCCAGGGCCCGGCAGAAGGCGATGACCAGGTGGGCGAAGTCGCGGCACACCCCCACGCGTTCGATCGCGGTGTCGGCGGCCGAGGTGGAGGCGTCGGTCGTCCCGTAGCGGTACTCCACGTGCTCGTGGATCCAGCGGGCGATGGCCTTCACGCGGGCCCCCCCGGGCTTCATCGCGCCGAACTCGTCCAGGGCCATCCTCACCAGGCGGTCGGACTGGCAGTAGCGCGAGGGGAAGGTGTAGACCATGGCCTCGGGCGGGATCTGGCGGGGCGAGGGCTCGGGCGCGTTGTCGGGGATCTCCAGGTTGGGCTGGGCGTCGATCGTGGCCTCGAAGTGGAACTTGAACGGCCCCGCCGGCACGACCATCCTCCTCTGCGGGTTGCCGAACGCGTCGGTCCACAGGTCGGAGAACGGCGTGGGGGTGGTGCTCAGGTTCTCGGTCTGCACCACGTGGCGCGGCCCCACCAGGGTGGGCTCGACCATCAGCAGGAGGAACGTCTCGGCCGGCATGTTGTACGCGGCGCTGGCGTGGACTTTCAGGAGCATGGGACCCAGATCGATGAGGTGTGAGCAACTCTGATGCGCAACTCTACACCACGATCTGCAAGTCTCAGGCCACTCCGCACGCCCCGCGCGCCCGGTCGAGCACGACCCTCGCCGCCTTCTTCGCCCGATCGGCGGCGGAGGCGCGGACCTCGGCCACCTTTTCGGGGTGCGCGACCCACTCCGCGCGTCGTTCGCGGGGCTCGGCGAATCGGGCGGAAATGTGCTCGGCCAGGCGGGTTTTGACCTCCCCGTAGCCGATGCCCCCCTCGCGGTAGCGGCGATCGACCTCGGCCACCTGGTCCTCGGGGGCGAAGAGCTTGAAGAGCGCGAAGAGGTTGTCGGTCTCGGGGTTCTTGGGCTCGTCCACGGGCGTGCTGTCGGTCACGATCTTCTTGCACTTCTTGAGGATCGTCTTCGGGTCGTCGAAGATCTCGATCGTGTTGTCGTAGCTCTTGCTCATCTTCCGCCCGTCCACGCCCGGGACCACGGCGACCGAGTCCAAAATGTGCGGCTTGGGCAGCTTGAACACGTCTCCATAGACGTGGTTGAACCGCTCGGCCACGTCGCGGGTGATCTCCAGGTGCTGCTTCTGGTCCTGCCCCACGGGCACGAGGTCGGCGTCGTAAAGCAGGATGTCGGCGGCCTGCAAGATCGGGTAGGCGAACAGGCCGTGGTCGGCCGAGATCCCCTGCTGGACCTTGTCTTTATAGCTCACGCACTTCTCCAGCCACGACATGGGCGTGACCGTGGTCAGGAGCCACGCCAGCTCGGTGGTCTCGGGAACGTCCGACTGCACGAACAGCGTGGCGGATTCGGGGTCCAGGCCCAGGGAGAGCAGGTCCACGATCACGTCGAACACGTACTTGCGGAGCTTCGCGGCGTCGCGGACGCTCGTGAGCGCATGGTAGTCGGCCACGAAGTAGAAGGCGTCGTTGCCCTTCTGGAGCTCCACATACTGGCGGATCGCGCCGAAGTAGTTGCCGATATGGAGGGCGCCCGAGGGCTGGATTCCGGACAGGATGCGCATGGCGAGGAAATCTCATCAGGGACAGCGGCCCGCGTACAGGGGTTGCATTCTAATCGACCAGGCGTCGACATTCCAAATCGGGCTCGACCCGGGCCTAAAATGCCCGGATCAGGCGACGGGGCCGTCCCGGTTGTCGAGCGGCCCGCGGGGCGATAGGATACTCCGCTCGGGAGCACCCCCAGGAAAGCACCATGTCCGGCACCTACGACAACCACGGCATCCGCTTCGAATACCCCGACGACTGGGAGGCCGACGAGGCCGACAGCGAGACCCCGTCGATCGTCACCGTGCAGTCGCCCGACGGCCTGGCGTTTGCCATCGTCACGGCCGACGAGGACCGGCCCGACCCGGCGTCGATGGCCGACGAGGCGCTCGTGGCCATGCGCGAGGAGTACCCCGACCTTGAGGTCGACCCCTCGATCGAGACGATCGACGGCCAGCCGGCCTCGGGCTTCGACCTGGAGTTCTTCGCCCTCGACATGGTGAACACCTGCAAGATCCACGTGTACCGCACGCCCAGGCGCAGCATCATGCTCTTCCGCCAGTGGGCCGAGGTCGCCGGGGACGAGGCCGAGGAGCAACTCCGGGGCGTGGAGCTCACGCTCGAAGAAACCGACTCCTGACCCTCAAGCCCCGCCCTGATCTTCCCCCTCGTTCCCAGGCTCCGGCTTCCCCCTCGTTCCCAGGCTCCGGCCTGGGAATGCCGTCTTCCCCCTCGTTCCCAGGCTCCGGCTTTCCCCTCGTTCCCAGGCTCCGGCTTTCCCCTCGTTCCCAGGCTCCGGCCTGGGAATGCCGTCTTCGAGGCTCTGCCTCGTGCCTGGGACGCCAGTGTCCGCTCGGTCACCAATCCGTCGTCACGTCCACGAGCCCTTGCTGCCCTGCATAGTTCCTGGCGCTCGAATATCGCCAGTGAGTAGGGTCGCTCACATAACCACGCTTCACCGGATTCTCGTGGAGATAGTCCAACTTCTGCCTGAGGACCAGCTCCGATTCGATCCTTTGCGGGTGGCTCCCCTCCTGCCAGAGTTGATACGTCTGGTCCGCCTTGTGGCGAACCTTGTGATACTCCAGCTGATCGAGGAGCGTACGCACGTTACGTGCGCAAAGATAATCGATGACGTTCCGGGCGGTGTACGACTTGAAGTCGGCCACGGCCCTCGGGAGCTTCTCGCCCGAGGCAATGAAGTGCACGTGGTTCTCGAGGACCACATAACCGAGCAGCACAATCCGGCCGGAATCCTGGAGGAACGTCCACGAATCGAGGAGGATTTGCACGGTCTCGGGACGCGTGAAGACGGGCAGCCAGCCGACGACCGTGCATGTGAGGAAGTGGGGATAGGCAGACTCGCCAAACTTGTAACGGCTTCGTCCCATGGGGCTGCCACACCAGGCCGAGGCGGAGCCTCGAAGACGGCATTCCCAGGCCGGAGCCTGGGAACGAGGGGAAGGACGGAGCCTGGGAACGAGGGAGAGAAGAAGGATCCCACCCCTCCGCGTCCTGTTCGTGCAACTCTCCGCCCGGAACGAGGGAGGCGTGGCCTCAGGCGGCGCCCTTTTCCTTGTCGGCGGGGTTGCTGCACGCGGGCAGGCGGAGGGTGAAGGTGGTGCCGTGGCCGGGTCGGCTCTCGGCCCGGAGGCGTCCCTTGTGGCTCTCCACGATGTCGCGGCAGACCGACAGGCCCAGGCCCGTCCCGCCTTGCCCCGAGGTGTCGGGGCCCGACTTCGTCGTGAAGAAGGGCTCGAAAATCCGCTTCAGCGCGGGGCCCGAGATCCCTTGCCCCGTGTCGGCCACGCGGATCTCGGCCAGACGGCCCGCGGGATCCGTCCCCACGCTCATTCGCAGGAGGCCGCCCTCGGGCATGGCCTGCCTGGCGTTGATCACCAGGTTGAGCAGCACCTGCTGGATCTGCGACGGGTTCACCTTGGCGAACGGCCGCCCCTCGGCGCGGAACTCGATCTTCACGCGGCCCTTCTGAAGATCCTTGGCCGCGAGCATGAGGACTTCCTCGACCAGCCGCACGAGGTCGGCCGGGGCGCGGACGTCGGCCTGGGGCCGGGCCAGGCCCAGCACGCCCCCGGTGATCGCGGCGGCCCGCTGGGCGCCGTCGAGGATCTTCTCGAACGCCCTCTTGTGGAACTCGGGGTCGGGGTTGCGCAGACCGAGCTTGGCGTAGTTCAGGATCGGCGTGAGCGCATTGTTCAGCTCATGGCAGACCGAACCCGCCAGGACCCCCAGGCTGCTCACCCTCTGGAGATCGAGGACCTGGCGCCTCAGGATCTCAATCTCTTCCTGGGCGGGCGTTTTCGCCGTGCTCGACTGATCGTTTGGCGTGGAGGCCATCGTCGCTCCGCCTCCCAAATCCCTGGGCGAGGTCATCCTTGCCGCTCGATCCCGGACCCGAATCGAGATCGACCGACCGCCGGGCCACTCAGGGGCCTCGCGGAAGGACCATCTCGTCGGGCTCAGGGCCGGGGCGTCAACACCCTGGATATCGGCTTGAACCGTCGCGGGATTGAGCCCGAAGTCCATTCCCGCTCATCCCGTGTGAGCCTCGGGGATCTGGGCCATCTCGGGGAAGAATCCGGTGCCGAATCCGGCCGCCTTCCGCTCGTGATCGAGCAACCACTCCTTCCGCCGCAAACCCCCCGCATACCCACAAAGGTGGCCATCCGCGCGGACCACGCGGTGGCAGGGGATCACGATCGCCAGCCGATTCTCCCCATTCGCCCGACCCACCGCCTGGCTCGCCCCGGGCGCCCCGATCGTCGCGGCGACCGCCTTGTACGACGTGGTGCGCCCATAAGGAATCGCACGCAAGGCCGCCCACACCCTGGACTGGAACGCCGAGCCCGGCACCACGAGGTTCACGCTGAACTCGCGCAGGGTGCCCGCGAAGTAGCGGGCGAGTTCGTCGGTCAGGCGATCCAGGTGGACATTGCGGCCCGGGACGACCGGAAGGGCGAAGTGCTTGCGGAGCGTGGCGACCTGCGCCTCCATCTCGCGACGGTCGATGAATTCGAGAAGGCACACGCCGTCGTCGTTCGCCACCGCCAGCATGGGGCCCAGAGGCGTATCCACCCTCCGGGCGAGCAGGCAAGAATCCTCGCGGGCCTGGCCGGGAGGCTTGCCGAAGAAGCGGGCGAACGCCGCGCGGAATCCGCTGTCGGACTCGAACCCGTGGCTCGCCCCCACGTCCAGCAAATCGGCCCCGGAGCGGACCTCGTCCAGCGCCAACCCGATGCGTCGTCCGCGTGCATACTCATGGAAAGTCATGCCGTGATGCTCCTTGAAATAGCGGCGGGCGCGGGCGGGGTCAATCTTCAGGGCGAGCAGGTCCGCATCGGCCAGGCGAGCGGCGGGGTCCCGATCCACGGCCTCCAGAAGGGGCCGGACCCATCCCGGCGGCTCGTCGGGACGGCCCGACGGCGCGCACCGCTTGCACGGACGATATCCCGCCTTCCGGGCCAGCCCGATCGAGGCGAAGAACTCCACATTCTCGAGCTTCGGCTTCCTCGCCGGGCAGACCGGGCGGCAAAAGATGCCGGTGGTCTTCACCCCGACCAGGAACACGCCATCATAAGTCGGATCCCGATCCAGCAACGCCCGATACATCTCATCCGTCGAAGGCTTCAAGGCCCTGGTCATCGCCATCGCTCCGCAGGGTGAAGAGAGAGCGAATCCTACGACGTGACGGCCGCCTAGCTCCACCGATTTCCGGGCGCGGAATTCGGATCGTGGCGGTTTGTGGATCGCGCAGCTGGGTGGCACTGGTGGCTTGC
>JANOBY010000727.1:0-1678 GCA_031411935.1 Planctomycetales bacterium | reverse complement strand
CTGGTGAACAACGCGGGGATTTACGATCCGGCCCCGGTGCAAACCACGTCTGCCGCGGCCTTTAACCGCCACTACCGGATCAACCAGTTGGGCAGCTTCCTCGGCATGGCCGCCGTGATCCCGATCCTGCAGCGGCGCGGGGGTGGGTCGATCATCAACATCTCATCGGTGGGTGGGCTCCGGGGCTACGCCGGCGAGTTCGCCTACTGCACATCCAAGTGGGCCGTGACCGGCATGACCCGATGCGCGGCGATCGACCTCGCGCCTTTTGGAATCCGCGTAAATTCCGTTCATCCTGGCCCGATCGATACGCCGATGCTGGGGCAAGGCGAGGGGAACGACGGGGTCGACTGGGCCCAGGTGACGCCGCTCGGACGACTTGGTCGTCCGGCGGAAGTGGCCGAGCTCGTCGCCTTCCTGGCGTCGGACCAGTCCAGTTACATCACCGGCTCGGCGATCAACATTGATGGAGGATTGGCGGCGTGAACCTGCCTGGCCCGTGGGTTGATCCTGAACCGCAGGAGGCCGAGCCTTGGCGCACCGCCGAAGGAATCGTCAAGTTCTTCGAGTTTCCGGTGCGGATCGACGCCATGTCCCGGCGCGCCTTCCACCTCTACTGGCAACGTCACCACTCGCCGAACGTCATGAATGTCACGGGCTTTGCCCAGTTCATTCGCAAGTATAACAGTGGCCACGTCTTTCCCACGCCGACCCAGGGCGTGCCGGCCCGCTACGACCAGGACACCCCCTTCGAGGGGGCAGCGGAGGTTTGGCTCAACAGCTGCGACGAGGTGAATGTCTGGCTGAGCCATCCCCTCTATGGCGAGCTTATCCAGCCAGATGAGCCGCGCTTCATCGCCCAGGACGGGCGCACCGCGATCATGGTCACCAAGGAGGAACGGCTTTACACGCCCGATCCCGATCTCGCTGAGAACGGCAAGGTCAAACTCTACGTGCTTCTGACCCGCAATGCGGCGCTGGAACGCGACGCGTTCCACGAGAAACTCAGCGTCTACGGCCAGCGGCTCCTGGACCGCCCTGAGCTTAAACGGCGCCTGCGGAAGTTGACGATCAGCCACCGGTTGCCCGACGATAATCCTATAGCCGGGCTGCCACCCGTCGACCTCGACGCGGTGATCGAGTTCTGGTTCGACAACCGAACCGATCTGGTGGGTTTCCTTGCAGAGCCGGCGTACGACTGGCTCGCTGAACGAGGCGAGGCGGAGATTTGCGACCCGCGTAAACTTCGCGCTGTGGTCGCGAAGATGCGCGTCGTCCACGACGAGTTCTCGTTCCAACCGAGCACGACCCAGCCGCTGCCCTTCAGCTGGCGGGACTGAGGGAGCGGACGCGATGGCCACGCTTACACGCCAAGTCCATCTGGTCCGTCGTCCCGCCCACATGCCGGACGCCTCTCATTTTGAGATCGTCGAGGCGACCTTGCCCGACCTTCGGGACGGTCAGGTGCTGGTCCGGAACCTTTGGATGTCCGTCGATCCCTACATGCGCCGCAATATGGACGAGGAGGCCAAGGACCTGGACCCCTGGCCGATCGGGGCGCCTCTCGATGGCCCTTGCGTCGGCCGTGTGATCGAGAGCCGCAATCCTCGCTTCCGAGTGGGCGATGTCGTGGAGAGCCTTTCGGGCTGGCAGGATCACTTCATCTCGCGCGGCGACA
>JANOBY010000726.1:0-3154 GCA_031411935.1 Planctomycetales bacterium | reverse complement strand
GCGAGATGCTTACCGGAAATCTCCCGCACTCGGGAAGCGTGGCCGAGATCGTTATGGGGCACATGGGAGGCCAGCCCGACCTGGCGGACTTGCCCTCGTGCGACCGCGCGATCGTGGAAAGGGCCCTGCACCGCGTGCCGGAGCGCCGATGGCCCCGCTGCGGCGATTTTCTGGACGCCCTGCGGACGGCCACGGTCTCTTCGATGGTAAGTGAGATCGTCTCCCCGCCGCCCGAACCGGTTCCGGCCATTGTTGAGGCCCCGGCGTGGGAACTCGACGCACCCGACGCGACGGAGGCCCCCGCGAGCCGCGCATCGTTCTGGGTCCGGGTGGTGGTCCCTCTGGGGATCGCGGCCGGGCTCATCGGGCTCGTCCTGCCGAGCTCGACCTGGCGGGCGGTCGGGAGCCTTGCGGATCGTTTCGAGAACGTGATGGGCTCGGGGCACACCGCACGGCCTGCTCCGCCTTTGCCCGTACCGGTCGCGGAGAAGGTTGCAGCGAGCGAAGCCCGTCCCGACGAGCCCGAACCCGTCCCCGGCGCGTTGGCGGATTTCCCTCCGGTCGAGCCTCGGCCCACGCCTCCGCAACCGATCTCTCCCGCTCCGGCCGAGGCCGAGGTCAGCCTCTCTGCCCCGGTGGTCGTGCCCCCCTCGCTTCGGATTGAAGGTCCCGCCCGACTGGAATTGAGGGCGGGAGAAACCTCCAGGATCGCGATCCGCGTGGCGCGCCTGGGCGAGATCCGCCAGCCGGTCGAGGTGGAGGTCGCGGGCCTCCCGGCGGACGTCTCAACGCCGAAGGTCGCGCTGGCCGAGGGGGAAGAAACGGCGGAAATCGCGATCTCCGTGCCCCTCATGCGCCCCGGATCCACCGGACGCGCGACCATGATCGCGGCGAGCGGGGCGACCCGCGCCGAGACCTCGATTCCCTTCGCGGTCGCGCCCCCCTCGGCCGATCGGCTCAACGAGCGGGGGATGGCCGCCTTTCGCGTCGGCCACTCCGACGAGGCCCTGGCGGCCTTCGACCTCATCCTCCGCGACGACCCGAAGAACGCCCTGGCCCTCAAGAATCGAGGGTCCGCGCACTGGAAGGAGTCCCACCTTCCCGCCGCGCTGGCCGATTTCGACGAGGTGCTGAAGCTCAACCCGAAGGACGCCTCAGCCCACAACAACCGGGGCCTTGTGCGCCGGGCCATGGGCGACTACGCCGGGGCCCTGGAGGCCTACAGCGAGGCGGTCCGGCTCGACCCCGGCAACGCGGTGTTCCGCTTCAACCGGGCCCAGACCTTCGTCCTCGCGGGGCGCGATGCCGAGGCCCTGACCGACCTGAACGAGGCCCTCCGGCTCAATCCCCTCTACCAGCGAGCCCTCATCGCCCGCGCCGAGGCCCACGACCGCACGGGCGACCGCAAGGCCGCCGACGCCGACCGCGACGCCGCCAGACGCCTGCAACCAGCCGGCTCCCGCTGATCCCCCGGGCCACGTTGCCGAGGTCACCGCGGTGCCGACTTCCCCCTGGGGCAGGCAGGGAAGCCTGCCCCTTGGCGATCTCCCGCGCCACGCCCATCAATGATCCGATATTGATGGGAAAAGTGACGGGTGTTCGGGGCAAAAACTGGGACGCCTGACCTGGCATCAGAGGAACGCTGTCTCCCTCCTGGCTCCCCCGGTCGACCGCCCGAACGATCCGGGGGGCTCGTGGTACTCATTCTTAGTGTTGCATGATACCATATGATCGCGCACAAGGACCGTAGGGCCGACGACCCCGGATCGGCCCCCGGTCCATCGATCCCGAATAGGGCCAGGAGATTCCCCCATGATGCGACGATCGCTCCTCACCGCCGGGCGGGTCCGAGTTCGGCGTCCGACCTTCGAGGGCCTGGAGGCCCGACGGCTCTTCTCCGTGGACTTCCAGCCGGCCGTCTCGCTGTCGGCCGCCGCAGGCCCGCGCAACCTCACCCTCGCCGACGTGAACAACGACGGCCGCCTCGACCTGCTCTCGGCCTCGATCGGCGACCCGGCCGTCGAGGTGCGTCTGGGCAACGGCGACGGCTCCTTCGGCGACCCCTCGCGGACGGCGATCGGCGGCACCCCGGTCCACGTGGCCGCCGGCGACCTCGACGGCGACGGCGCCTCGGACCTGGTCGTGGCCCATTATGAGGGCACCGTCGGCGTCCTCCTGGGCCGCGGAGACGGCACCTTCGGCGAGGTCACCCTGTACGCGGCCGGCAACCATCCGGCGGCCAGCGACCTCGCCGACCTGGACGCGGATGGCGACCTGGACATCGCCGTGGCCGCCGAGGATGACCAGGCCTACATCCTGCTGGGCCAGGGCGACGGCACCTTCGCCGCGGCGGCCCCGGTGTATGCGGGCACGCTGGTCCGGGATGTCGAGGCGGCCGACCTGACCGGCGACGGCGTGCTCGACCTGGCCGTCACGACCTACTTCGACCTGGTCGTGCTGACCGGCCAGGGCGACGGCACCTTCGCCGCCCCCCGGTCCTATCCGGCCAACGCGGCCGCCGTGAGCGTGGCCTCGGGCGACTTCGACGGCGACGGCGACCTCGATCTGGTGCTGGCCAACCAGGGGAACGACCTCCTGACGGTCCACCTGAACGACGGGTCGGGGAACTTCGCCGGCCCTTACGCCTATACCGCCCAGTCCTCGCCCACCTGGGTCGAGGTCGGCGACTTCGACGGCGACGGGGCCCTGGACATCGCCTCGGCCAACTACTACGGCGGCGTGAGCGTCCTGGCGGGGATCGGAGACGGGACCTTCGCCCCGGCGGTGAACTTCGCGGTCGGCTCCAACCCCGATTCGCTGGCCGTCGGGGACCTCGACGGCGACGGAGCCCTCGACCTGGTCGTGGCCAACGCGGCGTCGAACGACCTGAGCATCCTCCTCAACGCGGCGTCGGCCCCCCCTCCGGCCCCGGTGATCGACGTGGCCGACGCGGCGGTCGTCGAGGGCGACAAGGGGGTGACCTACCTCCGGTTCGTGATCACCCTCTCGACGCCGAGCGATGCCCCGGTCACGGTCCGCTTCGCCACCGCGGACGGGACGGCCCTGGCGCAGTCCGACTATCAGGCCCTCGCCGGCACCGTCACGTTCGAGGCCGGGCAGACCACGGCCGTGGTCTTCGTGGCCGTCCGGTCGG
>JANOBY010000725.1:0-3499 GCA_031411935.1 Planctomycetales bacterium | reverse complement strand
ATAGTGAAGTGAGCAGCCCGTCGGTGTCGGTGCGGTCCGAACATCGAATTTGCTTGGGCGGTTATCGTCGTCCTTGAGATTACTTCCAGGAGAGAACATCATGATCAGCCGTCGCGTTTTGGGTGTTGTGGCTGCTTCCCTCGTCATGGGCGGCGTGGCCTCGGCCCAGACCCCCCAGGGCCCCGGCAAGACCATGCCGGTCGCCCAGGCCCCCGGCCAGGTAGCTCCGGCGGCTCAGGCCCCCGGCAAGTCCATGCCGATGGCCCAGGCCCCGAGCAAGGCCGCCCCCGTCGCTCAGGCCCAGTACGGAGCCGGTCAGGCCCCCGGCAAGACCCTGCCCGAAGCCCAGGCCCCCGGCAAGGGTGCCCCGATCGCTGCGGGCCAGGCCCCCGGCAAGACCCTGCCCATGGCCCAGGTCCCGGGCAAGTAATTTTCTCCCGATCGCGGCTTGATCAGCCCGGCGAGCCTCCGGCCTCTCACGAGGTCGGAGGCTCGTCCTCGTTTCCGGGTCATCGTCCGAACGCCCATCACGGGGAACCGACTGGCGGCGGGCTCGCGATTTGGCTAGACTCTTCTGGATGAGGCTGAGGGGGCCCGCCTGGAGATGCCCTGTTCGGCCGCTCTTCCTGCGAACCTTCCCCGGCGAATCCATGACTTCGGACGCCCGATCTCGGTCGGGCCCGGTCGGAGATCACGCCTCGGGGATCGGGGCCCTCGCCCACCCCCCGAAAGCCGATGGTTCTCGGATGGGATCGTAGCCCGACGCGGGCCACGCCGTCCGCGACATCCTGTCGATAGCGACATCCCTTAAGGAGTCCGTGTCCACTATGAGGATCTACGTCGGAAACCTGGACTATAGCGTCACGTCGGACGACCTGAAGGCCATGTTCGAGAAGTTCGGCGAGGTGACCATGGCCGAAGTGCAGGTCAAGTCCCGCACCGGCCAGTCGCGCGGATTCGGACTGGTCGATATGTCCAGCGACCGAGAGGCCGACGCCGCCATCGCCGCCCTGAACCACTCGGACCACCACGACCGCAAGCTCGTCGTCAACGAGTCGCGCCCGCGCCGCACCGTGAAGGACCAGTACGCCGGCGGATGGTTCGGTTCGGGCGGACGCTGAGGCCCGCCCTCGTTCGGATCGGCAGGATCATCGCTCGGGGCGGAGGCACGTGAACCCGTCTCCGCCCGAGCCCGTTCGGTGCGTGGAACGCATCCGAGAGACTCCCAGGATGGTAGCCCTCGCCTCGAGCTGACGGCGGGATCGGATCGGATCAGATCACATGGCGACCACCGAACGCGACCGCGAACGCAACCTGGCCGTCTTCGTCGATCTGGAGAACCTCGCCATGGGGTTCCAGAATCAGCGAAAGGCCAAGTTCGAGATCCAGAAAGTCCTCGAGCGGCTCGTCGAGAAGGGCAAGCTGATCGTCAAGAAGGCCTACGCCGACTGGAGCCGCTACCAGGGCTACACCGGGCCGTTCCACGAGGCCGCCATCGAGCTGATCGAGATCCCCAAGCGGAGCCTCACCGGCAAGAACTCGGCCGACATCCGCCTGGTGGTCGACGCGATGGACCTCGCCTGGAGCAAGTCGCACATCGACACCTTCGTGATCGTGAGCGGCGACAGCGACTTCTCCCCGCTGGTCTCCAAGCTCAAGGAAAACGGCAAGCACGTGATCGGCCTGGGCATGAAGGGCTCGACCTCCGAGCTCCTGCGCGACAACTGCGACGAGTTCATCTACTACGAGGACCTCGAACGGCAGGAGCAGGACGAGCAGCAGATGGCCACCCAGCTCGACGCCAGCCTGCCCGAACGCCAGCGTGAACTGTTCACCCTCCTGATCGAGGCCTGCAACGCGCTGAGGCGCGAGAATCACGAGACGCTCTACGCCTCGATGATCAAGGACACCATGAAGCGCAAGAAGCCCTCGTTCGACGAGAGCTACTATGGCTTCCGCAGCTTCACCCACCTCCTGGAAGCGGCAGACAACATCGGCGTGGTGGACATCGAGCGCAGCCCCAAGAGCGGCACCTACATGGTTACCCGCTTCGGCGACCGCGAGACCCCGCGCCCCTCGGGCGATACGCGAACCCCTCGCCGGCCCGGCCCCCCGACCGGCACGCCGCGCTAGGGCTTACGCAACCTGGCCTCCCGGTCGCTGACCGGTGGCTCTCTCTTCGCCTGCATGATAATCTGTCAAACGATCGAGGGTGGCGGCCAGGAGACGAGCCGACCCGGGCCGCCCCGCGCCGAAACTCTCCGCGACGCGACTCGCCTATTCCACCGGCTCGCCGGAGTTCCGCGTCCATGTCTCACGAAGAACCGACCCCGCCGGCCACACCTCCGGCCTACGTCCAGCCCACGACCAGCCGCCCCCTGACCCGCGACGAGCCGCCCCCGCCCGAGAAGACGGTCTTCCCGCTGATCGCGAGCGTGGCGTTCGCCGGTGTGGTGGTTGGGTCGTGGCTCATGCAGGGCAGCGCCGCGGGCGTGCCGACCGCTCCCCCCGTGCCCGCGTCCACCACCGACGCCGACGGGGGCGACGCCGCACCCGCACCCACGCCCACGCCCGTGGCCCCCGCCGCCCCGGCGATCACCGCCGAGACGGTCAAGGCCGACCTCGACGCGCTGGCCAGGAAGATCGACGAGATGCCCAAGGCCGAGCCCGCCCCCGCGGTGGACCTCAAGCCGATCCAGGAGCAGATCGCCGCCCTGGCCAAGAGCGTGGAGCCGGTGGCCGCCCTGCCCAGGAGCGTCGAGGACCTCTCGGCCAAGCTCGCGGCCTCGGAGAAGAGCGTTGAGGCCCTGAAGGCCGAGCTCACGACCGCGAAGGACGAGCTGACCGCCAGGATCGCCGCGATCCCCGCGGCTGGCGCCGCCCCGTCGGCAGCCCCCGCCGTGGACGCGGCCGCGATGACCTCGGCCCTCGACCTGTTCAAGGCCAACAAGTTCGCCGAGGCCCTGGACGCCTTCAAGAAGCTCCCCGCCACCGACGCGCGTGTGCTCTACTACACCGCGCTTTCCAACGGGCTGGCCACCAAGAGCTGGACCGGCGAGACCGAGAGGCTCGCGCTCCAGGGCGTCGAGCGCGAGAAGGCCGGGTCCCCCGCCTCCGCCGAGATCGACGCCGCCCTCGCCGGCCTCACCGAGCAGCAGGGCAAGGCCTGGCTCGCCTTCTTCCGCGCCAAGGCCAAGTAAAAGAACGCGTTTCACGCAGAGGACGCAAAGGGCCCGCAGAGGGCGCGGAGAAGACAGAGAACGGACGGAGTTCCATTCCCCACGCTCCCACGCTCCGCGTGGGGCGGAGGGCCCGCAGAGGGCGCGGAGAAGACAGAGAACGGACGGAGTTCCATTCCCCTCGTTCCCACGCTCCCGCGTGGGGCGGAGGGCCCGCAGAGGGCGCGGAGAAGACAGAGATCGGACGGAGTTCCATTCCCCTCGTTCCCACGCTCCGCGTGGGAATGCCGTCCCCGACGCTCCGCGTCGCCTGCGAGTCG
>JANOBY010000724.1:0-9051 GCA_031411935.1 Planctomycetales bacterium | reverse complement strand
GGATGGAGCCGTCGGGCGACGCGGAGGCGATCGCGACAATGCGGGTAAGCACCGGACGATCGAGCGTACGATAGGCGGACAGGGGCGACATTCCCACCAGCATGGGAAGATTGCGGACCGGATCGAGCGACCGTGAGCCGTAGGGGTGAGATGCCATCCACTCAAGGACCGGGCTCTGCGTGGCGAGCGGCCGAAGCGGCGTCAACTCCAGGTCGCGGTTCCTGGCGAGCAGAAACAGGTCGCCCACGGTGAACGCCAAAAAGACATACGGGGCGAGATCCCTGCGACGCAGAATCACGGGAAGAATCGCAAGCATGGCGGCGAGAAGCATGAGAGTGGGGAACAGCTCGGCCTGAAGGATCGAGGAAAATTCAGCCGCCAGGGTCATCCGCACGGCCGCCGAAGGGTCGTACCCTTGCCTCATGAGGCCCGAGATGACCAGCGGATTTTGGGAGCCCTCGAAGGCCGACGCGACCACGCGAGCGAACGGCGGATCGTTGGCCCAGGGCATCCAGGTCATGAGCCACTGAAAAGGCGCCCGGAGCGAGGGTTGGTGATGCGACGCCAGTGCCAGGGTCAAACCGATGCCCACGGCCGCGACCGCCATCACGGAGATCGCGACGAAGCGAGCGAGCCCCAGGCCGGGCCGAGGCCACGTCTTCCAGGAGTCCAACCCCTTGCCCGCAAGGATGGCCAACGCAAGCAACGTGATCAGCGACCAGCGAGCCGGCGCCCGAAAGAACGAAAAGCCCGGAAGTCGTGCCATCAATCCGAAGCCAGGCACATAGGGCCCGAGGCTCAGGAGCATCGAACCCAGGGCGAGCGCGGCCAGCACTCGGACCGCCGGGTCGTGACGAAAATCGCGCCGGACCGTGCCTATCGCCAGGAAGAGGGGCACGAGGCCCAGGTAGGGGAGGTGCTCCTCCGGCATCGCATGGAAGGGATCCCAGGCGAACGACCGCCACAAAGGGGAGTCGTGAAACAGCCGGGGAGCGATGAAATTGATGAAGTGTAGCGGTGTGGAAGCGAATGCCCCCAGATAGTCCAGAGACCGCTGAGACTGGGCCGACCTTGCAAGCTCGGCGCTGGGGAGAAGTTGCACGGCGGTCAGCGGGAAGGTCATCGCGAAGCAAGCCACCACGATCAAAGAGCGAACGATGGCATTCCTGCCACGCTCGGCTTGATCGAACATCATCCAGGCCGCGATCCCGATCACGCAGACCTGCGTCATGAATGCGAACTGAAAATGGCCAGGTAAAACTTGCAAGGCCAGGACGGCCGCGAGGAAAACTCCCACGCGAAGCGGCCTCTCACTTCGATAGACCAGGAACGTCAGACCCAACGCCCACGGCATCCACGAGCCCGTGGTGTAGCCCCATTGATGGGGCAGGTGGATGAGGAAGAGGCCCGAAGTGGACCAACTCACGCCCGTCAGGACCGATCCCCACCGTGAAATCCCCAGCACCCTCGCGGCGAAAAAGGCACCGAACGCGGCCCAGTACGTGTGGAGCATCAAGCTCGCGGTGTAGGCACTCTCGGTCGAGAGCCATCGATAGAGCACGAGATGGGGAGGATAGAACACCCCCATCTGGCTCTCGGCGAGGCCCGGAAATCCGAAGCCCCAGAGATCATTCCAGAGCGGCAGCCGTCCCGCCTTGAGCGCCCGACTCAAGACGGCCATGAGCCCCAGCGAGAACTGCGTGACGTCGCCGCCGACCGGCATGACGCCCCGGAATCCGATCGGCCACAGCCAGAGTGTGACCACGCCGAAGAGGATCAGGGGTGCGGTGAATCGAGCTGAGCCCGACGAACGAGATTCGAAACCATCGGCCGAAGGGTGCACCATGCGCCGTTGTCATTTTTACATGAGGAAAAACTTACAAACCACCAAACCAGTCTCCATAACCGCGCGATTCGCTTTGACGATTTTCGAAACTTATCGCATCCGAAAACGTGCAATCAGAACGATTTCGAGCGAACTCCTCCTGGTTGGTACTTCCTCGACAGCGATCGGGCACGCCAGTTGCCTTGAACTTCCCGATGTGGGAGTGGCCGTGGGCACTCGGTTATTTTCTCAGGGACGAGAGAAGAAGGAGTTCGCCATGTTGGTCCTGAGCAGGAAGCTCGGTCAACGATTCCAGGTTGGCCCCGACGTCTGCATCACCATCGTGAAGATCGACAAGAATTCGGTGCGAATCGGGATCGAAGCCCCGGGCGACGTGACGGTTTACCGCGAGGAGATCGTCCCTCTGGAATCCGTCACTCTCGACATGCAATCGGCCTGACCCAAGTCACAACCACCTGGAATACCGGCGGTGGGAATCGAACCCACACGGGCGTTCCCGCCCAGAGGATTTTAAGTCCTCAGCGTCTGCCGTTCCGCCACGCCGGCTCGTTGACTCTCTGGGTGCAGGACCCGACCAACGGCGGCTTCAGGAGTCGGACCGGGACGGTTTGAGGACGCCCCGGACCCAATTCATGGATGTCGAGGCGTCCCTCGGTATCGACGCGGCCTGGCACCACGCCCGATCGCACTCAGACGGAATCCTTCAACGCCTTCAAGGGCATGGCCTTGATCACGTTCCGGGCGGGCTTCGCCTTGATCGTCATCGGCTCCTTGGTGAAGGGGTTGATTCCCTGCTTGGCCTTGGTGGCCGGCTTGCGGACCACCTTGAGCTTCAGAAGACCCGGGATCACGAAGAGGCCGGGGCCCTTCTTCCCGAGTTCTTTGTTGATCAGCTCGCTCATGGCGCCGAGGACGTTCGCGACGTCCTTCTTGGCCAGGTTAGTTTTCTCGGCGATCTGCGTGTACAGCTCCGCCTTCGTGGCCGCCTTCTGGCGGCCGGGCTTCTCGCTCCCGGTGGCTTTCGGAGCGGCGGGAGCTGCCTTCGGTGCGGCTTTCTTGGCCATGGGTCGCTCTATCCTCCTCGTACCGAGGTCGCTATCCTCAGCGGACCGACGCGCCGATTGCCCCCCCGCTGGGGACCATGGACGTCGGCTCCTACCGAACCTCTTCGACGAGAATGAGAGAAAGATACAGGAAAACTCGGCTGTTTCCATAGGAATAGCCGCATTTCTCCGAGTTTTTTCAGGATTTTCGCGTGAGATCGCCCGAAAATCCGCTATTTTCTCGCGATCTTGCCGTGGCCGGGCACAGACTCAACCAATGACTGATCTTCTGGCATGATCTCCTGATCGCATTTAAACATGCCTGATTCATCGAGCCCTCCTCGCACGCTCGGCGCGTTTTAGGCGGCCTCAATCACCCGAGGCCCGCGAGGTCTCCCGCCTACGATCCGCCACGCCCTCGATCTTTCCGCTCGCGGGGTTGACCGCGATCGTGTGGGCATCTCCCTGGATCGCCTGATCGACCAGCCTATGCCCCCGAGCCCGGAGTGCCTCCTTCACCTCGGCCGGCCAGGTCGTGCCCTCAAGAAGCAATTGATCGGGAAACCACGCGTGGTGGGTCCTCGGCGCATCGACGGCCTCCCGTCCGCTCAGGCCGAACTCCAGCACGTTCAGGATCACCCAGACCGTCGTGTTCGGGATCGTCCGACCGCCCGGCGACCCTGTCACGAGACGCACCTTGCCGTCCTTCAAAACGATCGTGGGCGATTGCGAGCTGAGCATCCGCTTTCCGGGTTCGATCTCGTTGGGCTTCGTCCCGATTCCGCCGGAGCGGGTCGTGAGCTCCGGGATGAGGTTGAAGTCCCCCATCTCGTTGTTCATCAGGAATCCCGCCCCCTTGATCACATCTTTGCTCCCGTAGCCCTCCTCGAGCGTGTAGGTCAGGGCCACGGCGTTCCCCTCCGAATCCAGCGTCGAGAGGTGGGTCGTGTCGGCCCCCTCGCGGTCGAGGATCCGAAACGGGGCGAGGGATTCGCTGGGGGTCGCGCGCTGCTCGATGGTCGCCGCGAGTTCGTCGGCATAGGGCTTGGACACGAGCTTCGCGGTCGGAACGTCTACGAAATCCGGGTCGGCAATCTGGGTGGCGCGGGTGAAGAAAGCTCGTCTCATGGCCTCGGTGATGAGGTGGACGTTGTTCGGGGATCGCGGCCCGCTCGCCTTGAGGTCGAATCTCTCGAGCATGTTGAGCATCTGGAGGATCAGGATCCCGCCCGACGCCGGAGGCCCCATGCCGTAAACGTCGTGGCCCCGGAACGTCCCATGGACGGGCTCGCGGCGGATCGCTCGATAGGCCGCAAGGTCGTCGCGGGTGATGATCCCGCCTCTCCGGGCGCAGTCCTCGGCGATCAAATCGGCCGTCTTCCCGAGATAAAACTCGTCGGCCCCGTCCCTGGCGATCCGTTCAAGCGTCAAGGCCAGGTCGGGCTGCTTGAGAATGTCCCCCGCCTTCCAGAGCGTGCCATCCGGCTTGCGGAACGCGGCCACGCTCTCAGGGAAGTCCCCCAGCCGATCCCCCCGCGCCCCGAGGTCCTCGTCGACCCCCGACCTCCGTGCGTCCCGGAAAAGCTGGGCGTTGAGCGATCGGGCCAGGGTGTCCGAGACCGGGAACCCGTCGCGGGCCAGGCGGACGGAAGGCGCGACCAGATCCGGCCAGGGCCTTTTTCCCATCTGCTTGTGAGCCAGACCGAGCCCCCGAACCGTTCCGGGGACCCCCGCCGCACGAAGGCCCGATCGGTGCAAGGGGAGCAGCTTCCCCCGGGCATCGAGATACATGGTCCGAGTGGAGGCTGCGGGGGCGGTCTCGCGAAAGTCGATGGTCACCACCTCCCGGCGATCGGCGAGATATGCGACCAGGAACCCTCCGCCCCCCAGGTTTCCCGCGGCGGGGTGGGTCACGGCGAGCGCGAAGGCCGTGGCGACAGCGGAATCGACCGCATTCCCACCCGATCTCATGGCCTCGCGACCGATGTCGGCGGCGTGGGCCTCCTGACACACCGCAACATGTCTCGAGAACTCCTGGGCCGAGACGACCGAAGTCCCTATGATGATGCAGAAAACGGACCCGAGGACGCGCATCGCAAGCTCCCTGATTCCGCGGTGACGGTTCGCCACCTGATTGAACCATACCGGGCGCGAGCCGGGCGAGATCGTCTTGTGTCTGCTTTCTCAGGGCATGGCCCTTCGTCCCGACCCTTCGAGAGATTTTGTGTGATGACCAACGTGGCGATCGTCGGGGCCTCGGGATATGCGGCCCTCGAACTCATCAAGATCCTCCTGCGACACCCCCACGCGCGGATCACCATGGCCACATCCCGCCAGGACGAAGATCCTCGGCTCGACAGGGTGCACCCCAGCCTGCACTCCCGGACGAGCCTCTCGTGCGTGAAATTTGATCCGGACCTCGTGGCGGAATCGGCGAA
The DNA here is from genome assembly GCA_031411935.1 of Planctomycetales bacterium. GTDB lineage: Bacteria > Planctomycetota > Planctomycetia > Isosphaerales > Isosphaeraceae > JAQGHR01. The sequence continues at coordinate 3,724 of JANOBY010000724.1, read as the reverse complement.
GATCGCGTTCCTCGCCTTGCCCCATGTGGCGAGCATGGCCGCGGCGAGCGAGCTGCGAAAACGGCAGGTGCGCGTGATCGACCTGAGCGCAGACTATCGCCTCAAGGACTCAGCGACCTACGCCGACTGGTACGATCACGCGCATACCGACCCCGAGGGACTGGCGGAAGCCGTTTACGGCTTGCCCGAGCTGTTTCGCGAACAGATTCCCGCCGCCAACCTGATCGCGAATCCCGGCTGCTACACCTCGGCCTCGATCCTGGCCCTTGCCCCGCTCGTGGCCGAGGGGCTGATCGACCGGTCGAGCATCATCATCGACGCCAAGAGCGGGGTCTCGGGTGCGGGGCGAGCCCCCAAGCTGTCCACCCATTTCCCGGAGTGCAACGAAAGCCTCTCGGCGTACGGAGTGGGCCGGCATCGCCACACGCCGGAAATCGATCAGATCCTCACCGCGGTCGGCGGAGCCCCGGTGGAGGTGACCTTCACCCCCCACCTCATCCCCATGAACCGAGGCCTCATGGCCACCGTCTACGCAACCCCGCTCACTCCCCCGGTCGTCGAGAACGACCTCATGGCTCTCTTCCGCAGCTTCTATCGCAACAGCCCGTTCATCCGGATCGTGGACGGACTCCCCGCCACGGCCGACTCGGCCCACACCAATTTTTGCGACATCACGATACGGGTCGTCAAAGGACGGATCATTGTGCTGTCGTGTCTCGATAATCTCATCAAGGGGGCAGCGGGCGTTGCGGTCCAGAACATGAACCTCATGCTCGGGCATCCCGAGACCGCGGGTTGGGCGTGATGGGACTCGCACACCGGCTCGATTGCCCAGATTCTACAGAGGTTCCATTTTGCAGTTTGGCGTGATCCGCGGAATTCGAAGATTCCGAGTTGGGTATTCCGCAAATGATTCACTCCAAAGCCTTAAAGGCAACGAACCGGTGAAATCAGGGAAACCTGCTTCGACGATCGTTCGGCTTTGTCGTATCTTAGAGGTATCAGTTGGTCGTCGCTTCAGGGACGTTCCTGATTCGGTGGGCCAATTCCCAGTGAGTTGATTTTGGATGAAAGTGTCTGCCCCCAACCCCACCCCCACCGACGCCTCGGCCCTTGCCGCGGCCGTCCGGCAACTGGCCACGGAGGCTCACCGCCTGCTGGCCGATCCTGCCTGCCCGCCCGAGGAGACTCGGGACCTCTCCCGACGCCTCTCGTGTCTTCGCCGCCAACTGCGGGGCCGGTCGAATGACTCGGTCACTCGCTGGATTGACCAGCTTGAAGAGAAGATTGACTCCGCCACGCTCGCGCACAGCAGCCGATAAATCGCCCAGATTCATGACAGAAAGTCCCGAGTGCGAAATCCGACCGCGATGGTCGATTCCCCTCGGGACTCGCGTCATGGAGGGCTTGCCAGAAGTTCAGGGTTTCGCCTCGTTGTCGATTGTGCGCGGGATGATCCAGCACGAGTCGTGAGGCGTCATCCCGATCCGGGGATAATAGAGCCGCGCCGCGGGGGCAGCCAGGAGGATCAACGTGGTGTGACGGCCTGCCGCCTCATGCGTCCGGTCGATCAACTCGCGACCGATCCCCCTGCGCTGGAACTGGACGTCGACGGCGAGATCCGACAGATAGGTGCAATAGCTGAAGTCCGAGATCGCCCGCGAAACCCCGACCAGGACCCCTTCATGTCGCGCCGTGATCAGAAGACTGGCATGACGGAGCATGCCCATAAGGATTGACCGATCGCCGACGGGCCTCCGCTCGGCCAGGGTCGAGCGGAGGAGCACGTCGATGAAGTCTTCAACACCGAGATCAGGTTCCGCCCGGTAGGCGATCTTCACGGTTCCTCCGAACCTCAGTTGCTCTTGAACATGGGGCTCTTCCGGTCTCCGCGAGACAGGAGGTAGGCCACCATGTCCAGGATCTCATCCTGCTCAAGCGTGTTGAGCAACCCTTCGGGCATCATGGAGACGGTCGAGGGCTTCATCTGCTCGATCTGGTCGCGGTTCACGCCGTCCATCTTGTTGGGGTCGAGCATGTCCGTGTTGACCATCATCGAGTCGCCGTTCAGGTTGACGATCCGGCCCGTGATCACGCGCCCGTCGGTCGTCGAGATGGTCACGGCCGCGTACTGGTCGCTCACGGATTTCGAGGGGATGATGATCGACTCGAGGAGGTCGCGCGGGCTGAATCGCCCGGCCACGCCCGTGAGGTCCGGCCCCACGCTCCCCCCCTCGTTATCATAACGATGGCAGGCGAAGCAGGACGTGGCCGCAAACAGGTTGCGTCCGCGGTCGAAATCGCGGTCCTTCAAGCCCGTCTCGACGGTCCCGGCCAGGTCCTCGACCTTCCACTCCTTCACGAAGGCTCGGGCCGGGCCGACCACGCCGGTCGGTTTGGCCTCGGGCTTCGCGTTGATCACCGTGGCGAGCGAGAGCTTTTCCTCGTTCGTCATCCGGGATAGAGCGTCGACCTTGATCTCCCGAAGGAATCCGCCCAGGCTCGATCCGCCGCGGAAGTGTGCGGCCTTCGGGAACCAGGAGAAGTACGCCGTGCGAAGCGCGGGCGTCCACCCCGTCTTCAAGAGTCGCAGCGCCACGGCATACTCGATCTGCTCCTCCTGCGTGGGGGCCTTGGCCATCAGTGCCATGGTCTTCTCGGCCGCGCTTGGGGCTTCAAGGGCGACCATGAGCTTGCAGAGTTCGGCGTTCAGCTCTCGTGTCTTCGCCGGATACACCGAATCGAGGCGCTGGATGATCTCCGCCGTGAGATCCTTCGACGGAGGGCCCATACGCACGATGGCCAGTTCCAGCACGCGGAGCGCCTCGAGCTTTCCGGCCAGATCCATCGCGGACCAGTCCAGCTTCCCGAGCCGGTCCACAATCTGCTCCTGGAGCGACTTGTCGCCCATCCTCGCCAGCGCGAGAAGGGCCGTGAGGCTGGCCTGGGGATGGGTTTCGGCCAGGGCCCGGTCCTGCCACGTCTTCGGGTCCTGAAACTCGACGGCCACTCTCGCCGCGTAACGGATGAAGCGATCGGCATGCCCGAGGTGCGGCCATGCAACGTTCAGGGCCTCCGCGTCGGGATGCCCGTGGAAGGCTTCCAGCGATTTGCGGAGGCCCCGCAGCTCGGCCTGGGGGTCAGCCGTGGGCGCAGGCTCCGTCGATTCGGTGCCGGTGTAGGTCACGCGATAGAGCCCCGAGAGCGTCCTGCGTCCGCCGATCGCGAAGTACATCGCCTTGTCGACCGGGTTGATCACCACGTCGGTCAGGGGCAGGGGGGTCCCGGTGATGAACTCCTCCAGCTCGGCGGAATAGTGGCTCCCTTCGGGCTTCATGTGGACCGCGTAGAGCTTGCCGTAGCTCCAGTCGGAGATGAACATGGCGTCCTGATACTTGGCCGGGAACTTGGCCCCGTAGCCGAAGGTCACCCCTGTGGGGGACCCGGGGCCGATGTTCACAACCGGCGGGAGGCTATCGGGATAGTAGGCGGGCCATTTGCCCGAGCCGTTGCGATAGCCCAGGTCGGACCCGCTGTCGGCCTGGCACACCCGCGTAGGGCGATACCACGGCGTATTGACATCCCACTCCATGTCCGAGTCGTAGGTGAACAGGTCGCCGAATCGGTTGAACGCCAGGTCGAACGGGTTGCGATAGCCCATCGAAACCAGGGTCCAGTCCTTGCCCTCGGGGTCCACGCGATAGATGCAGCCGCCCGGGGCGCG
>JANOBY010000723.1:0-3001 GCA_031411935.1 Planctomycetales bacterium | reverse complement strand
CTCCGCGAGCTGGGCGCCGAACTCGCCGGGGGCTCCGCCGATGCTTCGACCGTTTACGATGCGGTCGGCAGCGGACGCTAGGGTGGATCCACGTCGGATTCTGATCCCGCGAGGCGTCGGATCGAACACCCAGGGGGCAGGCAATGCGACCTGCCCCCTGGTAGCGATGACCTGGATCCGATCAGGATGCGTTGATCGACCTTGGGCGAGGAAGCCCGGCGCTATTGGGTTCGTTTGCCGTCCAAAGGCCCCAAATTGGCTTCGTTTTGGGTTCGTTTTCCCGTTTTTGCTTGACAGCAAAGGGGCAACCCGGTTGGACTTAAACCCTTGCCTGAAAGAGACATCCGGACAATTTCCCTGACCATTGTCGAGCCCTGAAATGGGTTCGTTCTGCAAATTCGCGTTTTCGCGACATCCGGAGTCTCCGGCGATGGACCGTCTCCGTGTCGATGGTCCCCATTGTCAATGAGCCGCGAGGACGCAGAGGCGTTTCGCTCCCCAAGACTATCGGAGCGCAGGCCGGTCGCGATCGCCGGAGCCTTGGGCGGTTGGCAAAATCAGGCAAGATCATCGGGCAGGAGCCACTCGCCTTGAGTGACGGGCCCGCTGGAGTTCACTCAGGTAGACGGAACCGGTCACCTTCCTGGGAAGAGGACCTGATGTAACCGGGTACCCGGAGGATGCTCGATCGTCCGGGCTACGTCGGTTGCTGATCGGCGACAGGCGGCTCAGAGCGACCAGCCCTTGCGGTATTCGGGGCGGACCCATTGATCGGCCTCCGACCCGTTCGTGACCTTCATGTTCACGCCGTCCCACTCGATCTTCCGGTTCGCGCGGAAGGCGACCACGCCGAGCAGGATCATCTCGGTGAGGGGGCCCGAATAGGAGAAGTCGGAGCAGGCCGGGCGTCCCACGGGATCCTTCACGGCCTCGATGAAGTCGCGGTGGTGCCCCGGCGATCGCTTGAGGGTCTCGGTCGGATTCTGGTAGCCCTCGAAGGTTTCCTTTGGCAAGAGGACGTGCCGTCCGCCGTAGTCGTCGGGGATGTAGAGCTTCCCCTTCTCGCCGATCAGGAGCGACCCACCCTCGTTCCACTTCACGTCCTCGGGCAGGAGGTCTTTCGGCGGCTTGCGGCCTCCGTCGTACCAGGTGACCCGGCAGGGGGGCATCTCGCCGCGGGCGGGGAACTCGAAGACGATCGTCTCGGCGCGGGGGCCTCCCTCGGCCGAGTGCGGCTCCCCCTCGGCCACCACCGAGGTCGGATATTTGAGGTCAAGCGCCCAGAACGAGGCATTAAGGATGTGGCAGGCCATGTCGCCAAGGGCTCCGGTCCCGAAGTCCCACCATCCTCTCCACTTGAAGGGCAAATAGGCGTCGGAGAAGGGGCGCATGGCGGCGGGGCCGACCCATTCGTCCCAGTGGATCGTCCCGGGAGGTTCCATCGGTTCGGGACGCTTCTCCATGCCCTGTGGCCAGATCGGCCGGTTCGTCCAGGCGTGGACTTCCTTGACCGGCCCGATGGCGTCCGACCTCACGATCTCGACGATTCGGCGGGTGTTGTCGCCCGATTGCCCCTGGTTGCCCATCTGGCTGGCGACCTTCATCCTCGCCGCCGTTTCGGTGAGCACGCGGGCCTCGTGGATCGAGTGCGTGAGCGGCTTCTCGCAGTACACGCCCTTGCCCAGCTTCATCGCCGCCATGGCGGCCACGGCGTGGGTGTGGTCGGGGGTCGAGACGACCACGGCGTCGATTTCCTTGTGCTTCTCGTCGAGCATCCTGCGGAAGTCGTTGTACCGGGCCGCCTTCTCGAAGCGCTTGAGGCCGTTGTCCAGGATGCGGTCGTCGATGTCGCACAGGGCCACGATGTTGACCGCCGTTTTGTCGTCGATCTTCACGCGGGAGATGTTGTTGAGGTTGCTCGCCCCCTGGCCGCCGATGCCGATGCAGGCCACGTTCACGGTGTCGTTGGCCGACCTTGCGAAGAGGTTCGCTCCGCTGCCGACCACCCACAGCCCTGCGCCCGCCGACGCGGAATTCCGCAGGAAGTCGCGGCGGTTCGATCGTCTTGCCATCCGGGGAGCTCCCTCGTGAGTCGCGACCCGACCTCTCACGCGACCTCCGCGCAAACCGATCGGCCTGGGGACTCTCAGCCGACCAGTTGCGTCTCGGCGGCCGGTTCCTCGATCGCCGGCTCCGCGGAATTTGCGGAATGGGCCGGGACCGAGGGGCGTCGCCGGAATCGCACGTGGTTGGAGAGTCCGTCAAGAATCGCATAAGCAACCGGCGTGATCAACAGGGTCGGCAGGAGCGAGAGGACCTGGCCGCCGATGATGACCTTGGCCAGGCTCGCGCGGGCGGCAGCCCCGGGACCCCGACCCAGGGCCAGCGGGATCATCCCGGCCACGAGCATGAGGGTTGTCATGAGGATCGGCCGCAACCGCGTTCGATTCGCCTGAAGGATCGCTTCGTCGCGCGGCATCCCCCGACGCCGAAGCTCGTTCGTGTAGTCCACCTGGAGGATGCCGTTCTTCTTCACGATCCCCACCAGCATGAAGAGCCCGAAGATCGCATAGATGTCGAGCGGTTGGTTGAGCATCTTCAACGACACGAGGGCGAACGGGAACGTCAAAGGCAGGGCGAGAAGGATGGTGATCGGGTCGGTAAAGCTCTCGAACTGCGCCGCAAGAACCATGTACATGAAGACGAGCGAGAGGCCGAACGCCAGGATGAAGTTGCTGGCCACTTCATCCAGGCTCCGCGAGCGGTACCCTTTCCGCACGCCATATCCGGGGGGCATGTTCAGGGCGTTGGCCTCGGCCATGACCTTCTCGACCGCTTCGCCGGTGGAGATCCCGTCGAGGTTGGCCCCGATCGTCGTCCGTCGGAGGCGATTCAGGTGCTCGATCTGGGTCGGGCCGCGGGTTTCTTCGAGCTTGGCGATCGAGCCCAACGGGACGAGCGCCCCCGATTTGGTGGGGAGCGTCATGTCGAGGATGGCGCG
>JANOBY010000722.1:0-3895 GCA_031411935.1 Planctomycetales bacterium | reverse complement strand
CGGCCGGGGCCGGGGCGGGGGCCTCGACCGGGGCGGGCGCGGGGGCCTGGGCCGGGGGGATCACCGCGACGGGCTCGGACGCCGGGGCCAGGAACGGATCGCGAGCCGCCGGATCGGGCGAGGGAGAGGGCTCAGGTGCCGAGGGCGCGACCGCGACCAGGTCGGCCAGGGGGTCGGCCGCGGGGGCGGACCCCGCCACGGGCGACGGCTCGAGCGGGATGGCCTGCGGCTCGGCGGCCGGGCCGGACTTGCCGCCGGCCGCCATGTTCGACGGAGGGGCCGGGGGCAGGGCCGGCAGGGCCAGCGACGGCGGCTCCATCGGCGTGTCGATCTCGGCCGAGACCTGCTGCACCGCGTCGGGGCTGCCCGCGGCCCGAGGCCCACGCGCCACGACCAGAGTGCCTGGCCGGGTGATCTCCCGGCCTCGCGGCATGGGAGGGGCCAGCGCGGTGGTCGCGTCGCCCGACGATTTGGGCGCCTCGGCCTGGAGCTGACGGGCCTGCTCAAGGCCCTGCCGCAGCTGCTTCATCTCGGCCTCGGTCAGCCCGACGGGCCGCGAGGTCGCCTCGTTCAGGAACACCAGCGCCCGCTCGTGGTCGCCGTAGGAGTTCAGGTAGTCCAGCCCGTTGCGCAGGAGCTGCCGCGCGGTGCGGCCGGCCAGCGCCGGGTCGCCGGGGCTCGCCGTCGCGCCCGTGGCGGAGGCGGCGATCCTGGCCGACCCGCCGAGCATCTGCTGGGCTCGAAGAATCGTTGCCGACACGCCTGTCGTTACAACGACCGTCGCGATCAAGATCGTTCTGGGGCCACGCACGCCACGCCTCCTTGCTGACGATTGCCGAACCTCTTCTCTCACCTTCACTCAGACCCTAGACGGGACACCGTCACGGGCCGACTTCCCGACCTGGTCACTTGTCATTGGTCACTTGTCACGGGATGAAGGTCCGTCGCCGTTCCCACATCGCTCCCCAAAGCATGCCCTCCGTGGCACGAATGGCAAATGACCAATGACAAAGGACCAGGGACCAATGACTAAACCCCCGCCCGCCCGTTCTCGTTTTCGCTGGAGAAGCTCGAATAATTGGGAGCTTCCTGGGTGATCACGATGTCGTGCGGGTGGCCTTCCTGGACGCTCGCCCCGGTGACCTGGATGAACCGGGATTTGGTCCTCAGGTCGTCGATCGTCCGGGTCCCGCAATAGCCCATGCCGGCCTTGATCCCGCCCACGAGCTGGAACACGTATTCGGCCAGGGGTCCCTTGTAGGGGACGCGGCCCTCCACGCCTTCGGGCACGAGCTTCTGCGTGGCCACGCCCTTGCCGTCGGAGGTCTTGGCGTCCTGCCGGTAGCGTTCGTGGGAGCCCTTGGCCATCGCCCCGATCGACCCCATCCCGCGGTAGGTCTTGAAGCTCCGGCCGCGATAGATGATCGAGTCGCCCGGGCTCTCGGCCAGCCCCGCGAACAGGCCGCCGATCATCACGCAGTGGGCGCCCGCGGCGATCGCCTTGGTGATGTCGCCCGAGTAGCGGATCCCGCCGTCGGCGATGATCGGCACCCGGCCGGCGGCCGCCTTCGCACAGTTGTACACGGCCGTGATCTGCGGCACCCCCACGCCCGAGACTACCCGCGTGGTGCAGATCGACCCCGGCCCGATCCCCACCTTCACGGCGTCGGCCCCGGCGTCGATCAGGTCGCGAGTCCCCTCGGCGGTCGCGACGTTGCCCGCGATGACCTCGATGGCGAAATCCTTCTTGATCCGTCGGACGGTGTCCAGGACGTTCGCGGAGTGCCCGTGCGCCGAGTCCACCACCACCACGTCCACGTCGGCCTCCAGGAGGGCCGCGATCCGCTCATAATCGTGCACGCCGACCGCCGCACCCACACGCAACCGCCCGCGAGCATCCTTGCAGGCGTTGGGGTACCGGTGCAGCTTGTCGATGTCCTTGATCGTGATGAGGCCCTTCAGTCTGTAATCATCGTCAACCAGCAGGAGTTTCTCGACCCGATTTTTCGTTAAAATCCGATCCGCCTCATCGAGCCCCGTATCCGGGGCCGCCGTGATCAGGTTGTCCCTGGTCATGACCTCCTCAACGCGGAGGTCGTCCGACTCCAGGAACCGCAGATCCCGGCGCGTGAGGATCCCCTTCAAACGGCCATCGACCACGATCGGCACGCCCGAGATGTTGTGCCCGGCCATGATCTCGCGGGCCTGCCCCACGGTGGCGCTGGGCGGGAGCGTGACCGGGTCGACGATGATCCCGTTCTCCGACCGCTTGACCTTGTCCACCTCGCGGGCCTGCTCCTCGATCGGCAGGTTCTTGTGGATCACCCCGAGGCCGCCCTCCTGCGCGAGCGCAATGGCCAGCTCCGCCTCGGTCACGGTGTCCATCGGCGCCGAAAGGATCGGCAAATTGAGGGGGATCTTCGCGGTCAGATGGGTCTTGACTTCAACCTGCTTGGGCAGCAGTTCCGAGAACGCCGGCTCAAGCAAAACATCGTCGAAAGTCATACCCTGATAGGCGATACGATCTTGCACGGGAAAAGCTCCGAACCCAGCAGATGGGTTGATAACGGGTCCAGGGTGCCTTTCCTGTCCCATTAGACCCAACGAAGCCAAACCGGGCAAGGGCAAGTGCGGGCGAGGGAGGAGGCAACCGCCATGGACGGCGACCCTCAACTCGGGTGCCACGCGGCGCCCCCGACCACAACCCTCACGCTGGATCGAGCCTCCGGTCGGGGACGACCCGGGTACCCGGAAACGCCGTGCCCGCCCTGGCGCGCCGGACAGGACCAGGAGCGCGCGACCGTGCGGCCTGGGGATCCGGCACGGACACGGGGGGCGCGCCTCCCGTCACCTGAAGGGCAAGTCCGGCGCCTCCACCGCGGCCGCCTGGCGGCATGGATCGAGGCCCTGGGAGATTACTTCACTTCCCGGCGAAGGATCAGCATCCCCGAGGCTTTGCCACCGTTCGTGGCGATCCCGGAGATGCTCAGGATCATCCGATCCCCGAGCGCAAACCCCTGGAATCTGAGCCTGCGGGCTGGCCCCTTGATCATCTGGGTATTCTCGAGATCCAGATAGCTCCCGTCGATCGTCCCGGCGACTCTCATCTCGACGTTCCCGCGATCCATCCAGATCGTCCCCTTGAAGGTCTTGCCATCGAACTTCCCGACCCAGAAGTCGACGTTGACGCTCGCCCCGTCGGCGCCGGTCCGGGCACCCTTCCAGTTCGTCTGCGGCTGGAACGACTTCCTCCCCGGCAAGCTCTGCTCGAATCGCTCCAGTTCGCCCGTGAGTTCGCCGCTCTGCTCGCCATCGCTCAGGTGTGCCTCGATCAATTTGTTGTAGAGAACCAGGACCGGGGCCATCGCCCTGTGAACCTTGAGGAGGTAATCCCACAGGTCCCCGAGCATCATGTCCGAAACCGGCAGCTCCCCGCTATTCTCGAACACCCGCCTTTCCTCCTCGATGGTGCTGATTAAGTTTGACCGGACGCTGGCCTGGATGGATCGGTTATTGCCTATAGCCTTCTTCGTCTTCACAAAGGCGTTCAAGAACGTATTGCGGGCGATCACCTGAGCGTTGGCGTACCGTTGCTTAGCGATATCCAGGTCTTTCTTGAGCTTTTCGATCTTCTTCAATCGCTTGTCATTCTTGGACGCACCCGCCGGCGGGTTCTCCTGGGAGAACGCCCGATCGGCGGCGCCATTCAGCAGCAGGCTTGCAAGGATTACCGGCACGACTAACAACCTATCTGTCCGCATCGTGTAGTTCCCGAAAAGGGGGGCTAGCGATCGTCGATTCGCTTCCTACCCAGGCTCGTCCGGCCCGCGCAGGGGGCCACAAGTCGCGCCCGCTTCCCGCCTAGAATCCATGCAAAATCGATCGTGGGATGCGA
>JANOBY010000721.1:0-19556 GCA_031411935.1 Planctomycetales bacterium | reverse complement strand
GAAAGCCCCGCCGGGCCATCGACGCGCAAGCCCCAGGATGGTTAAACTGTGATCCGTCCTGGAGTCGGTATGACCGGGGCGGCCGCGCCGGGCATCCGGCGACAGAGGTGTGATGACGCCCAGATGTCCACTCGCTCCAAGAGGAACCGCGGGTGATTCTTCGCCTCGGCCAGCGAATTGACGTTGCCGGCATAGGTGAGCTTGTCCACGCCAATGATCTGGGCGTCGGTCTCGCGGATGTACTGGCGAGTTACCGCCGAGCCGATGAACCCGGCGGCCCCGGTCACGAAGATCTTCATCCGGGCGTCATCACACCTCTGTCGCCGGATGCCCGGCGCGGCCGCCCCGGTCATACCGACTCCAGGACGGATCACAGTTTAACCATCCTGGGGCTTGCGCGTCGATGGCCCGGCGGGGCTTTCTCAGCACGCCGCCGGGGCAACCCACTACCCAATCGGACTTCCAACGCTGCGTCCGCCGCGGTGGATCGGACGGCGTTTCAAGGATAACGCCCGGAGCGTCGCCATTTCGCGGAGTTAGGCCGATTCAGGGGATTGGGAACGGCTCCGCCTCGCTGGAACGCCCCAGGTGTTGACCTCAGCGCAGATTGAAGCTGCTTCGGTGTGATCAGCGGCGGTTGCCCCGTTTTCCCCTTTTTGTCAATGGAAGCGGCGGCGACGCCGGACTTCGAGCCATCGGCGACGGACGTGGCGGTGACCGTGATCGACTGCACCGAGTGAGTCGCGGCCGGGGCGGTGAACAGGCCCGTCGCGGAGACGGCGCCGGCGGAGGCCGACCAGGTCACCGCCTGGGAAGGCGAGCCGCTGCCGACGACCGTCGCGGCGAACTGCAACGCCGCACCACCGGCGAGCGTCACCGTGGCTGGGTTGACCGCGACCGAGGTCACGACGGGCGGCGGCGTGGCCGAGTCGAACACGCCGTTGGCGGGGTCGACCCATCCGAGGTTGGCGATGGACCCGTTGGGGTCGAAGCCCGCCGCCCGCCACCCGGCGAAGTTGGTGATGGTCCAGCCCGCGTAGCCCTGGGTGAACCCATGCCCGGCCGGGGTGTCGGGGAAATAATACCGGTTGCGGTCGATCAGCGTGCCGGGCAGGGCGGCGATGTCCGTGAATGACCCCAGGATCACGGCGGAACGCATCGAGAAGCCGGAGAGGACGGTCGCTCCCTGGACCTGGATGGCGTTGTCGGTGATCTCGACCGCCTTTGCCCGGATGATCTCGATGCCCCACTTCCACATGGGATTTCCGGTCGTGACGTGGAGTTTATTCCGGTTGTACTTCACGTCGCAGAGGAAGTCGGGCGAGCTCGGCTCGACGTTGAGTCCCGCCATGCGCCACATCTCGTTATCGCGGAACGTGGCCGAGGAGGCGTCGGTGAGGTAAGGCCCGAGGGACTGGAACCCGCCCTCGATGCTGCGATAGATCCGGCACTTCTGGACGACGAGCCGGTCGAATCCGTGGCCGACGGGGGTACCCAGCCCCTGGCGACCGAAGGCGAACGAGTTTCCCGTCCCCGTAACCACGGACGAATCGACCACGAACCCGTTGCGGGTGACGCCGGGCGGGCCGAAGTCCGGCGCGGACACGCTCCCCTTGATGCAGAAGCTCAGTTCGTAGTTCGTGCTCCCGTCGGGCAGGACCGCGGGAAGCGGGGCCGTCGGGCCGAACTCGATCCACCTGGCCAGGGAGTTGCCGCCGTCCACCGTCCAGTAGATGTGGTGGCCGAAGATGCCGCCGCCGATGCCGGGGGGGCTGCCGCCGCCCGAGATGCCGACGGCCACCACGGCCCCGTACTGGGCCTGGTCCATGCCAAGGTTCTGGTTCTTGCTGTTGCCGCTGCCGCCGGGCGGGACGCCGCCCCCGCCGGAGATCGCCCCGCCGATCATGCCCACGTTGTCGACGTATTCCGACCCCACGACCGCGCGGGCCGCGTCGAAATAGTTGCCGATCATCTCCACGTCGAGCAGGTAGATCCCCCGCCCCTTGCCGGTATAGTCGGTGTCCGTCTCGCCGACGACGGTTGTGAAGCAGGTGTTGGCCGAGAGGAGCCGGATCCGGTCCATGACGAAGCCGTCGGGGGCGAAGCCCGGGCTGTTAGAGACCTGCGGCTGGAGATTGACGGCGGGCATGCGGAAGATCGGGTCGGCCCCCTCGCCCCACTTCTGGATGAGCCACGGTGCCCTCGGGAAGAACCGGGGTTGGGTGGCCATCGTGAAGTCGGACCCGGCCTTGATGAGCACCCGCATGCCCGCAGGCCCGCCGTTCTGCGTCATGATCGAGACGAGCTGCGCGGCGGTATTCCAGGGCGTGCCCGCGGTGCCGTTTCCGCCGGGCGCGGCGTTGGAGTCAAAGTAATAGGTCGGGTATCGGGTGTCCCAGGCGGTGGCCGAAATTGACGGCCCCTGGCTCGCGTCCGCGTCGCCCAGGAGGGTGATCACGCCGTCGAATCCGCCCGCCGTGGTGCCGGGGACGACCGTCCACGGGTTGCCCGCCTGGGCGCCGTCGAACATCAGGCCGCCCGGATAGGTCGGGACGACCTCGGAAGCCGACAGCCCCGCCGCAGTCGCGACGGCGGCGGCGATATCCCTGAGGCCCGCGTTGTAGGCAAGTGGTGCCGTCGCAACCCCGCCCGGCCTGTGGACCTTGGGCGCCGAGCCCCGCAAGCCGGCGTTCTGAGGCCAGGACACGCCCGAGAGCCCGTAATCGCGGAGCGCATGGCCGTTGCCCGTGCTGTCGGCCCAAAACGGCCCGGTGTCCTCGTCGAGCGACCACCAGGCGAGCATGCCGGTCGCGAGCCCGGCGGGCGGGGAACTCGCCGCCACGTCCTCCCAGTGTCTTCCCGCCCCGCCGTTGTACAGCCATGCGATCTCGCCCGCCGCCGGTGGCCGGTTCCAGAGGGCGAACTCGTCCATGTCCATCTTCGTGAAGCCGGTCTGGCGCATGAGGTTGTCGAAGGCCGCGCCCAGGGCGAACGGCACGTCGGCCGGCGAGCACATGGCCATGCCCGCCGTGCGGGACGCCGTGGCGACCGTCGTGCCGTCCACGGCGAGGTTGACCGTCCCGGCCGCCACGTCACACCAGGCGGCGACGTGGTGCCACTTGCCGTCGCCAAGTGGCGTCTGCCCGGCCCCGGTCGCGGCGGTGGCCGTGGCCGCCCCGGCGGAGTCGCCCACGACCACTGACAGGACGCCGACGTTGTTCATCGCCACCTGCCACGACCGCTTACCGTTGGCCGTGGCGAAGAGCGAGACGATCGGCGACGTGTTGCCGGAGAATCGGTTGCGGATCCACCCCTGGACGAAGAACCCGGTCGATCCCGGCACGAGGGCGTGTCCGGCCGGGCGTTGCAGGTACTGCGTCTTTAGCGAGTCGATCCTCGCCGCGCGGGCGGGCCGACCCTGCTGGACCTTGAGCGTGTAGGTGCCGGTCGTGGCGTTGCGGACCTTGAGCCGCATGGTCGCCATCTGCACGACGGTCGTGGTCGTCGCCGTGACAAACGCCGTGCCGTTCCACCCGCGAGCCGTGCAGGTGATGGTGTAATTACCCGGCGTGTCGTAGACGTGGACGGCCTCCGGCCCCACCTGATCGGAGTTGGTCCCGACCGTGGCCCCGGTGACGGGGTTCCTGTACGTCCGGGTCGCACCGGGGTCGCCGAAGTCCCAGGTGAACTCCAGGTCCTCATACGGATTGCCCCTGGTCGGGCCGGTCCATCCCGTGGGTATGGCCGAGACATGCACGGGCAAAGGCACCGGACCCTTCAGGGTCGACGCCCTGACGCGGAGCTGGATCGAGCTCAGGTCAAGGATCACCGGCCGCCCGCCGTAGTTCGCCGAGGCGGGGGGCGGATTCAGGCCTTCTCCGATCTCGGGCGAGACCACTCCGATCGACGACGAGCGCGAGGCTTCGGGGGAGACGGTGGTGCCGGGCACCACGTCCGGGACCTTTTCAGGTTCGATGCGTTCCATGGATCTCGCCGGTAGGGGAGCCTTGAATCTGGCCCTCATGGCCAAGATCCCCACGAGCGCGACCGTCAGAGCGAAAACGCTGAACAGCGCGATTCCGAGCTTCCGGCCGCGAAGGCTGGGACCCTTGCTTGATTTGGCTCCACCGACACCCATGAGTTATCGCGACTCCCACGATGGAATATCAGGAGGTTCTCGTATTACTCAGGACCACCCCACACGAGGAGTGTCCCCGGGCTCGCCGCATTCGCACGTGGGGCAGAGGACAAGGTCCGTCTCTCGGCCTGGGCTTAGCGCGGACCGGCGTGGGCGGAGGGCGAGTCCACCCCGGCGGGCGGCCGTCCCTGAATTAGTTGCGTGGCTTCGGCCCAGAGACTACGGAGTTCGGGATGGTTTGGGAGGCGGGATCGGGTCCAGGCCACGGCCTGGTCCAGGTTCTGGCTGGCGCGGTCGCGATCCCCCGTGTAGTGATACGCCATCGCCAGCGGGAATAGGTCGAACCCGGTTCCTCCAGCTCGATCGATCGATCGTTGCATGGCTCGGATGGCCGCATCGTATTGGCCGCACCGGTACATGGCGAGTCCTCGCGTATTCCAGGCGGCCGCGTGGTCGGGATCCAGGTCGAGTGCCGCCTGCGCGTGAGATGCTGCTGCCTCCGGGTCGTAGGCCCGGGAGGCGGGATCGATGGACAGAATCCAGGCCAGGTCGTTGTGGATGTCGGCGCGACACCGGCGAAGTGCCGGGGTATCGCCACGGGTCGGGAGGGATTGGAGTGCGTCTCGCCAGGCCGTCGCCGCCTCGGAAAGACGCCCGGCTAACTTCAGCTCGCGGCCACGATCGACCGTCTCCTTCCAGAAGACAGAGGCAGGCGATCCGGTCCATCCCATCAGTCCACCAGCAATCAGCATGTAAATTGGGTTATACATCGCGTTGACCAGGTTGTCGTGCGACCACAACGCGAGGGCCACCATCGCAGCAGCTCCCGGGGCCACGGCAGGCCGGGCCCAGGTCTGCTTGCCCATCCTGCGGAGCCATAAGAGCAACGGAATAATCTGCAGGGTTGTCATGCAGACCAGTCCGATCAACCCGTACTTCGACAGGAGATAGATCCAGAAGCTGTCCACCGTGGTAACTTTCTGGCCCTGCTCATCGTAAATGAAACCGCGAGCCTCCCCCCCCCAGCCCAGCAGCGGCCTCTGCCAGGCCTTGGTCATGATCAGGTCTTCGTTCCTCACGCGGAACGCGAACGACGCGGCTCGGTCCGCATCGACGTTGACGGAGATGAATTGGATGATCGGGTCCATCTCCAAAATATGAGGAATTCGAACGACCAGGAACACAGGAGCCGCGAGCGCGAGGATCCACAGGGGGATCAGTGAGCCCAGACGCTTGGAGAGCCAGAGTGCCGCGAGCCCGACGGCAAGGAGCAGGATCGCGCCGGTCGATTTGCAAAGCACGGTTGTCACACAAAGGGCCAGGCAAGCCCAACCGATTGGCACCCCCAGGACCTTGCGTATCGATCCCGCGCTCCACAATCCATAGGCGACGACCGCCGCGGCGGCCATGTACAGGCCGAGCTCGAGCCCCGTGAGAAGGAACACGAGCGGTCGATATCCCCCCCAGCGGATCGCGTGGCCGGCAAAGGAGTCCCCCTGCGGGCTGAAGCCGAAGAAGACTCGATGCATCTGGGGGCTCATCCGGATCTCGTAAAGGCACAACGGAAGATAGAGCAAGCCCCCGCCGACGATGCCTGTGGCGAGTTCCCTGAGACCGTCCTCGTCGCTGAAATAGGCCCTGCCAAGGACGTACGGCAAGCCCCACAAGATGACCTCACTCAAGAAGGCAGATGCGGCAGAGTAGGGCCCGAGGTCGTTCGCGAGGACCGAGGCCGGACCTCCCAGGCACCAGATGACCATCGGTAGATCGTACCAGCGGAACCTCAAATTCGTCAGCCGCTTCGGCTCGAACAGCATCGTCGCCACCATCAGACCGATGCTCAGAGCAGTCACCTTCGAGTAGTCAGGAAGCCCGGCGATGGGGATCGAATACTGGGGCATGAACAGCCAGCAACCGACCGCCGCCACGACCGTCGCGCGTCGCGCCGGCAAACAGGCGTACGCCAGGAGAATCAACGGTATCGCCGCAAACAACACTACCCAACCAAAGATATTCATTTCTTATACAACCCCAGACCATCAGTCGCGATCTACCGGATCACCGTCCCCATGCCAGGCCGCGGTGAAGTTCAAGGACGCACGGCAACAAGGCGACGAACACCCGCGACGTCGAGGAGGGTTGGGCGTCCGCCTCGTCGCGACGGATCGCACGCGAGAAGGATAGGACCCGGATCCATGCATCGCAGCCGACGAGGGTGATAGTCTAGCATGGCAGCCTGTCGCCTCGGAGCTCGTAACCCCGCAAGGACGATCGGGTGCGAAACCCGGACCGGGCTTCCCGGCGGACCGCGGCATGAACATGCCCCATCATCAGCGTAGATAGGGACCCAGCACGCGGTCGAGGCCAAATCCGAGAACCGTCCCGATCGCCAGCAGCGCCAGGCCGAAAGCCTCGCGCCGGAAACTGGCCAGACCGTGACGCCACAGCCCCCACTGCACGACGACCACCCCGCCCAGGCCGCTGAGCCCCGCCAGGGCGATGGCACTGGGCAGGCCGAACCACCGAAGAGTCAGGGGCATACCAATCATGATGGTCGCCGCTCGCACCCCCTGCATGACCGCGGAGTACTGCGGCTGGCCCAGGGCCATCAGGGCCGCCTGTCCCGGGCCCGCCATGCACTCGGTGACGGCGCGAAAGGCCAGCAGGCTCGCCATCCAGCCGGCCCCGGCGTAACGAGCGTCGTAGAGGATGTCGATCACGAGAGGCGCGCCGCCGAGAAGCAACCCAATGCCCGGCATGAGTCCCAGATAAAGCAATCGGCTCAATCGGTCGAACACGGGCGCCACCCGAGCCGGCTCCGATTGCACGATGCGACTTAGGCTCGGGAACACGACCCGCGGCCCAAGCATCTGGACGGTCAACGCGGGGATCGAGCTGAGGACGAAGCCGATATTGTAGAGCCCGAACACGGTCACGCTCAGGTATCGGCCCATCAAGATTCGGTCGCCCTGGGTACCCAGGAAGTTCAAAATCGTCGTCACGAAGATCCACCGCCCAAAGCCCAGGATTTCGGCGACAACACCGCGGTCCCAGCAGAGTCGGCTCTTGGGGCCCGGGAAGCTCACGTAACTCAGCACGGTCCGGACGATCTCTCCGATCAGTCCGCCGATCACCAGGCCCCAGGCCGAGCGGAACCAGAAGGAGAGGATGATCATCGACACCAGGCCAGCCACCTGGCTGATGAGGCTCCGCTTGGACAACAAACCCTGCTGCATGTTGCGCGCGGCGAGGATGGCCTTGGTCGAGGTCATGTGAGTAATCAGTATGACCAGGCTCGCGATCAGCAGCATGGGCGTAAGCTCAGGCTTCTTGAACCACCAGTTCGCCACCGGCCAGGCCAGGCTCGCCGCGATGACCGAGAGGGTGATTCCACGCACGAGTTGCAGCGTCCAGCCGGTGTTCAGGAAGCGGGGCTGGTCGCCGTTCTTGTTCTGGATGAGGCTCTGTTCAATCCCCAGCTCGCTAAACACCAGGATCGACTGCTGGAACACCGCGAAGGCCGCCGCGGTCCCGAAATCATCGGGGAACAGCAATCGGCTCAGGATGATGTTGCCCGCGAGCCGCACCACCTGCGAGGCAAAGCGTTCGATCATCGTCCAGGCCGCGCCATGGATCATCATTTGCTTGAGCGAATTGTGGCCGGATGAGGTCGACGATCCGGCCTCGCTCCGGGTGATCAGACGAGCAAGCTTTCTCGCCTCGACGACCGCGTCGTGACGGATGGCCACCCGGTCGGCGCCAGATCGGCCCATGGCGGCAAGCTTCGTGGTGTCGGTGGCCAGGGCCTCGGTAAGGGCCTCCGCCAGGGCTACCGCCGACCCCGGAGGTACCAGCCAGCCTTCCCGGCCCGGACGCACCAGTTCGGGGATTCCGGCCACGTAAGTGCTGACCACGGGCCGGCCCAGAGCTAAAGATTCCATGAGGACGACCGGCAGCCCCTCGGCGAAGCTCGGCAGGACGAAGAGCCGGGAGTCCACCATCGCTTGCCGGACCCCGGCACTGTCACGCCATCCGGCGAGGTGGACGTGATTGGCCAGCCCCAGGGCCGAGATCCGGCGCTCGATCTCTCCTCGCATCGGGCCGTCGCCAACGATCTCGAGCTGGAAGTCCACGCCTCGATCGCGAAGTAGGGCCACGGCCTCCACGAGCACGAGCTGCCCCTTCTGCTCGGCCAGCCTGCCCACGCTCACGAGCCGGGGCGCGTCGGGCAGGGGGGGCGGCACCGCGTCGCGGAACGCGCGACTCACGCCGCAGTGCACCACGTGGATCTTCGGCCAGTCGGCCAGGCTCGTCCATCGGCAGAGCTGACTGCGGCCGTAATCGCTGATCGCGACGGTGAAGGCCGAGCGATGGATCTTCAAGCCGAGCGCGAGCGTGCCGGGCTCGTCGAACTCGGTCGGCCCGTGGATCGTCAGGCTGTAGGGGATGTTCGTGAGCGATGAGGCGAGCATGGCCACCACCGCCGAATTGCGGCCGAGATGGTTGTGCAGATGCTCCACGCCCCGGGCCCGGAGCAGGCGAGCCAGGTAGCAGGCCTCGACGAGATAGAGCAAGGGCCACACATGCCCCTTGAGGCCGGGAGTCCGCACACGCCACATGACCCCGACCGTCGCGAAGAACTGCAACGGCGACCGAAAGACCTCGCGGATCGCGGCCACGACCATGCGGAAGGCGCCGGCGTCGAGGACGTACTCGGTCCTCTCGTGCTCGCGACGCACCTCCTCGTCCACCATCTCGGACTCGGGGGCGCGGCGGATCGAGAAGGTCTGCACGTCCCAGCCCAGGTCGCGGAGCCTGGCCACCTCCTGTCTCATGAAGGTGTGGCTCTGCTTGGTATAGACGCTCGTGAGGAACCCCAGGCGCACGGCGCGGACGTCGTCCGCCACCTGCCCCGAGCCTGCCCAGGCTTCGGGATCGGCCGGTGCCAGGACCTCGGGATCGGCCTCGCCCGCTCCCATCAGGCCGGTCTGCATGGGTGCGCCTCGTTGTCGGTGGACGGGGCCAGATCCGGCCGTTCGCCGTAACCTCGCTTCTCGATGATCCTGGCGGGGATCCCGACGGCCGTCGCGCCGGCGGGCACGTCGCACAGGACGACGCTCATGGCCCCGATCCGCACACCCCGCCCCACGTGAACACCGCCGAGGACCTGGGCGTAGGCCCCGAACTCCACGTCGTCTTCGATCACCGGGACCGGCCCTCCCGCTTCACGATTACCAATGGTCACCCCTTGTCTCAACGTGCAGTTCGCACCAAGACATGTGTCGGAATGGAGGAAGATGTTGCCAAAATGGTAGATGCGAAGACCGGGCCCAACGCGCACCGTCTTCGGGATGCTGATCCCGGTCACGGTCTCGCACACCCGATGGAGGAGCCAGTAAACGCGGTCACGCAGGGTACGGCCGAGGCCCGGACGTCGCTGATCGACCCGTCGGCCGAAGCGATACACGGCGATCGCCCAGATCGACTGTTCCTTGAGCCAGGGCCTCCTGGGGTAACGCGCCAGGTCGGCTTCCCAGTCCGGGTCTCGGGCCATGATGGTCGTGGAACTCCTCTGAGGATCAGCTCGACGCCGATCGGGGGGGCAGGGGGACGGCGGGCTGCGGGTCACCTTTATACTCGATGAGGCGGACACGTCGCCCCGCCAGACGATCGCGATAGTAAGCAATTTGACCCGCGAGCTCGGCCCACTTGCCCACCATCGACAGGGCGCCGAAGGCCAGCGAGAGACGAAAGTCACCCAGACGCTGCCTGATCGACATCGCGATTCTCAGGGCCTGCACCGCCGGCAGGAGGGCCATCGTCAGGGCCACGCCCAGGCCGATCCCAGGGCCGAGCAGGCTCCAGGCCAGGCCGCTCGCCAGGGCAAGCGCCGCCAGCCAGCCGATCGTCCACACGCGGGCGCTACGGACCTGGCGGACGAACGGAGCCGACGGCCCTCCGCATCGCAGGGCCACGTCCAGCGCGCCTCGTCCGCCGCGGACCCGTCGGCGCCACCACTGCCCGAATCGGGTCATGGCCATGTCGTGCAGGGTCATCTCGCCGCCCAGCCGCAGGACCTTCCACCCGGCACGTCGGAGGCGGAAGCACAGCTCGGGTTCCTCGCCCGCGGCGACCGACGGGTCGAACCCGCCCACCGAGGTCATCGCCTCGGCACGCACCATCGAGTCCCCCCCGCACGATTCGGCCTCGCCCGCGGGACGGTCCCACTCCAGGTCCGCCAACCGGTTGTAGACCGAGGCTTCCGGGAACCGCTCGCGGCGACGACCGCAGGTGATCGCCACGTCGGGCCGGGCTTCCAGGGCCCGGCGGGCCTCGTCCAGCCACCCCTCGACGAACTCGCAATCCCCGTCGACGAACTGAACGAAACGCGGGGGGCGTGACGCACGGTTCAGACGGGCAAATCCTTCGTTGCGGCCCCGAGCCGCGGTGAACGGGGCCGAGGCATCGAGCTCCACGACCTCGGCCCCCAGGGAACGGGCCAGCTCCACGCTCGAGTCGCTCGACCCGGAATCGACGTAGACCACCATCTCGGCGCGGCCGATCACCGACTCCAGGCACTTGCGGAGCCGATCCCCCTCGTTGCGGCCGATCACGACAACGCCGACGTCCGGATTCCTGATCGCTGAGTCTCCCGTGAGGTTCATCGCAGTCGATGCCGATTAAGGTCAGGTCGCGGGATCCCAGCGGATCGCCTGGTGGGTGTTGTATTCGCTCGTGGCGCGGCCCTTGCCGCGGACCAGGCAGGCTCGCTGATATCCGCGCAAGAACTTGCGGAACTCCAGGTCATCGTAGCGAGGTTTTCCCGCCAGCATGCTCGAATAGTATCCCCAGAGCATGGCCACTCCCCCCATGACCAGGGGCGGCCTGGCCATGCGAAAAACCCCGCTGGCGGTCATGTACAGGGGGCTCGTGCCCATGAAATACTGGCCGTATCCGTGCCGGGCGCGGCCGGTCCACCACCCCTTGTGGCTGGTCCCCATGGGCCGCAAGTGCACGAAGCGAAGGTCCGGGTCGTCCCAGCTCACGGCCACCCAGCCCAGCATCCGGCAGCGGTGGCCGTCGATCCCGTCCCACATGACCTCGCGCACAAAGCCGCCGATCTGCTCGAAGCATCGCCTGCGATAGAACTTGGTCATGCCCACCGAGTTCTCATCGCCGCAAAGCTCGCTGACCAGCTCGCCCCGATGCTCGAAATACGGCTTCCCGCTGCACGTGCCGATCCGGGGGTCGGCCTCCATGCGCTGGATCAGGATCTCGAAATAGCGAGGGGGAAGGTCCAGATCCAGGTCCAGCTTGCACACGTACTCGAAGTCTTTCGGGTTGATCGTCTCATAACCGGCATAGAAGGCGTCGATCACCCCAGGGCCGACCTTTCGGACCCCGCGATCGGCGCGGCGTACGACCCGGATGTAGGGGAACCTGGCCGCGTACTCCGCGAGGATCTCGGGGGTGGCGTCGGTCGACCCGTCGTCGACGATCACCCAGAGCGCGGGGGGCACGGTCTGGCTCGTCACGCTGTCGAGCGTGCGGCGGGCGTACGCGGCCTCGTCGCGGCAGGGGGAAATGATGCAATAGCCTCTGTTACCCGATATCATGTGGTGATCTCTTGGCCCATTCACCCCGGAACACGGGGATCTACAAACCTGGCGTCTTCGAATCCTCGGCGACGGGGCGGAGTGCCCCGGAGACGAGCTTGCGGGCAAGGAACGCGAAATTCCTGGCGTAGCGGGGGGCCAGCCGTTTCGGGTCGGTCGAGATCCGGTAGGCCCATTCCATACCGACCTTCTGGACCCACTTCGGCGCCCTCTGCACCCGCCCGGCCACGAAATCCAGGCTCGCCCCGACCTGCACGCAGACCGGGACCCCCAGGCGATCGAGGTTGCTGTCGATCCAGAATTCCCCCTTGGGCTGGCCATACGCCACGAACAGCAGGTCGGGCCGTGCCCCGGAGATCTGGTCAATGAGTCGGTCGTGCTCCTCGGGCGAGAGCTCGCGGTGCGGAGGGCACGCGGTCCCCGCGATCTGGAGGCCCTTGAAGAGTTCCATGAGGCGGGCCCCGGCCGCCTCGGCGACCCCTTCCGACCCCCCGAGCAGGAAGACCCGGCGGCCCTCCCTCGCCGACCTCTCGCACAGGTCATAAATCAGGTCGGAGCCCGCCACTCGCTCGGGCAGGGCGCGGGGCGAACGTCGCGAGGCCCACACGATCGGTGCCCCATCCGCCAGGACGAACGCCGCCCGCGAGTTCAGCTCCCTCAACCGCTCGTGCTGCTCGGTGAGCATGGCGTAGTGCACATTCGCGGTGATGAAGAACGAGGGGCGTCGCGCCTCGATCAACGCCATCACGGCGTCCACCGCCTGCGCCCTCGTGAACGGGGTGAAGGGGACGCCCCAGACCGGGATCGCGTCGCAGTCGTCGATGGTGAGGGGCCCGGGACTCATCGTGGGACTTGATCTCCGCTCGTCGCTGCCAGTTTCAAGTTCTGGCCAGGGTCTACAGTCGCCGGACGTCGTGTCGGTGCAAGGACCGAGCCACGAATCAGGAAAGAGGGAAGGAATCACCGTCTCGGGAGTCTTTACAGGAAACGTAGAACGATCGGCACATCGGCAGGAGGGATTGCGGAGAAGGGGAGGAATTCGGGGGTCGCCGGGAACGATGGCAAATCCGCTCTCGTCGACTCGAAAATTCCTTGGAGGGGCGGACGTCGCTGGGAAGGGGCGGATCAATGAAGTTGGTGGTCCATGCGGACTTGTCGCGGCGTTCTCGACTTGCCCGGACTTCCTGATCCTTCACGCAGATTCGGCGGGATCCTACGGAGATGGGCCGCGGATCCTGGGGCGATCCGCGTCCTGATCTCGATCGCAGGAGGCCAGGGCCCGAGGTTACCCCCAGGCCGGCGTCGGGCGGGTCATCCCTTGATGGCCCTCTTGATCTTGCCGAGCGCCCCCTTGAATTTGCGTCGGGCGTTCTCCAGGGGCATCAACACGCCGCCCTTGAACACCTCGTCGGGGCGGGCCTTGAAGATGGTCGTGTGGTTCAGGCCCGTGTAGTGCGCGGGGGCTTCCCGCGTGTAGTAATACGCCGCGAAGGACTTGCGTGACTGTCCCTCGGGGCACTTCACGGCCGTCACGCCGTGATAGCTGATCTCGTTGGTCTCGAACACGACGCAGCGGTTGAAGACCGGCGAAAAGGAGTGGATGCAGTGGGCCACGTCCTTGTCCCAGAGCTCGATGTTGCCGCCCCACTCGGGCTTCCACCCCTTGTTCAGGTAAACGAGGATGTTCAGGCGGCGATGGAGCTGACGATCCTCGATGAAATTGAAGTCGATGTGCACGTCCAGATGGCCGCGAGGCCCGGTCTGGTGGATCCCCCCGCCGACAAGCTGCGCGTCGGCCAAAAGGTTGGGGATGTCGAACACATAAGACATGAAGCCCAGGAACTCGGGCGAGGCCAGGGCCCGGCTCAGCTCGGCCACCGGCTCGGCGAACTTTTGCGAGTCCGTGACCTGGATCTTGTTGCGTTCGTTCACGGCCTTGAAGCTTCGCCCTACCTTCGCCGCTTCTTCCAGGCTGGGATACGACGCGAGCACGCTCTCGGCGAACGACTCATCCAGGAAGTTGTCGAGGCACATGTTCGGAACCGGCTTCGAGCCGCGGACCTGCTCGCGAAGGGCGTCACGGTCGATGGGATTGACCGGGAAAAGTATGTTCGACATGGGCCTCGGGGTGGGTTGAGAGGGGATTCGCGGCCGCGCCACAGGGCCACAACCGCAGGCGGGAAATCCTGGTCTTGAGGCTCCCGGGAATTCCGCCAACAAAGGCCAGGTCCGTCAAGGTTTTTGCTTTTATTGATCTAAACAATGGACAACGAAAGCGCGTCACTCTCCGTCAGGATACCTGAGAGCCCTCATCGTCCCCAAGTATGTTGCGAAAAGTTATCCGACTCGGTATCCGTCGGGGTGCGACTTGTGCCACTGCCAGGCCGTGTCGACGATGGACTGGATGTCGGGGTAGAGGGGCGTCCAGCCCAGCTCGCGGGTGATCTTCTCGGGGGTGGCGATCAGGGTGCCCGGGTCGCCGGGGCGGCGATCGACGATCTGGTGCTTGATCGGCCGGCCCACCGCCTTTTCGCAGGCGTGGAGGACCTCGAGCACGCTCGCCCCGGTTCCTGACCCGAGATTGTAGACCCGCCCCACTCCGGGCCCGATGTTCTCGACGGCCAGCTGGTGCGCCTGCGCCAGATCCTGGGTGTGGACGTAGTCGCGGACGCACGACCCGTCGCGGGTGTCCCAGTCGCCGCCGTAAACCTTGAGCTGCTCACGACGCCCCACGGCCACCATGAGCGTGAGGGGGATGAGATGCCCCTCGACGTGGCGGCTCTCCCCGTGATGGCCGTCGGGGTCCGCCCCCGAGGCGTTGAAGTAGCGCAGGATCGCATAGCCCAGGTCGTAGGCCCTTGCGTAATCCTTGATCATCCGCTCGGCGGCGAGCTTGCTCGTGCCGTAGGGGGTCTCGGGAAGCTGCGCGGAGTCCTCACGCAACGGCATGGGGGTCGTGAAACTGTAGGTGGCGGCGGTGCTGCTGAAGACGATCCGCTTCGCACCGACCCCCCTCATGGCGTCGAGCACGTTCTTCGTCCCGACCACGTTGGTCTTCCAGTAATTGTCGGGGTCGGCGATCGACTCGGGGACCGAGGTGAGCGCGGCGAAGTGCATGACCGCCTCCACGCCGTGCGTCTGCATGGTGCCGAGCAGTTTGTCGTAGTCCAGGATGTCGCCGACCACCAGGCGTCCCTCGGGCACGGCCGCCGCGTTCCCCTCGAGCATGCTGTCGAACGCGATCGGGTCGTGCCCGTGGCTCAGGAGCCATCGCAGGCAAGCACTTCCGATATAGCCCGCGCCGCCGGTCAGGAGAATTTTCATCCGATGCCTCAGGTGCCAGGCGAAACAGGTCCTCGACGACAAATCGCGGTTCCGTGCCTCTCCCTTACGATCCGCGTGCCGCCAGACATGATGCGAGCCACCGAACCGCGCTGTCAAGCAACCCACCCGTGCTGGAAAGGTGCTGCTCGACGAGAAAATCGCTTACGGGCGCAGCGCTAAGATTTTCCGATTCTCCTGATTATTCGATTTATCTCGGTTGTGCCTGCGGCCGATGAGAGACCCTATCACGGCCTTCCCTCAATCCTTTTGGGGATGTCGCCGATGGGCCATCGAAGGTGATGCCGGGGAAGGACGATGCTCCGAAAAACGCTCCAGACGGTAATCCTGGCCTGGGCCGCGGCCTGCGGGGGCTCGGCCATGGGGCAGGGGATCTACCTGCCCGGCGCCGGGCCGATCAACCGTGCCATGGGCGGGGCCTCGACCGCCGCCCCGGTCGATTTCGGATCGAGCTACTGGAACCCCGCGGCCATCAGCGGCCTCGACCGCCAGGAATTCCTCCTGGGCTCCGAATTGATCATCCCGAGCATCCACCTGAACACCAATTTCCCTGCGAGGTCCATCGCCGGGCGTTTCCCGACGACCAACCGCTCGGGCACCGCGAGGAGCGACAGCGGGGTGGCGTCGAACCTGGCCACGGGGGCCGCCTTCCGGCTGAGCGACGACTCGCCCTGGACCTTCGGCCTCGGCGTCTTCGGGGTGGTCGGCGGCGGGGTCAATTACGCGGGCAGCAATTCGGTCCCGATCCTCATGCCACGCAAGCCGCCCCGCCTCTTCGGCGTGGGGCCAATCTATGCCAACACCTCGCTGCTCTCGATCAATCCCATGGCCTCGCGGCAATGGACCGATCGGCTCGCGATCGGGGCCGGCCCCATGATCACCACCGGCACGGTCGCCTTCAACCCGGCGTTCTTCGCGCCGGGACGCAAGGACGAATTCGGGGTGCCCACGTTCCCCTCGGCCACGAATTCCCGCCCGTTCTGGGGGGCGGGCTTCCAGATCGGCGCCCTCTACGAGCTCAACGAGAACTGGAACCTGGGCTTCTCGTACAAGAGCCCGATCTGGCAGGAGCGTTGGGCGTACAACGCCAACACGCCCCAACTTGAGGCCAGAAGCATCGGCATCCAGGCCCAGATCCCGGCCGTTTACTCGTGGGGCGTGGCCTATAAGGGGCTGCCCGGCGCCCTGTTCGACGTGGACCTTCGCTACTTCGACTACGCCAGCACGAGCCTCTTCGGCCAGTCCGTCGCCGACGGTGGCCTGGGCTGGAAGAGCGTGTTCGCCGTGGCCACAGGGGCGCAGTATCAACTGACCGAGCGGCTCGTGATCCGCGGCGGGTACATCTTCAACACCAACCCGATCTCGGAGACGGCCACCCTGTTCAACGTGCAGGCCCCGGGGATCACCCAGCACACCCTGTCGCTCGGGTCCTCATTGGCGATGACAGAAGACATCATGTTCACCCTTGCATGGGTTCACGGGTTCCGCAACTCGATCAGCGGACCGATCGGACAGATCCCCGGCGCCTCGGCAAGTTTCGACGTCCAGACGGATTCCCTGGTCGCCGGCCTGAACATCAAGTTCGGTCCCCGGTCGAAGGGACAAGAGATGCCGACGGAGAGCGAGATCGCAGCACCCCAATGATCTTCATGTCGTGACGCTTTCATCTTTGTCCCATTTCACGCCCCCGGATCCGCGATCTCGCTGGCCATGCGATCCCCATTCTTCGGTCCGCGGCCGACGAGACCAGACATATAGCCTCGACCGAAGGTTCCCCTTCCGCATCTCACGCCCATCGCGCCCGAAGCCCCAGGATTGCGCAGGACGCGTCGCGGACTCCAAACGTCCAATCCCTCGTGCCCACTTCCAGGGACGCGTCCTGGGACATCCTGGAGGCCCTGGCGAGGCCTGAGGGAATCCCGCCTCGCCGAGGGAAGGAAAATCCGGCGGTCCTGTCGGCGCCGACTACCGATTCACCGGACATACCTGGGGCTCCTTTGCTGGCCCTCGATCGGCAGGCGTTCACCACGATTCACCGGACATACTTGATCGGCCACCGATCCACCGACCAACCGTAGCGATTGACCGGACATACTTTGGGCCATTGGTGATCATGGGTCCATCACGATTAACCGGACACCCGGCGTCCCCTCGGTGAGCTGCATGATCGCCCGGATATCACGATTAACCGGACACCCTTGGGGACTCATCCCCGGAAACGCAGGGAACAGACGATCATACCGACGAACCGGACATACTTCCGAATCGATGCATCTAGTGCCCATAAGGTTAGTAAAGACGTTTCGCCCATACCGTACATTTGCGCAGGTCTAAAGATTTTGGACAAAAATCGTGTGCACTCACGATTAACCGGACACCCTGTCCACGATTCACCGGACATACTTAGCCCGTGCACTCACGATTAACCGGACATACCACTACCGATTAACCGGACATACTTGGCTCTCGTAACTCATGCTACACAAAGGACTTAAAGGGCGGAGAATTTGTATTAGACTTTTGCTCAGACAGAAAGACTAACAACACCCGGGGGGGGTGTTTTGTTGTTGTTTGGTCGATTTTGAGGGGGAAAACAGCCCGACAAGCAACCAACTGTAGGGATTGGAGCGATTCGGATGTTTGGGAAGTCTGACGTGTCTGGAGAAGATGGGTCGATTGATTCGATTCTACCGACTTTGCCACCCCTCGACCTCGGCGGGTACAAGGACGAGTTGAACCTCGCGGAGTTCCCCATCGCGGCCCTCACGGACCGGGTTCCCGATGGCCAGACGACCCTGGTCTTCGAGGACAAGCTGGAGCAAAAAGAGGGCCCGCCGATCATCCGACGGCTCACGATCATGGCGCCCAGCAAGCACGGTTTGCCCACGGCCATGGACGACGAGGTCATGGTGGGGCTCATCCAGCTGACCAAAAGGCGCAACAATTACACCGATCCCAAGGTGTCCTTTTCGCGATACGAGCTGATCGAGCTCCTGGGCTGGCCCCAGAACGGCCAGAGCTACCAGCGCATCGAGGAGGCCCTGCACCGATGGGTCGGTGTTGTGCTCATGTATGAAAACGCCTGGTGGGATAATTCGGCCAAGAGCTGGGTCGACGAGAACTTCCACATCCTGGAAAACGTGAGCCTGTACGATCGGGAACGGCGACGCCGCGCGGCCAAGCCGGGGTCGAAAAGCGCCGCCCGCGTGGTCAAAGAAGGAGACCCCCTTCCGCTCTCCAGCTTCCGCTGGAACGAGGTCATCTTCCGGTCGTTCCAGAGCGGCAATCTCAAGCAGCTCGACCTCGAGTTCTACCTCAAGCTCCGCTTGCCGACGACCAAGCGCATGTTTCGCTTCCTGGACAAGCGGTTCTACCGGCGCGATCGCCTGGATTTCGATCTGAAAACGCTCGCATGTGAGCACATAGGAATGAGCAGGTCCTACAAGCCGACCGAGCTGAAGCGGCGACTCCGGCCGGCGATCGAGGAGCTGGAGACCCTGGGCTTCCTCGAGCCGATCCCCGAGGCCCAGCGCTACGAGTGGCAGGGCCGGGGGTCCTGGCGGATCATCCTGGTGCGGGGCCCTCGGGGCCGCGAGGCCAACGCCAACGGAGCGGACGCCGACGGCAATGAGATCCTCGCGATCCTCATCGCGCGGGGGGTCACGGCGAAGGTCGCCGCCGATCTCATCCAGGCCCACTCGCCCGACGTTCTCAAAGTGAAGGTCGAGGTCCTGGACTGGTTGCTCAAGAAGGGAGACAAGCGGGTCGGCAAGAACCCGGCCGGATATCTCGTGGCGTCGATCCGCGAGAGCTATTCCGTGCCCGAGGGGTACACTCCGCCGGACGAGGCCGACCGCCTGGCCGAGACCGAGCGTCAGCACGCCGAGGACGAACGCCGCCGTCGCCAATTGGAGGTCGCCGAGGCCGACCGCGTGGCCAAAAAAGAAGTCGAGATCCAGGCCCGATGGGCCGCGCTGGAACAGGCCGAACGCGATGCCATCGCCGCCAAGATCAAGGCGGAGAACCCCGGACTGAGGCGATGGAAGTCGATGATGGATCCACTCTGCCTGGCCGAACTCGAACGCCTGATCGCCTCGGGCGAGCCCATCCCCAAGGTTCCCTCGCAGGGAACCCTTTTCCCCGAGCCCAAACCCAAATAGAATTCGGGAAACGACGTGAAATCGCACAAGATCTTTTATGCGCCGGGTAAATCCAATATGCCATGTCGGGTTAATGCAATCGTGATCGTGGATGGGACCGAGGCGTTCGCGGAGATCGCCGGAAGGCCCTTGATCCACTACTGGATGGATCGCCTGGCCGAGGCCGGGGTCCACGAAGCGAGGGTCGTCGCGCCCTCCATGGGGGAACTGGTGCGAGGATTCCTCGCGTCGTGGGCGCACTCCATGGGGCCGCGCCGGGTGATCGGGGGGGAGCCCGCAGCCCCCGGTGAGGCGGCCGGT
>JANOBY010000720.1:0-8536 GCA_031411935.1 Planctomycetales bacterium | reverse complement strand
ATCGCGGGCGTAGCGCCCAGGCCGTTCACGAGCAGGGCCACGCGCTGCCCCTGTGCCGGCGAGAGGTCGCCGAGGATCCGCCCCAGGAGGCGCTCCACGAGGTCGTCGGCCGACCCGATCGGGACCCGCTCCACGCCGGGCTCGCCGTGGATCCCGAGTCCCAGCTCGACCTCGTCCTCGTCCAGAGTGAAGCTCGGCTTTCCGGCGGCGGGCACGATGCAGGCGGAGAGGGCCACGCCCATGGTGCGAACGGCCTTCGCCGCGGATCGCGCCTCCTCAAGCACCTCGGCGAGGCTCGCCCCGGACTCGGCCGCGGCGCCCGCGACCTTGTGCACGAGGACCGTCCCGGCCAGCCCCCTTCGGCCCGCGTGATCGGTCGATTCGCCCATGGCCACGTCGTCGGCCACGATCACCATCTCGACGGGAATCCCCTCGGCGCGGGCCATCTCGGCGGCCAGCCCGAAGTTCAGGCGATCCCCCGTATAGTTCTTCACCACGAGCAGGCAGCCGGGGCCTCCACTCACGGCGCGGATGGCCGCGAGCACGGCGTCGGGCGCGGGCGAGGTGAACACGTCCCCGGCCACCGCCGCCGAGAGCATCCCCCGCCCCACATAACCGGCGTGGGCCGGCTCGTGCCCGCTACCGCCCCCGGAGATCACGGCCACCCGGCTTTCGCGCGAGGTCTCGGCGTCGTCGCGGACCAGGACCGTCCGGCCGGGGAGGAGTCGGAGGCCGGGGTAGACCGAAGCGAGCCCCTCGGCCATCTCGCGCACCGCATCTCCCGGCCGATTGATGAGCTTCTTCATGAACGGCAAGCCTCGCGCGTCGATGGTCGTGGGTCGATCCCCTCCATTCGGGGCTTCCGAGTCTCCGCGCTGGCGAGGCCGTCGGCAAGGGGGGGAACCCTCGGAGTCCTCGCACGTCGCGCACGAGGGTTGTCGACCTCCACGAATTCTGACCGCGGACCGGCCCGGATAATGGGTTCGTTTTCTGTTTGGAGCCCACAAATTGGCTTCGTTTTGGGTTCGTTTTGGGTTCGTTTTCCCGTTGGGGCACGGTGAGGGTCGCCCCGGAAAACGGTCCTAAACCCTTTCTGATTCAGCACGTTCGCAAGATTGTGCTTTGCGTTCGGAGGTGCCAAATTGGGTTCGTTCTGCAAATTCACGTTTTCGCGAACCTCAGCTTTCCCTCTCGTCGATCTGCGGCCCGATGGTCCCTGGTCAATTGTCCACCTGTGCCCAAGGGCGGGGCCGAACACGCTCGTGGGCGAGCCCATCGGGGACACCCGGAGTCTCTGCCACACCCGGGGCAAGATCGCTCGAATTTGCGCCATATCGAAGGCTCCAGGGCATCGGCCCGAGGCTCAAACTTGCTCATGCGCGGGAAGGGTGCTCGGAGCTTCCACGCCTTCCGATAGTATCGAATCGCTCCCGGCCCTCGATCGCCGAGGAGCGGGGCCCCGGCCTGGAATCTGTCTTCTGGCCGGTGCGGTCGATCCTGCGGGTGCAATCGGACCAGCTCGTTTGGTCGCGTTCCGGAGGCGAGGGGCCGTCTCGCTGCTCAGGGGCAATCGAGTGCTCGATCGGTGGCGGGTGCGCAGAGTTTGGCACGGCCCTTGCTCTGTATCCTCCCATGCCCTTCGGCAAGTCGCCTTGAAAGGGTCACACCCAAAGGGAGCCTGATCATGCAGATTCTCATGGAAACCCCCGTCCTCCTCGGCGCGATCCAGTACTCCCTGGCCTACATGCTGCTGGGCGGCGGAGTGCTCGGCGCGGCGGCCATCTATGTGGGCGCCAAGGCGCTCGGCAAGTAACGCGCCCCGGGACGACGGATTACGGAATCCTCGGCCGATCGCGACCGCCCTGCGGTTGCGATTTTGCCGAGGATTTCTCGTTTGACGCCCCTTCGGGCCCGAACGGTGCGTGGGCCGTCCACTGCCCGTCGGCGCGGAAACCATGGTGTATCCTTGGGTGATCCGAATCCCTCGGGACGGGCCCTCCATGCGCCATACCTTCCGACCGCTCTGCGAGCCTCTGGATCGTCGCGACCTGCCCGCGACGGGGTGGATCTCCACGGCGTGGGGGCTCTACACGCTCTACACGTCCCCGCCCGTGGCTGCGGTGCGCAAGATCGCGTTCGGCGGGAAGCTCGGGAGGCTCGCCTGGACCGGGCAGGCGCGATTCGCGTTCGGGCTCGTCCGCGTGTCGCACCCGTTTCCGCTCCGCAAGGTCGTGCTCCGCGCCGATGTGCCCCGCGTGGTGATCGGGCTCGCGACCCGGCGCATCCGCAGGAACACGGCGAAGGCCCGGGCCGCCCAGCTCGTCGAGCAGGCACCCCGCTTCCGATTCGAGGGATCAGAGCGTCACGCCGGGCGGCTCCTTGTAGGCCGAACCGATCTCGACGAGGCGATCGAGGACCGCCGAGAAGAGTTCGAATAACGCCTTGATCCGCGCCTCGTCCTTCAGCACCCCGACGACCTGGAAGTGCAGCTCGTCCACGTTCGCGGGGAAGCTCGGCCCGAACCAGCCCTCGCTGTCCTTCACCTCCAGGCGGATCTGCGGCTGGGCCATCAGGAGCTCGCGGACGCGGGCATCGTCCAGGAAGTCGCGCATCCGGAATTCGTCCGTCCCCTTGACGATGAACGCGTCGTCGAACTCGGGATGGCCGACCTCGATATCCTGCATCCCCAGGAACTTCCCGAGGCCGCTGAACAGGTTTTTGCGGTAGAGGGTGAACCGGAAGTTCTCGGGGTTCACGTACGGGGCACGCATCCGGGTGTAGGTCACGTGCGCGTGGCCCGTCTGCACCGTGTAGGTGTCGAGCGTGACGGTCCAGGGACCGTCGTGGACCTGGACCTTGCTCCCCTTCCAGAACCCTTTGTCGAGGAAATCGCCGCCGATCTCCTGGCTCAGCCGTCGCCAGACCTCGTCCTTGTTCGGACCGAACATGCCCATCGTCTTGCCCCGGAATGTGACGTGATCTCTCGCGTGGTTCGTTCGCCGATCCTCAGCATGAGCAACGGAATGGCTCACTCCGGCAGGGAAGGCTTGCCCGCCTGGCCGCCCAGGGTCAGCGACCGCAGGAGGTTGTAAACGCCCACGGGGTCCGGCACATTCCTCAGGTGGAACGAGCGGTTGGTCAGCGAGCCCTCTCCGACGCTGACCAGTTGCTGCGTGACGAGCGTGACAGAGCCGGCCCCGGCCGTCCTCTGCAACACGCCCTCGGTCATGTGGACGTCGACGATCCGGTCCAGAAGGACCGTGCTTCGCTGGCGGTTGAACAGCCCCTCCTCGAACTCAACCCGGTCGGCATAAATGGTATAGGACGTGCGTCCGGGCTCCAGGAACGCCTTCAACCCGAGCAGCCCCAGGATCACCCCGAACGCCACCGCATAGGCGACGAGGCCGGGCCTCAGGGCCGGCGTGAACGACATGTCGATCATGTTGCTGATCACGAACGTGAAGAAGCCCGGGAAGAAGGCCAGGAAGCCCGCGATCAGGGGCCCCGCCACGAGGAACTGCGCGGGGACGATCACGGGGCGGAGAACCCGGATGGGCTCGGAGGTCCGGGACGCGATGTTCGGGGCCAGGCTCATGCGATCACCTCGGCTTCGGTCGAGGAACCGGGAGCGGGAGAGACGATCCCGGGGGCAAGCGGGCAAGTCCGCACATACCGGACGGACCCGATTGCCCAGAGGGTGTTCGCCCCGGGCCTCCGGATCTTTCGGGGCGGTCGTTGATTCTGGCGGGGGTTGTGGCCGGTGTCAAATCCCGGTTACGGTGCCGGTTTCGTCCGAGGGATCGTCGTGGGCGGCGGTCTCCGCGATGAGGCAGGAAGGGGGAAACCGTGGGCGAGCGACGGTCAACGATCGGGGAGAGGGTGGGTCGGGGCTTCTTCGCGGCCCTGTTCCTCGGGTCCGGCGTGGGGCATCTGATCAAGCCCGGGTTTTTCCTGAAGATCATGCCGCCTTACGTGCCCTTGCCCGAGGCCATGGTGCTTCTCAGCGGGGTCGCGGAGATCGCCCTGGGCGTGCTTCTGCTGATCCCGAGGACGTCGCGGATGGCCGCCTGGGGGCTGGTCGCGCTGCTGATCGCCGTCTTTCCGGCGAACGTCTTCATGTATCAACACAGCGAAAAATTTGACCTCCCGCCGCTCGTGCTGCTCCTGAGGCTCCCCCTGCAGGCGGTCCTGATCCTCTGGGCCTATCGCTACACGAAGTCGTGAACCACGCGCACCGGCTCTCTCCGAGGACTTGAGCCATCACGCCGAGAACATCCTTCACACGTCTCCGCGAAAAGGCCGCATGTCCGGAAAAACCGGGCGATTCGGGGAGGCCCATCGCGTAGATTCTCCGCGTGCGCGCGAGGGGATCCCCCCCGATCGCGGGGCCGGGCAGGTCGCTCGTCCGGCTGCCCCCTTATAGCGATACCGCCCTGGCCGTACATTTGTGGTCGCGCAGCGTGTTGAACTCGTTCCGATGGTGGGACCCGGGATCATGAATCCGATCGTCTTCGCGATGCGACACCCGATCACCACGCTCATGCTGGTCGTGGCCCTCATCAGCGGCGGTGTCCTGTCGATCAACAAGATGCGCGTGGACATCTTCCCGTCGCTGAACACGCCCAAGATCTACGTGTTCCTCGACTACGTGGGCATGAGCCCCACGCAGATGGAGGGGTTCATCGTCAACCAGCTGGAGCTCTATTTCCAGTACGTGGACGGGATCCAGGACATCAACACGCGCAACATCCAGCAGGTCTCGCTGTGCGAGCTGTCGTTCTTCCCCGGCACCGACATGGGGCAGGCCATGGCGCAGGTGGTCGCCATGTCCGACCGCGCCATGTCGTGGATGCCCAAGGGGACATTGCCCCCCATGATCATGCGCATGGACGCCGGCAGCGTGCCCGTGGGCTACCTCGTGATGGAGAGCAAGGTCACGTCGCTGGGCCGCATGGGGGACCTTGCGCAAAATATTATACGACCCCTCGTGCAAAAATATGTTCCCGGGACGGTGGCCATCTCCCCCTTCGGCCCGAACATGCGGTCGATCCTCGTGAAGGTCAATCCGGACAAGCTCCGCGACTACAACCTGAACCCGCAGGACGTGGTCAAGGCCCTGGCGGAGGGCAACGCCGTGGTCCCCGCGGGCAACCTCTACATCAAGGACTCCATGCCGATGGCGCCCACCAACGCCACGGTGCGCGACATCCAGGACATCGGCAAGATCCCCCTGAAGCTCGGCGAGAACGTCTATCTGCGCGACGTGGCGACCGTGGAGGACGACACCGACATCACCTACGGCTATGCCCTGGTGAACGGCAAGAAGTCGGTTTATCTGCCGATCATCAAGAAGGACACGGCGTCCACGCTGAACGTGGTGGCCGACGTCCGCAAGTCGATGGAGCTCTTCCGCGAGGTCGTGCCGAAGGACGTGACCGTGAACTTCGAGTTCGACGAGTCCCCCACCGTGGTCGCCGCCGTGAAGAGCGTGGCGACCGAGGGGCTCATCGGCGCCACGCTCACCGGCCTCATGATCATGCTCTTCCTGCGCGACCTGCGGAGCGTGGTCGTGGTCGTGGCGAACATCCCGCTCGCGCTCCTCGGGTCGCTGTTCGGCCTCTGGCTCACGGGCAACACGATCAACATCATGTCGCTGGGAGGGCTGGCGCTGGCGATCGGAATCCTGGTGGACGAGGCCACGGTGGAGGTCGAGAACGTCCACGCCCAGATGAGGCGCACGCCCAGGGTCGCGACAGCCGTCCTGCACGGCAACAACATCACGGCCGTGCCCCGGTTGCTCGCGCTGTTGTGCATCCTCTCGGTGTTCATCCCGGCGTTCATCATGAGCGACCCGTTGCGGTCGCTGTTCATGCCGCTCACGCTGGCGGTCGGGTTCGCGATGATCTCGTCGTACCTGCTCTCCAGCACGTTCGTGCCGATCATGTGCGTGTACCTGCTCAAGCATTCGGGCGAGACCGAGGAATCCAAGGGGCTGTTCGACAGGATCCAGAACGCGTTCCGAGGGCTGCTGGGCCACCTGGTCCGCTGGCGATGGGCGGTCGTCCCGGCCTACATCGTCGCCTGCGGGCTGGTGCTCTGGCAGGTCGGCGGGAGGCTCGGCACCGAGCTGTTCCCGCAGGTCGATTCGGGCGAGTTCGTCCTCCGGTTCCGGCCGCCTCCGGGGTCGAACTTCGAGCTGACCCGCGAGATGGCGGTGAAGTGCCTGGGCGAGATCGAGCGCGAGGCGAAGAGCGAGAATATCGACATCACCATGGGCTTCGTCGGCCAGGTCGCGCCGAACTTCGGCATCGACAACATGCTCCTCTTCATGCGAGGCCCCGACGACGGGCAGCTCCGCGTGGCCCTGCGTGAGGGGAGCGGGATCAAGCTCGGGGAGTTCCGCGAACGCCTCCGCAAGATTCTGCCCGATCGCGTCCTGCCGTGGCTTGTGGAACGACTGGAGAAGGGCGGGCTGAGCAAGACTGAGGCGAATCGCCAGGCGAAGCTCTCGACCTTCGGGTTCGAGCCCGGCGACATCGTGACCGACGTGATGAGCTTCGGGTCGTCCACGCCGATCTCCGTCCGCGTGATCGGCACCGACCTGAATCTCGTCCGCCAGCACGCGCAGAAGATCGCGGGGAACCTCAAAAAAATCCCCTCGCTGCGTGACGTGGCCTTCGCCCAGACGCTCGACTATCCGACGGTGGAGGTGGCCGTCGATCGCGAGAAGGCGGGCCTCAGCGGCGTGACCGTGGAGGACGTAGGCAAGGCCGTGGTCCCCGGCACGTCGTCCACGCGTTTCGTGTCGGTGAACTACTGGATCGACTCAAAAACGGGGTTCGACTACCTGGTCGAGGTCCTCCTGCCCACCACGCAGATGACGCAGGCCGCCGACGTGGAGACCCTCCCCATCGAGCCGGTGAACAAGCTCTTGAACCTGATGGTGCGCGACGTGGCCACGGTGCGCGAGGGGACCGCGCCGGGCGAGTACGACCGCTCGATGTCGCAGCGCTACCTCACGCTCACCGCGAACATCGTGGGCGAGGACCTCGGTCGGGCCTCCAAGCACGTGGCCAGGGCGATCGATGACGCGGGCAAGCCCCCGCGAGGCGTGCGCGTGTTGCCGATGGGGCAGCTCCCGCAGATGAACGAGATGTTCTTCGCGCTGGCCGTAGGGATGGGCGTGGCCGTGTTCGTGATCCTCGTGCTCCTCACGGGATATTTCCAGTCGCCTCGGCTGGCGTTGATCTCCATCGGCGCGGTGCCGGGCGTGTTCTCGGGGATCGCGACGATGCTGTATCTCACGGGCACGACGTTGAATATCGAGTCGTTCATGGGCTCGATCATGTGCCTGGGCGTGTCGGTGTCGAACTCGGTCATGCTCGTCACGTTCATGGCGGACCACTGGAAGGACGGGAACACCGCGACGGAGGCCGCCGTGTTCGGCGCGAGCGACCGCCTGCGGCCGATCCTCATGACGGCGTGCGCGATGACCATGGGCATGGTGCCCATGGCCCTGGCCCTGGAACGCGGCAGCGAGATGCAGGCCCCCCTGGGCCGGGCGGTGATCGGCGGTCTGCTCATGTCCACGTTCGCCACGCTGCTGATCGTCCCGTCGATCTTCTCGTTGCTGATCGGCAAGAGCGTGGCGCGGTCGCCGTCGATCTATCCCGACGACCGCGAGAGCGCCCACTACGACCCCCACGTGTTCGACCTCGACGCCAGGCACGGCGACGCCGACGACGTGGGGCCGAACGAGGATCGCGAACTGCCGCCTTATCCCTACGATGGGGAGTCCAGGCCCGCTCCGCCCGCTCCCGCGTCCGCCCCCCAACCGCCCCGCGCCCCCGGAGATCGCTGATGCGTCGCGTGACTCGGCCCCTGGTGGCCTCGATCCTGGGCCTTTCGGCGGTCCTCCCGGCCGGATGCGGCGGCGAGAAGGCGCCCGCGGCCCCGAGCGTGTTCGACCCGCCGAGCGTCCAGCTGGTCCGGCCCGCCGAACGCACCCTCGTGCGCGAGGTCGGCCAGCCGAGCTTCGTGCAGGCGTATGAGCACACGGCGATCTATGCGAAGCTGCCGTCGTACATCCAGAAGTGGAACGTGGACATCGGCGACCGTGTGAAGAAGGACCAGGTGCTCGCCACCCTCTTCATGCCCGAGCTGGTCGAGCAGCACCGGACGAAGCAGGCCGAGGTGGTCGTGGCGAAGGAGATGATCGAGCGTGCCCTGAAGCTGCAGGAGGTCGCCACGGCCGACGTCGAGGCCGCCACGGCGAGGCTGGCCGAGGCGAAATCCATCCTCGCCAAGTTCCAGGCCGAGGTCGAACGCTGGGAGACCGAGGTCAAGCGGCTGAAGGCCGAGGTGGAGCGGTCGGTCGTGGCCCCGCAGATCCTTTTGGAATCGACCAACCAGCTCAGGTCGAGCACCGCGGCGCGCGAGGCCGCCGCCGCCTCGATCCTCACCGCGCAGGCCGACCTCCTGAGCAAGAAGGCCGAATCCGCGAAGGCCGGGGTGGACGTGGGGGTGGCCAGGGCCC
>JANOBY010000719.1:0-7722 GCA_031411935.1 Planctomycetales bacterium | reverse complement strand
TCATGGAGTATATCCGGACCCAGGACGTGACGAAGGAGGACGGGGACTTCAAGGTCGACGAAGAGTGATCCAGGTCAGCCTCAGTCGGGCTTGGAGCCGACTGCCGAACCCACCGGCTTCAAGCCGGTCGGTGGTTCAGTTTCTCGGCATGCCCCATCGTTCCTAGAATAATCCTCGTTCGTGCTAGATCTCAAGACTCATGCAAAGAATCGCTATAAATGGAGTATTTGACACCTTGCCCCCCTCCATCTGGATTGACTGCAAACAATTAGGCGCTTTAGAATGTTGTTTAGTTTTAGGCATAATCCGATATTTAGGCTGAATAGTTGACATTGTGTGGTCGAGATTTAGGAAAAGACAGTCCTTGTTTGAAGGTCGACCGGACTCTATTCGCGAGGATTCGATGCGTCTGAAGGGATCGGGCGATGTGGCTCGGTTCATTGGATCGAGAACAATCCATCCGGGTGATGGGATGATTTTCACGCACCATGTTCCGCCCTTAGACGGGACCACCGCGATGTACACGATCCCGTATCCGCATCCCAAATCCGCGCGGAATGCGAGCTACTGGAGGATCAACGGTTTTCCGGCGACAATCCTGGTCTGGACCCAGGACGAATGGGAACGGATGGAGGTAAGGCCGTCGGATGCTCAGTATCACCCCTGCGGAATCTGGTGCGCACTCCGGGTCGATTCCTCGGGTTGAAGACACGCACCCTGATGTATTCGTTGGCTTCTCGCAGCCAGGGGAGTTCTGTTTTCTTACGCAAATCAGGCTGAAGACGAATTTCGCCACGCGGGCCGCTTCAGAAGGCGACGAATGCGACCTAGGCTTGGGGAGACATCTGGGGCTGCCGACTGGAAAAGCTCGGCACTCGGAACACCCCTAAAATCCCGATCCGGGGTCCCTTCGAGGAGGAAGAACGGCCATGCTGGTGCTCACACGAAAGCTCATGGAGAAGCTGTACATCGGAGACGAGATCTGCGTTACGGTCGTGCGGCTCGAGAGCGGACAAGTTCGGTTGGGGATCGACGCTCCCCGGACCATCCCCGTCGTTCGGGCCGAGCTACGACCGAGAGGGAATGTAGAGCCTTGTGGGCATACTCCTGTCGAGGATTTCACAAGGACAAAGCCCGTTCCTCTCGAAAGCGGTATCCGACGCCGCGCACCGTTTCGATGAGATCCGCCGACTCTCCCATTTTCTTTCGGAGACTCTTGATGTGAACGTCGATGGTGCGTTCAAGAACGACCGCGTCCTCGCCGATCGCGGCATCCATCAATTCGTGACGAGTGAAGGCCCGGCCCGACTGTCTGAGCATGGATTCAAGGAGGCGAAACTCGGTGGGGGTGAGAATTAGCTCCTCACCCCCGACAAGAGCTCTGTGACGGTGCCGATCGATCGTCACGCCCTGGCACTCGATGACGGATTCCGAGGGCGATTCGTCGCGTGCCGCCCTTCGACGTAGTTCCTTCTTGATGCGTTCGATCAGAACCTTCTGACGGTAAGGCTTGGCCACGTAGTCGTCCGCGCCCAAGGCGAAGCCGACGAGTTCGTCAGATTCCTCGGCCTTGGCCGTCACCATGATGATCGGGATTTCCCTTGTCTGGGTGCCAGCACGGAGCTCCTTGCACACGTCGAGCCCAGGCTTTACCGGCAGCATGAGGTCAAGGACGATAAGGTCGGGAAGCTTGATCTGCGCCTGTCTTAGTCCGTCTTGGCCGTCGTAGGCGGTCATCACCTCATACCCCTCGCGAGAGAGGCTGTAGGCCAGGGGCTCGACCAATGCACGTTCGTCTTCGATGATCAGGATCTTGGACTTGGCCATGGGGATCCGGGTCGTTGTGGTCGGGGCGAGATGGGAAACTCAGGAGGGTACCGTAGCATGGCTCCGTGAACGTCCGATGAAGATTTGAAGAATGCAATGTCAGAGTTTAACCGATTCGGCCCGTGATGTAGGCTTCGGTCCGCGAGTCCCTCGGGTTAGTGAACAGCCTCTCGGTGGGGCTAAACTCGGCGATCACGCCAATTCGCTGTCCACCCAGACCTGCGGCTTCGTCGAGCATGAGGCAAGCGGTCATGTCGCTTGTGCGGCGGGCCTGCTGCATGTTGTGGGTCACGATCACAATCGTGTAGTCCTGCTTCAGCTCGTCCATGAGATCCTCAACCTTGGCTGTGGAGATCGGGTCGAGCGCGGAACACGGCTCGTCCATCAGGATCACCTCGGGCTCGACCGCCAAGGTCCTCGCGATGCAAAGCCTCTGTTGCTGTCCGCCGGAGAGATCGAGTCCCGGACGATTTAGCTTGTTCTTGACCTCATCCCAGAGCGCAGCACGCCTGAGCGAACGTTCGACCAGTTCATCCATGTCACCCTTGTATCCGTTGATTCGAGCACCCCACGCCACGTTCTGGTAGATGCTCTTGGGGAAGGGATTGGGCTTCTGGAAGACCATCCCGATGCGACGACGAAGGGCAACCGGGTCGAGCGTCGGGTCGGTCAGGTTGGTATCCTCGAAGCGGATCGTGCCTTCCATCCTCGCGCCCGGGATCAGGTCATTCATGCGGTTGAAGCAGCGAAGGAGTGTGCTCTTGCCGCAACCTGAGGGGCCGATGAGCGCGGTGATCTCATGCTTCGGGATGTCGATCGAGATCTCTTTCAGCGCCAGGGACGTGCCGTACCAGACAGAAAGATTCTTGGTCGTGAGGACCGGGTCGTTCACTGCCTCGGAGGCCAAGCCGACGACCGGGGTACCTCCCGCGACACCTTCAGGAGGTATGGCCGGAGCCTTGGGTGAGGTAAGCGAGGTCGGTGGAGTGGTCGATTGGGAACTCATCGCGAGGGGACTCGATAACGATTTCGGATCACGATGGCCACGGAGTTCATCGTCAACAACATTGCTAGCAGGATGAGAATGCCGCCCGCCGCGATGCTACGAAAGGACTGATTGGGGAGCTTCGCGTAATTGTAGATCTCGACGGGAAGGGCAGTGTAGAGGCTCGACGGGCCCTTTGGCAGGCGAAAGATCGCACCGGCTGCCCCGACCATGAGCAGGGGCGCGGTCTCGCCGATCGCTCGGCTGACCGCCAGGATCGTCCCGGTAAGGACCCCGGGCACCGCGGAGGGCAGCACATGATCGCGTACGACCTGCCACTTGGTGGCGCCCAAGGCCAGCGCGGCTTGTCGAAGCGATGGAGGGACCGAGCGTAGTGCTTCCCTGGTAGCGATCACCACGACGGGCAGGACCAGCAGACTCAGAGTCAACCCGCCAGCCCAAAGTGTCTCGCCCAGCCCGATCGATTTAAAGCCGAAAGCTCGAACGAAGAGCGAGAGTCCAAGAAGCCCGTAGACAATGGAAGGAACGCCCGCGAGGTTGGAGATATTCAGTTGAATCAGGTCGCGAATTCGGCCCGGGGAAGCGAATTCTTCGAGGTAGACGGCGGCACCCACTCCCACGGGGATGGCCAAGAGGAGGACGAGGACCAGGAGCCACAGGCTTCCGACGATTCCCGCCTTGAATCCCGCCCTAGGTGCCTGGCTCGACGAGAACTTGGTGGTGAGGCGAGAGACTTCACCCGGCAACTGGGAGATCGAGATCGAGGGTTTCGGGCTTCCGTCCGCCGTGTAGCGGCTGGTCGCAGCCACGATGACCGAGCCGAGAAGAATTAAGAGGAAGAAGACGCCGGTGAGGGTCGCGAGAAAGCACGCAGCGCCGAAAACGATTCCTGAGATCCGCCTTGATTGAAGTCGCGGCGCGAAGTTCTCGGAAGAGTTCATTGATAACTC
Organism: Planctomycetales bacterium; assembly: GCA_031411935.1. GTDB lineage: Bacteria > Planctomycetota > Planctomycetia > Isosphaerales > Isosphaeraceae > JAQGHR01. Next base: position 3,939 of record JANOBY010000719.1, on the reverse strand, counting down.
TCCCGAAATCGCTTCAGGATGAAGTTCGATAGGATGTTGAGCACCAGAGTGATGAGGAAGAGTGTGGTACCCACGGCGAAGAGGGAAAGCGATTCCGGCGATCCCGCCGAGGCCTCTCCGCTCGTCACCCCCACGATGTAGGCGGTCATCGTCTGGAGCGATTCCAGGGGGTTGAAGGTCAACTTGCGGCTCGTGCCGGCGGCAAGGACCACAGCCATGGTCTCGCCGACGGCCCGACTCACGGCGAGGATGAAGGCGGCCATCACGCCCGACAGCCCCGCAGGGAGGACGATCCTGGTCGAGACCTCAAACTTCGTCGCCCCAAGCCCGTAGGCCGCCTCCCGAAGGCTTCGCGGGACCGCGGAGAGGACATCTTCGCTGAGCGAGGAGACCATGGGAATGATCATAATCCCTACGACGATGCAGGCGCTCAGAATGTTATAGGACTGCACCTTGAAGGTGGGCTCGAGGACGGCCTGAAGGACGGGAGTAATCAGCATGAGGGCCAGATAACCATAGACAATCGTGGGCACACCAGCCAGCAACTCCAGGGCCGGCTTCAGGAAGGCGCGTACACGTTGGGGGGCGTACTCGCTCAGGTAAATCGCGCTAAGCAAACCGATCGGAAGGGCAATCACCGAAGATCCGGCGGCGATCACGACGGTCCCCCAGATCAGAGGCAAGATCCCGAATTCTGGCGGAGAGTTGTCGGGGTCGAGTTCCGTTCCCGAGAGGAAGGCCCAGGGACTAATCCCTGTGATCGAGAAGAAGCGAATCGTCTCGACGCCCAGGACAAGCACAATCCCTAGAGTGGTCAGAACGGTCACGAGTGCGCATGCCAGAAGGAATGCGTGTACGCTCACCTCTTGAAGGTAGCGGAACCGCGAAGGCCCGGCCCAGAGTTTGGCAGAGGTTTCCAGGTCTTGTGGCGAGGTCGTCAAGATTGAGGTGTCCTGGAGGGCCGAAAGGGCCGAGGGTGGTGATCAACCTCCGGAGGCACCCTGAGCCGGTGCGGTTAAGATACCATCGAGGACTTTCTTGTTCTCCGCCTTATCCGTGTCGGTCGGGGGGACGTATCCACCGGCCTGGGCATGCTTCTCAACCGTAGAGAGGTAGTAGTTAACAAACCCAGCGGCTTCCGGCCGGTTCATGGCGGCATTCTTCACGTAAATGAAGAGCGGGCGTGCAAGGGGTTTGTAGGTCTTATTCAGAATCGTTTCCGGGCTCGCGGAGACCGGTGTACTGTCAGCCGAGGCCTGGATTGGGATCGATCGGAGCTTCGAGGAATTTGCTGCGAAGTACGAGTATCCGAAATAGGCCAGGGCGTCGGGGTCTCCCGACACGCCGGTGACCAGGACATTGTCGTCGGAGTTCGGCTGAACATCCTTACGCTGGGCCTTGGACTTACCCACGATTTCTTCGGTGAAGAAGTCGAAGGTGCCCGAGTCCTTATCCGGACTGAACAAGACAATCTTTCGTTCCGGCCAGCTCGGATCGAGGTCCTTCCAGGTCGTGACCTTGCTGTCAGGCTCGAAGAGCCTCTTCAGTTGCTCGACAGTCAGGCTCTTCACAAAGTCATTCTTCGGATTCACAACGACCGTGATCCCGTCGTAGCCCACCAGGAACCGCGTCCAGGGAAGATTGGCCTCGAGGGCCTTCTTCTCCTCGTCGGGCTTGGCCGGACGAGACGCGTTCACGATGTCGGCCTCGCCCGCGGCATACTTGCCGAATCCGCCACCCGTCCCGTGCTTGTGGACAATCACCTGGACATCAGGCTTCTCCTTCAAATACTCCTCGGCGGCGGCAAGGCTGATCGGAAAGACCGTCGATGATCCATCGACAACGACTGGCTGAGGTTCCTCGGTGGAACTTCCTCCACCGCACCCCGAGAGGGCGGTCATAACGGCAAGGGCGCTGATCGCCGTGAAACGCGTCGAAAATCTCATGAGAATATCTCGGTCTACCCTGAGGGGACGAGGGAGGTAAGGTCTGAATCCGTGGAAATGCATGACCCGGTTGCCGAGGATAAGTCACTGAGAATAGCAAAGACTGATGAAGGATTTGTGAAAGACGCAATCAAACGTTCGGAATTTGCCACGGACTAGTCTGAAAGCAGGGGAGTTCTATCGATTCTGGATGTCTTCGGAGATCAACGGCAAGGCCACCCGAAAGGTTGTCCCATGTCCTGGACGACTCTCGACCGCCACCTGGCCGCCGAGGGATTGTACCAGGTGCTTGACAATAGAGAGGCCCAGACCTGTACCGCCGAGATCGCGACTTCGCGCCTTATCGACACGGTAGAAACGCTCAAAAACCCTAGGTAGGTCGTCTCTGGGGATGCCGATCCCGGTGTCGGTCACAGTGATTACTACCCGTTCGAGGACGGACCGGCACGCGATGAGGACCTTACCACCCTCGGGAGTATATTTGATTGCATTGTCGATCAGGTTGTCCAGAATTTGCCTCAAGGCCTCATCGTCCGCACGTACCCACGGATCACCTTCGATTTCTTCCTTCGAGTAGGCGAGGCCGCCAGCATGGGCGCGAGACTCGTGCGATGCAACGATTTTGCGTAGGATAGGGGCTAGACGTACAGGATCGTGCTTGAAGGCGTCCTGTCCGGATTCGACCCTCGCGAGGCTCAAGAGATCTTGGATTAGACGGTTCAGCCGATCGGCCTGTTCGTCGATTTGCTCGAGAAACCGGACGTTCACCTCGTCGTCGTGGAGAGCCCCATCGATGAGGGTCTCCGTATAGGCCTTGATAGCGGCAAGCGGTGTCTTCAACTCGTGCGAGGCATTGGCGACGAAATCCTGCCTCATCCTTTCCAGGCGGCGAAGGTCCGTCACGTCGTGGAAGACGAGAACCGCCCCCGGTGGGGGAGACCCCGGCAGGGGAGTTCCCTGAACGGCCAGCGATCGAGCACCGCCGAGTTGTCGCGTGTCCATGCTCGCGAGATCGATTTCCACACGATAGGCCGAGGGATTGGCCAGCGTGGCGTCAACGGCTTCCTGAACCTTGGGGCTTCGGATCAACTCGGCGACGAGGCGGCCGACCGGATTGGGGCCCAGGGCAAATAGCCTCTCCGCCGCCCGGTTAGCAAAGAGGAGTCGACGTCGGGCGTCCACTGCGATCACCCCTTCGGTCATCCCCCCCAGCACGGCACCCATGAGTTGGTGGTCGCCCTCGAGTGTGGAGAGCCGGGCCTCAATCTGGGGAGCTAGGCGATTGAAAGTGTCGGCCAGTTCCCCTACCTGTCCCCCAGCACTTGATCGAATTGGGCGCATGGGCCGGCTCACCGCGACGGACTCCAGTCCCTTCGCGAGATCCTCCAGGGCACGTCTCTCTCGACGGATCTGACCCAGGTATGCCCATGTCAGGAGAAGCAAAACACTGGTTGCTAGCCCCCAAAGACCCCAGGACAGCATAAAGTTTCGCCCCGCTCGCGTTCGGAAGATCGATCCAGTTGGATGTGAGCGAGTGCCACGCGAGATCGACACGGGCAGAGTGCCTTTCAAGACGAGGGCTGAGCTTGATCCCTCGCCTGATCCTGACTAGTTGTCCCACTCCTCCTCGTCCTCGTCTTCGATCCCGGTAATCTCGCCGGGGTCCACACCCATGTATTTCGCTACGGCCTTGAGCTGATGCTCGACCTCGAAGACCCCGGCCGGCCTGGCTTCGGGGGTCGGCTGGAGGCAGGCCATGATGGTCTCATTGAGCGTGCCGGGAATCTGGGGGTCGAGCTTGATGGGCGGCTTGAGCTTGCCGCGATGGCCCAGTGCACCGCCATCCTCGCCGGGGATCCCCGACGGATTGGCATAATGGCCTGTGAACATCCGGTACATGGTTGCGCCCAGGTTGAAGATGTCCGTTTTCTCGTTGACCACCTTGTTTCGGGCCTGCTCGGGGGCCATGTATTGCGGCGTGCCCTGGACCCGC
>JANOBY010000718.1:0-17136 GCA_031411935.1 Planctomycetales bacterium | reverse complement strand
GTTCACCACGTCGCCGCCGACCGTCATCCGGCCGATCGTCCGGTCCACGAACACGTTGGAGTTCAACGCGCCTCGGTTAGCCTGGAGTGTGTCGATCGAGGCGGTGAAGAGGTTGACCGTGTCCATGCCCTTGCCGAAGCTCACCGATCGCGAGCCGAGGGGGGCGAGCATCGTCACGTTGTTGGTCTCTCCGCCGATGTAGAAGTTGCTGATCAGGGCATTCGTGCCGCTGACCTGCACGCCCAGATTCGTGGCGTTCCCGCCCACGCGGAAGAAGCCAATCTGTCCGGTGATCGCCGACGCGGGGTCGGCCTGCGACACGACCAAGGTGCCCCCTCCGCCCTGGAATCCGGTGCTGGGGAACTGCGTGTTGCCGACGATCTGGTCAGCCTGGAACTGATTCAGGCGACCGACCACGCGGAAGGTCACTCCATCCTGGGTGGCCGTCCCCCCCGTGGTGGTGCTGGCCTGGGCGCTCGTGATCGACTGGTTGATGATGATCGACGTGCCCTGGGTCGAGGGCAGACCGAGATTCACGGCGAATGCATCGCTCTGATTGTTCTGGTTCAGGGGGGTCCCGCCCGTGGGCGTAAAAGTGGTGTCCACGCCACCGAATCGGAGCGTGATCACACCGTCGGGGATTTCGATCGACGGGTCGGCCGCGCCGACCGCCGTGGACGTCTGCCCAAGCCAGAAATCGGGCATGTCGATCGCATTGATGCCGATCGAGGCCGAGCCATTCGGCGAGGATCCTCCGAGCTCGGTCAGCGACGAGAAGAAGACCTTGCCGTCACCCCCCTGGACCCGACGGACCTGGCCGACGAGCCTCGTGGTGAGCGGGTCGGCACCGGCTACCGTGATCGCGTCGATCAGGCTGCGGTCGCCGAGTTCGGTCGCGTCCCCCGCGGCGTCGGGCTGCTTCGTCACGCGAATGTCGCCGGGGCCTTGCAGCTTGAGGATCCAACGATCGCCGTCGGCATCCACGCCCGAGACCGACTGACCTCCAAGGCCCGTCGAGGTCAGAAGCTGACGGGATTCCAGGCTTTCGGTCAGGGGCCGGATGGCCCGCGATTGAGGACGACGCGTCGACATGGACCAGACTCCCAGGGCGCGGAGATTTCTCGCGGGAGCGTGCCGCCTCGGGCGACCGCCATCCGGATCCGGATCGCAACCCCCCTCGGCCCGTGGATCCACCCCCCGGCCAGGGAATCTTCCTGGCAAAGAGAGACGGATCATGGCTCACGCTTCCCTGTCTATCGACCCGAACAAACGGAACCCTTGAATCAATCCGCAAAATCCGCGCGATCGGACCTTCACATACCACCAAGCAATCATCCATAATCCACAATGGACGCCAGGAATTCGTGGTCAGGAGGACCGGAGGGGCGAGGGAGCGAATTGATGAAGAGCGGGAACAAGGGGCGTCGCCGTCCCTCGGGTCACATCACCCTGGTTCGTGCTGCGCGCCTGTACCGCATGATCGCGACCCTGTCGAAGATGCCCCTCGGCCGCGATTCCCTGCTCGAAACGCTCTCGATCGGGCTCCGGACCTTTTACCGGGAGCTCGAACTCCTGAAGAAGTGCGGGATCCGGATCCGCCTGGAAAACAAGCTCTACACCCTCAAGACGACGGCCGAGGACGCGGCCGGCCGGTTGCCGTTCCCCGACCCCCAGCTCAGTTTCGCCGAGATGGGGGAACTGGCCCAGGGCACCACGAACGCCGCCCGCCGCCTCGCCGATCTGCTCGCGAGGGTGACCGCGGAACCGGCAAAGAAGCCGTCACTCAAACGGAAGCCCGCCCGAAAGACCTCGCCGTGAGGAGACCAGACGGCGATCAGATCGAGACAGGGAGGGATCGGGGATCGGAGACCGGGGACAACGCGATATTATCAAGAAGCGTGAGGCGTCCGGCCAACATCCCAGCTCATTGACAATCGGAACCTTAAGAACGGGCAAGGCCCGACGGCCAGGGATCCCGCCCTGCGCGAAAACGTGAATTTGCACAACGAACCCAATTCGGCCCCCAGGCCTGCGCGGGCACATCTGGCGGAGATCGTAGTGGGATAAAAGCTTAGGTGTCGCGACCGGCAAAGAGGGGAGGGTTCACTTCGGGCAGAATCGGTGAAAACGAACCCATAACGAACCCAAAACGAAGCCAATTTCAGGCTGATCTGGGGCCTCCGTGCGGAGACGAACCCAGGGGGGGAGGAGGGCGTGAAGGCGGAGACGAACGGGGGCTACTTGGTGGGGATCGCATCCAGGCCCAGGGCCGCGCGAAAGTCCACCAGGGAGGAGAGGAGCTTGGCCTCGGCCGCGACGCGAGCCACGCGGGCATCATAGCTTGCCTGCTCGCGGGCGTTGACCAGGAGGATGTTGCTCGCCCCCTCACGGAGCAGGACCGCCTCGGCTTTTTCGAGGCGGACGGCCAGGGCCTCCGACTCGCGATAGACGGCCAGGATCTCCTGGGAGGCCACGGCACCGGAATGCGCATCCTGCACGTCGGCGCGGATGCGATCCTTGAGGAACCGGGCCTGCTCCCCGATCTGGCGAAGCGTGGCATCGGCCGCCACGATCCGACCCTTGGCGAACCGGCGTTGGAGCGGAACATCAAAAAGGAGCGAGGTTTCCGCGATCAAGGGCCGGAAATCCTTGCCCAGGTCCACGGCCCTCGGGCCGATGTTGGACTCGGTGTAGAGGTAGAAGTTCAGCTGAGGGAGGAGTTGATTCTCGGCAAAAGCTCTCTCGACCTCGGTCTTGGCGGCCAGCAGCCTGAGCGAATAGATCTCGGGGCGCAAACGCAGCGCCACCTCCACATCATCATCCAGCGTCGAACGCTCCGGCGCGATGGCTGCGGGGAACTCGACCGGCACGCGTGGGGCTTCGGCCAGGATCGGGAAGCCGGAGGGATCGCGGAGATACAGGGCCAGCTCGATCGTGGCCTGCTGGAAATTCCGCTCCGCCACGATCGCCTGTTGCTGGCGGAAGAGCACCACTCGGCGGAAGTCCGCCTGGTCAATCGGGCGACCGATTCCCGCCTCGATCTGCCGCCCGAGCCCTTCGGCGCGGGTCTGCGCAAGTTTGGCCAGTTCCTCGTAAAGATACTTCGTCTGTCCGGCGGCCACCCAGAGCCAGTAGGTCTTGGACGCGTTCTTGAAGAGCTCGACGCGGGCCTTCAGGATCGTCGGCTCGGCCTTCCTCCGTTCGATCTCGGCCTGGCGAAGCTTGGCCCGCTTGGCGTCGATCGCCCGGTTCTTCATGAGAGGAAGCTCGAGCCCGGCGACGAACGCCCCTCCACCGCGGGTCTGGAGGTATTGATAGTAGGTGGGGTAGCGACCATAGCCGTTGCGGTAACCGGCGAAGACCTTGGCCCCCGCAGTCTGGAGCGGCTGCTCCAGGAACACGTCGTGGACCGAGCGTGTGTAGTAGCCCAACGGGTAGTTCCGCGTGTCGGCGTTCACGTTCAGGTCGAAGGCACCCTGGGCCGAGATCAGGTCTCCGCTCGTGACGGCGCGGTCGAGCTGGGTCGAGAGGTAGCGAGGCTCACTTCGCTCCGCCCCGTAGAGGACCTCCTCCAGCCCAAGCGGGACGCCAACCGGGCGGGGCACCGGCGAGGCGTCGGGCGAGGTGGGGAAGGTCTCGTCCAGTGGGCTGGGAAGCTCGCCCGGGCGAGCCCCCTGACCGGGCCGGGCCAGCCCCGGGAAGGCGAACGGGATGGGCGAGTTCATGCGGCTCGGGTCGAGCATCGGCCCGGACTGCGGGAATCCAGGGAAGGGGATCAGCCCCATCGGCCCGGGGACACCGCGACCGCCCGACTGCGGGGCGTCCGGGGCATCGCCCATGGCGCGTGGAGGCTCATTGTTCGTGCGACCGGGCAAGGTTGACGGCGGCTGGGTCAGGCCCTGGGGAAGCTCGCCCATCACGCGAGGTGGACCCGGCAGGCGGTCCCTCTCCAGCGAAAAGGGGAGGTCGCTCCGAGGGGGAGGGGGCGGGAGCAGGTCCTGGCCCTGGGCACAGGGCGAGATCCGAAAGACTCCCACCAGAATCATCAGGCATCCTTGCCCGAAACGTTTCATTCTTTGGGCCTTTTTACCTTGACCTTTTCCTTGCCACCGTCATCGCCCCCCTTGGGCTCGGACTCACCAACCGACTGGGGGAATCCGTTGACGCGTCGCCAGAGTTCATAGCCGAGGCGAACCTCGCCCAGGAGAACCCATCCCTTGGCACGAACCCCCTGGCGGAGATAACGGCCGGACGGCCAGGGCTTGCCCGGCTCAGGACGGATCATGATCCGGAACTTCCCTTTCCCGTCGTCCGAGGCGTCCACGAGGGCCACCCGTCCGCCGAACGTCCCGACCGCCACCGAGGGCCAGCCCGCGAACTGCACGGCAGGCCAACCCTCGAACTGCAGCCGGGCGGGATCGCCCACGTGGATCAACGGGGCATCGTTCCCGTCGACAAGCAGCTCGACGGCCATTTCGGTCGTATCGGGCACGAGGATCGCGATTGCGTCTCCCTCCTTGACCTGTTCCGTCCCCTGGTTGACGAGCAAACGCAGGATGGTCCCGTCGCGGGGGGCCGTCACGCTCTGCGTTCCTTGACGACGGATCTTGATGGCCGTGTCCTGCAGCTCCTTGTTGTACTCGGCGACCTTGCCCTGACATTTCTGCGACTCCGCACGACATTTCTCGATGTCGGCCTGAGTCTTCGACTTGATCTCAGCAAGGTAAGCTTCCTTGGCGAGGCTATCGCTCATCGCCGACTTGAGGCTTGCCTGGGCTTTGAGGAACTTTGCCGAAGACTCTCGTGACTTTTGTTCGGCTTGTTCCCAGTCCCGTCTTGACGCCAATCCCCCGGTAATCAGTCGGGAAATGCGATCGGCCTGGAGGCGATCGGCCTCGGAAGTCGCCTGGGCGCCAGCCTTTTCCTGCTCCTCGGCGGCCACTTTTTGACGTGCGGATTCGAGCGAGGCTTCCGCCGCCCTGACGGACATTTCGCGAACCTCAAGAAATCGCTCGGTCACGCTATCGTAAAGCCCCACCTCGGCCGAGGCGGTCGCCAGTTTCTGCTCGATCGCCTCGCGCTGGGACTCGAGCGCAGACATGTACAGGGTGTCGTTGTCGCTGATCCTCGCGACCTTGTCCCCCTTGCGGACGACCGCCCCTTCGGCCACATACCATTCGGCGATCCGGCCCGAGATCGGCGCCTCGATGCCCGTGCGACGATCCAGAGGGGCATACGCGGCCACCTTCCCCACTCCCGAGACCGATTGTCTCCAGGGGAGGACCGCCAGCCCCACGGGCATGAGGATCATCATGAGGCCCAGCAGCCTGGCGACCCGTCTCGAGGCACGGGCCGGTTCGGCCATGAGCAGGCAGGGCAGGGCACTGGTGTCTTCCCAGCGGGCCGCGGTCGAAGAGCGACCATTCGAAGAGGTCAAGAGGTGGGCCATTGGATCCCCCGATCCGTGTCGTTCGGTGCCGAGCCGTGGGTCATCGCCATGGTCGTCCCGTGAGATTCTTGTGGAGCCGAAAGCACGAATTTGCGGTCGCAGAACTCCACGAGGTCAGGCCGATGCGTGATCAGGATCACGGTGCGATGGGCGGCCGGTTCGAACAGGGCCCGGATGAGCGGCCCGTGCTGGACCAGATCGACCCCGTCGAGCGCCTCATCCAGGACGAGCAACTGCGGATTACCCGCCAGGGCCCTCGCCAGCATGAGCCTGCGGCTCTGCCCCGACGAGAGCGGCGCTCCCGAGGGGGAGAGCCGCGTATGGAGGCCCAGCGGCAAGGCGGCCAGGGCCTCGAGCAAGCCGGCCTCTCGCAACGCGTCCTGGACCTGGGAGAGCGTCATGGACGAGCGGCCCATGCGGACATTGTCGATCACGGTGCCCTCCACCACTTCCAGCCCGCGGACCAGCGCGATCGAATGCCTCAGGGCCTCGAGCGAGAGGTCGCGGAGGTTCACGCCCGAGATCGCGATGTGGCCCTGCTGAGGAGCAATGAGCCCGAACATGAGGTCGGCCAGCGTGCTCTTTCCGACCCCGCTGGGGCCGCACAGGGCCACGTGCTCGCCGGGGGCCACATCGAGGTTCAGATTGGAGAGGACCTCGCGATGGCCATCATAGGAGAAGGTGAGCCCGCGAATCCGCAAGCCCAGCCGGGCCGACACCGCCGGGTGATGCTCTCCGTCGTGACGCTCCTCGGGCAGGTCGTAGAGGTGGCCGATCTTGTTCACGGCCGCCATCAGGTCGTACCAGGTCTCGAACAACTTGCCCGACTTGGCGAACGCCCCGACCACCGTGGCCACGATCAGCTCCGCCGCAACAAGCTGACCCAGCGTGAGCTGTTCGGTAATCACAAGCCACCCTCCCAGGCCAAGCAGCCCCGCCGTGGACGCCGCCTGAAAGCCGAGCGAGAAGACCACCTGGCGGAACACGATCGCGTAGTGCTCGCACCGGTTCGTCAGGTAGCGACGGGCCAACGCGTCGATCCGGTCGCGAGCGAACTCGGGCCCCCCGTTCAACTTGTAGGCCAGAGGGGCCCGGGCTATTTCCTCCAGTCCCGCGACCATCGCATACTTGGCCCTGGACTCACTGAGGCTAGTGGCCACGGCGCCGCGGCCCAGCTGAAGGATCGTGAAGACCATGGCCGCGACCACCACCAGGTCGAATCCCAGCAACAAGGGATGATAGAACGCGAGCACGGAAAGCCCGATCACCGTTTGCAGGACGATCGCCACGCCCTCGATCAGCAGGAGTGCGGCCGCCTTCTGGATCGTGACCACTTCGAAGAACCTGTTCACAAGTTCGGGACCATATTGCCCTTCGAGCCCGTCCACCCGGATCCTCGGCAGGCGATTCGCGAGCACAGAGGCCACACGCAGGAAGATCCGCCTCTGCACAACCTCGGCCAGATAAGCCTGCAAGGCGCGAAAGATCGCGGCCATACCGAGGCAGACAAGCAGGACCAGGGTGAGGACCACGACCTGGCCGACCAGCATGTTCATGGCCACGGTCGTGACCAGCGACTCCACCGCGAGCGGGGTGGCCAGCGAGAGGACACCCACGCCCATCGCATAAAGGACGATCGCGCGGAGGTCGGCCGACTCGGGGCGCATCATCGCGATCAACCGCGAGATCGGCCCGGGCCCATGGTCGTGGCCGGAATGGGCATCGTGCGGGTCGTCACGTCCCAGGACCGGGCTCACGATGGCCCAGTCGAGGCTCGCCCTGGGCGAAGACCCACCGAGCGTGTGGGAGATCGTCGCCGCGTCCACGAGCCGCCCCGAGCCTCCTCCCACGCGAACCTTCCGGCCCGAGCGTCCGCTGAGGATGATCCACCGGGTCGTGCCGTCCGTCCGCGGGATCGCCGCAATCAGGGGCCGTTGCGGAGATGACAGGGCCGCCGCCGCCCGCACCGTGCCCGAAAAGTGGTCTCCACGGAGCCCAAGCTCTTTCCCGACCCGGGAGAACGCCTCGAACCACGGCAAGTCGGCCCCAGACGCGTCCGCAGGCTGGACGCTCGCCAGGGCGCGGCGGGCCAGAGTGGCGTCAAATTCGACGCCCAAGGCCATGGAGCATCGATCCAGCATCTCGATCCAGTCCGGTTCCACCCCATCCCCTCCCGCCGCGATGAACCTGCAATCCGCCTACCTTGCACATCACATTATTGACAGCGACAATCATTTTACCATACGAAACGACGCGACAAATCCATCGTAATAATCTCAGGATCGCAAACTCTATGGATTGGCTCAACTACCATCATCTCTATTACTTCTGGACGGTCGCCCACGAAGGCACGATTGCGCGTGCGAGCGAGGTGCTTGGCCTCTCGCAGCCGACGATCAGCGCCCAGATTCGCGAGCTGGAACGCGCTTCGGGCTCGAAGCTTTTCGTCAAGCAGGGCCGGAACCTCGCGCTCACGGACGCGGGAAAGATGGCGGTCCGCTATGCCGACGAGATCTTCACGCTCGGCCGCGAACTCCGAGAGACCTTCGCTGGTCGTCGGGAGGGACAGAAACAACGCCTGGCCGTGGGGGTGTCCGACAGCCTGCCCAAGCTCGTGGTCTACCGGCTTCTCGAACCGGCACTCCACATGAACGAGCCGGTTCAAATTCACTGCAGCGAGGGGCCGGCGACGAGCCTGGTCTCGGAGCTCGCCACGCACGCGCTCGATGTGGTCCTCACGGATGCCCCGCTCGGCCCCGGATCGCGATTCCGAGCCTACAACCACCAGCTCGGCGAGTGCGGAGTGACGATGTTCGGCACCTCGGCGCTGAAGAATCGACTACACGGGGCGTTCCCCCAGTCGCTCACCGGCCTGCCCATGCTCTTGCCCACCAGCGACACCACCTTGCGGCGATCGCTGGAGGGCCTGTTCGACGCCAAGTCGATCTTCCCGCAGGTCGTGGGCGAGTTCGCCGACAGCGCCCTCATGAAATCGTTCGGGCAGGCCGGGACGGGAATCTTCCCGGCGCCGACGGTCGTCGAGGCCGAGGTCTGCCGCCAGTATCAGGTCCAGGTGATCGGCAGGATGCCGACCGTCACCGAGCGATTCTACGCCATCTCCATCGAGCGGCGGATCACCCACCCGGCCGTCGTTGCCATCCGGGAGTCCGCCCGTCGCGATCTGTTCGGAACCGCCGTGTAGCCCGAAGAAAATGACCGGGGTGGGGCTCGAACCCACGACCAACGGATTAACCTACCGCATCGGCTTTCGCCGACCTGCCGGGGGAGAGTTCTCGTCGACCCGCCCACGGTGTTGCTGGTCTGGACTCTCTCATCGCCATCTCAGGCGTGCCGCGTCGAGTCTCTGAGGCTGGAGCCAGCGATCCGCTGGTTCCTTGCCTGCTGATTGCCCAATCCTCCGCGTTTTCGAACCGTCACGTTGGCCGTTACCGGCTGCGTTGTGGTCGCGAAGGCTCTCAGGGTGTTCCAGCAAACTGCGGCATCCACTCTTCGCGGTTTGGATTCTTCCCGCGAGAGGCTCCTATTCAGGGAATAAAAGTCCGTTGCTCTACCGACTGAGCTACCCGGTCAGGGGTTTGGGAATCACTTCCCATGAGAAGGCTATCTTAGAAGGTCCGATCGGGATCGTCCAGACCTCGCCCGGGATAAGCCCGTTGTCTGAGCTTTCTGCTGCTGCTCCACTGGCAGGGGGCGGGCCCGCTTGCGAGAATCCATGGCGTCCTACCGCGATCCTCTCCTTTCAAGGACCAGGCCCATGGGCGAGTTCCAGCTCGGAACGATCACCTACAATATCCTCAAGGATTGGGACCTCGACACGATCCTGAAGCGCCTTGAGGCCCTGAAATACCTCGGAGTCGAACTCCGCACCTCGCACAGGCATGGTGTCGAAGTTTCTCTCTCGGGGGACCAGAGACGCGAAGTCCGCAAGAAGTTCGAGGACTCGCCCGTCGACCTGGCCGGCCTGGGTAGCGCCTTCGAGTATCATTCGGATAATCCCGCCGAGGTCCGGAAGAACATCGATGGGACGAAAGCCTACGTCCGCCTCGCTCACGATATCGGCTCGCCCGGCGTGAAGGTCCGCCCCAACGGGGTTCCCAAAGGGGAGGACCCCGAGGTCACGTTCCGTCGCATCGGCGACGCCTTGCGCGAGGTCGGCGAGGATGCGGAGGACTTCGGCGTGGAGATCCGGGTCGAGGTCCACGGGGCCGTGACGAGCGAGGTCCCGAACCTCGCCAGGATCATCAAGTATGCCGACCACCCCAACGTCTATGTGTGCTGGAACTCGAACCCGGGAGAGGTCAAGGACGGCTCGATCGCCGAGAATTTCGCGCTATTGGCCGACAAGATCCGCGAGGTCCATCTCCGCGACCTCACGGACGAAGCCTACCCCTGGCAGGAGCTCTTCACGAAACTCCAGGCGTTCGGCTACTCGGGCTATACCCTCGCCGAGATCCCCGAGAGCCCGGATCCGGAGCGGGTCCTGCGTTACTTCCGGTCTCTGTGGCTCGCCTATCAGCCGAAAGGCGGCCCTCCTGGAGCGTCCGCACTCACGGGTAGCCGCAAGCCCTGAGATGCTCGACCCCTCGGCGGACGCGCTCCTGACGGGCTTCCAACCCCGGCTCGGGTTCGCCGCCGATCCCTTCGATCTCGATCGTGAAGGCCCCCGCGTAATGGTGACGGTCGAGGATCTCGCGGATTCGGACGAAATCCACAGACCCTCCCTCGCCGGGCGCGGGGAAGAACCAGTCCTCGAAGCCGCCTCGATTGTCCTTCACATGAACGTTGGCCACGAGGTGGGCGACCCGTTCCAGCTCGTCGGCCGGGTTCATCCCCGCGTTGTAGTAGGCGATGTTGCCCGTGTCGAAGTTGAGCCGGACGTTCCGGTGAGAGACCTCCTCCATCAGCGTCAACATCGCCGAGGCGTTCTGGGTCAGCCCCTTGTGCGTTTCGAGTGCCATCGTGATCCCGAGACTCGCAGCGTGTTCGCCCAACCTTTGGAGATTTCGAACCACGATCGCGTGCTCATCGGGCGTGGTCGGATGCCCTGCGCCCGACACAACCACGGCGACATCGAACCAGCGTTTGGCGAAGCTCATGCGGCGTTCGGTAAGCTCGACCCCCTCGACGGCCCGGATGTCGGCGCCCCCGACGTTGCAGCCGCTGATCTTCACGCCGTGATCGCCGAGCAACCGGACAAAAGCGGCCGACTCGTCGTCGGTCGCCTTCTCGGTGATCACCGCGGACTCGGGGATCACGAGCCCGCCGAAATCGTGGCCCCTGAGGGCGAGTTCGAGGTGATCGATGCCCGCCGCTCTCACATTCTCGACCGCAGCGACCACGCCGAGCGGGCCGTAAGCGTTCGTGAACACGCTGATCACACGGCTCATGCGGTCCCTCCCCCGATCGGGTCCAGGGCCACGGGGACCTCGGCCTCGGGATCAACGATGCGCAGGGACCGCTTTCCCGAGAGGACGTCGAGAAGCACCTGGCCGCAGACCTGTCCCCGCCATCCGGTCATGAGCGCGGGGAGCCGATCCGCTGGCTGGCCGGCGGAATGCCAACGGATCAGATCCTTCAGATCGGCATTGCTTCCCACGAGCGCCGACGAGACCTTGTTTTGCGTGGTGCACTGGTTGAGCGTGGCATTCAAGAGGCTCACGACCATGGACAGGCCAGGCCCTTCCTCGTGACGCTCCCCGTGCTCGGGAAGCTGGTCGGGGGGCACGGCGAGGGCCTCGTTGATCAGGGCCACGAGGTCCTGCGATTTGGCGATGAGGTGCGGGCGGTTGAAGTCGCGCAGGGCTTCCAGGTCTCGGCGGGAGGTCGGTTGCCTCTTGGCGATGGCCACCAGCAAGTCGTCCCGCATGCCCTGGCGAAGGGGCCGGTTCGTCCGTCGGGCCTCCTCTCGCCTCCACAGGGAGAGTCGCCTGGCGACCTCCAGCCCCCGGCGATTCAACTGATGGAGCCCGGAGAGTTTTCGCCACCGGTCGTCATCGTCGCGCGCCCGGATCGTCTCGATGAGGCTGCGATACTCGATCTCGGCCCATTCGCGGCGATCCAGTGCGTCGAGACGCGATTGAAGGTCGTCGGCCACGTCGAGCAGGTAACGCACATCATCCAGGGCGTAGCGAAGTTGCCCCTCGCTCAACGGTCGCCTTCGCCAGTCGGTGCGGGTCTCACCGCCCGAGAGCACCGCGCCGACCGTCTGGCCGACGAGGTTGCTCAGCGACAGGGGGTAACCGAACCCCGAGAGCGCCGCCGCGATCTGGACGTCCACCACGCGTTCCGGGAGGCTCCCCGAGCGGAGCCGACCGATGCGCAGGTCCTCGCCCGCGGCATGCATCACGACCTCGACGGACGGGTCGTTCACGACGGCCCAGAACCCGGCGAGGTCCGGGACCGCGAGCGGATCGACCACCGCAAGGCGATCGCGAGTGGCCACCTGGATCAGGCAGAGGATCGGCTCGTAGGTGTCCTCCGAGACGAACTCGGTGTCGAAGGCAAACCGGCCGGATTTCCGCAAATGTTCGACAAGCTCATCGAGCTGCGCCGTGGTCGCGATCATCGGGTTCAGGTGGTCGTCGGCCATCGGTGCTCCGTGCGAGGCCACAAGAAACGAAGGACCGGAGCCTCGGGCCCCGGTCGATTTGAGGACTTCGATTATCAAGGGTCGGGCCGCGGTGGGCAAGGAGCCTCCGCAAGGATCATCGAAGGGCCTGTCGCAGGAAATCGCCGACCGCTCGCACCAGGTTCCGACCGGACCCTCTCAGCCCGAAACCATGATCTTCGCCGGAGAGCAGCACCAGGCGCGAAGAAACACCGACCGCACGGAGTCGTCGTGCCAGGCCGATCGATTGCGACGCCGGGACCAACGTGTCGGACCGTCCATGGATGAGCATCATGGGTGCGTCATCGGGAGTCACATGCGATTGAGGGGAGGCGTCGGCCAGACGCTGGGCGTAGTCGGCGCGGTTGGCACCCAGGAGCCCTCGGATTCTCCGCGAGGCCACCGGGCTGGAACGAGCGAGCGAACGGAGATCGCTCGGCCCGTACAGCGACACGACCGCGTTGACCTTCCCGGATTCCCCGGAACTTGCCCCGGTCGTCTGAGGATCGCCCGGATAGGTCCCGAGGATCTCGGCGAGATGCCCGCCCGCGGATTCGCCGAGGGCTGCGATCCGACGGGGATCCGCCCCGATCGTGGAGGCATGGGTTCGCATCCAACGGACCGCTTCGCGAAGATCGTCGAGGTTGACGGGCCACGAGGGCTTTCCCGGTCGAGAGAGCGTGTAATTGGGGGCGACGACCAGGTAGCCCTCTCGCGTGAAGGCGGCGACCTCGGGGCCGAAATCCCCCTTGTCGAACCTCGCCCAGCCTCCTCCGTGGATGGCGAGCAGCACCGGGCGGCCCCCTTCGGGAACGGGCCCCACCGGGCGGTAGAGGTCCAGGGCCTGGCGATCTCCGGGCAGGTCTCGGTAGACGATGTCCCTCTCGACCGTCATCCCACCGGCCCGTTCCCCTCGCACTCGATCGCGATCGGCGAGCTGGCGAATGGGGGAGGCGTGAACGATCGGGGCGGCCAGGAGGATCCGCGACGAGAGCCAGTCGAAGGCGGGAGTTCGGCGGGTTCGAGCACGACCCGGGCCGATGGCGTTCATGCGATGTCCTGGGGCCGGATTGCCGAGGGATGGTCGTGCATCCTCAAGGATGCGCCGCATTCATCTCGTGTCAAACGTGATCCCCGATCGCGTCAGGAATCTCATGGCCCATACACGACGAATCCGGCCCAGTGGACGGGATCGCGAAACTCCGGGCGACGGGCGACCGCTTCTCGCGCAAGGCCCACAGATCTTGGGAGCGATTCGCCCGCTTTCAGGGCGCGGTAAAACTCGGCGAAATAAACCCTGGCCGATTCGGCAGGCGGCTCCCAAAGGCTCATCACCACACCGCCGACGCCCGTCCGCAATGCGGCCTCGGCCCAGAGGCGCAATCCGTCGGCGGTCAGGCCCTCTCGCCCGGCGAACTGGAGGACGAGCACCTGCGACCTCAAGGGGAGCGCCGCAAGGTCCCTGGGCGTGAAGAGCCCATCGGCAAGCATCAGGGAGAATTCCCCCCCCTGGACGACCGGCTCGATCGGGGCCGCAAGGTGGATCACCGAATAAGGTCCGAGCGCGAGGCTCAATAGACGATGACGCGAGGCTGAAGCCCCGAGAAGCGCCACGGGCTTCCACTTCGTGTCGCGGCAGCTTGCGGCCCAGAATTTGGCCTCGCGCACGTGGTTGGGGCTCCAAAAGAGGACCTCGGCGGTTCGGACCAAGGGGGCACGCCGGTCGTCCCGAAGTGCAGGGAGCAGGCCCGGCTCGGGCAGATAGGTGACCGCGTACTGGTCCAGCAGCCGATTGCCTCGACCCATCATCTCGATCGGGAGCCCACCGACAGCGCTTCCCGGGACCAGCAACAATCGCGTGACCCCTCCAAGGTGAGACTGAAGAGGAGCGAACAGGGCCTGGTGAATCGCACCCTCGCGTGATCCAACGAGGGCAGGATCGCTTCCTCCCGGTCCCTCGGGCTCGGGGCCAAGGCCCACGATCTCGCCCGAACGGTCGACGGCCGATCGCCGCAAGGGTCGCCCTCCATCGCCGAGCCCCATCCTCCAACCGTCGATCAGGCTCTCCAGCTCGGCACGACGCGTGGGAAGCGGTACGGCAATCGGTTCACTCCCCTGTCGCACCACAATCCCCGCCAGGGTGTCGGGTCCCGTCGCCACGAACGCGACCAGGGCTTCCGATTCCGACAACCCAAGCCCGTTCTCCCCGGAGTCCCGCCGCGCGGTGCGCCCCGCAAGCTGGGTCTCGATCCTGCGAATCTGGAGTTCCAGGGATTCCGTCACGGCACCCAGGCCCGGTCCGCCCAGCTCGCGAAGCTTCTCGCGGGACCGGGAGAGCTCCTCCGCTTCCGAGAATTCCTCCAGGTTCAGGCCGAGTGCCCCCAGATCGGGAAGAGCAGCCCTGGGATGAGCGAGGAACGAGGAGTCGAGCTTTCCGCCGCGCATCTCCTCGCGGAGCCAGCCGCGTGCCGATCGCTCGAGGAGCCCGAGAATGGGTCGCTCCCCGCTCCGCGCGCCGTCCCGCTCGGGCAGGGCCTCCAGACCGGTGCAAACCGCATGAAATCGCTTTGCGGACTCGACGTGGTGACCGTTCGTCTCCAGGAACTCCGCCAGCAGCAGTTCAGCCTCCAGGGAGAGGTCGAGATGGCCTGCTCGTCGGTGCCCTTCGACCGCAAGCACGAGGTCTTTCTCCAGATTCGCCGCGCTTGCCCCCCGTTTCACGATGGCCTCCAACGCCCGAACGTGCGCACTCAGCGGGTCGTCCTCCGCGGAGGGGGTCGCGGGAGGCGGTTCCTGCCCGGACATGAGCTGACAGACGTGCCGTCGAAGCGTCCATTCGGCGTCGCCAGGCACGATGTCCGCGAGGACCTTCGCGGCCTCCTCCCAGCGGTTCAGGGCGGCGAGGGCCTGGGCACGCCCGAGCTTCGCGGCGCGGTCCCATGCGGCTTGCGGGGCGGGTCGCTCGGTCTGGAGGAGCCTGGCATAAGATCGCTCGGCCGCGTCGTAGTCCTTCAAGGCCATGGCGATCGCGGCACCGATGCGATCGAGCTCCGGGACGAGCCGGAGGACCGGGTCCGACCTCACGGCCTCGCCCACCGAGGCAAACTGCGCCGAGGCCTTCGCGACCTCTCCCCGATCGAGGAGGCTCCAGGCGACCATGGCTGCCGCCAGAGAAGCTTGCCTCGGTTGCGGAGATTCGGCCGATCGATATCGAGCCAGGGCGCGCTGAAGTGCGGCCAGGCCTTCCTCGGTCGAGGCCACGGCCCGGTCCGGCCCGAAGCCTCTCGTCTGGAGGATCCCCGCCCAGAAATCGCAATCCGCCACCCGATCCCGTTGATCGAGCCGCTCAAACGCCCTGCGGGCGCGAGCGATCGCCTGGAGGGTCGGGCCCGAGGCGCCACCGTCTCGCCCCAGAGCCGACGCGATCAGGGCAAGCGCCTCGGCCGAGGATTCGGACGACGCCGAACCCGATTCGACCAGTTCGGTGAGGGATTCTCGGGGCCTCGCCACCTCGCCGGCCTCGATCTGCCGACGGGCTTCGCCGATCCTCCGATCGACCTCCGAGACCTTACCCCCTTCGGTCGAGACTGCCTGCCGGGACCTTCCGAACCGCAACCAGGGCTGAAACGCGAGCGAGGGCTCGTCATCGAGCCGTGCCGGAACTCCGCGGGCAATCAGCTTATCGAGATCGATCCGCTCGACTCCGCCGGCTCCGAACGCGATCGCGAGCCTTCGTCCCGACGGATCCCCCGGATCCAGGCTCACCTGCGCCAGGCCTTCGCCCAGGGACACCCTGAGCATCAGGAGGGGCGAAATGGCCCCTTTCTGGGGGACGGGGATCAGGTGGATCGCCCCTTCCATCCCGACCACCGCCATTTGACCGAGGTCGGCCACGGCGAGCGAGGTGACTCGCGCAGGGATCGTCACCCGTTGAGCGGGCGAATGTGACGTCTCGATCGTGAACTCGTCGACGGCTCTCAGGAACATCCGCGAGCCCGGCCCGAAGGCAATCCGTCGGCACACGCCCGCATCGGTCGCCGCTCCGACCAGATCCGACCTCAGCCTCTGGGACGAACCGTCCGCACGCAGGACGATCAACTCCGAGCGGTCGGGGGTCAGGACCAGGCGTGTGACCTCGGGACCCGTCGCGGCCGTCTGCGCCGCCTGTTCCCACGCGTCCTCGCCCACAAGCCGGGATCTCACAACGCGCCCGTCTCGAAGCCCCACGAGCACGGCCATCTCGGCCGTGGGGCCCGGAGCTTTCACGACGGAAGTCACCGTACCGCAAGCCCATCGCGAGAGGACCCTTGCCGTCGTCTTCGAGGTGTCCCAAAGGATCAATCCGGAGGCTGTCCCGGCGACCAGTCGATGGGGGCCGACGATCGCGATCGCCGTCGCGGGCTCCTCGCCGACGGCCGAGAGCGATCTCGAATCACCCGGCGACCGTCCCGCGCGTTCGAGAAGGAAGCGTCCCTCCATCGAGAGGGCCGCAAGCTGCCCGGCCGAGGGGCCTTCGCCCCACACCAGGTCCTTCACGGCGGAATCGAGCCCTGCCGCCGAGGGGACGCGGCTGGCGATCGCCACCGTCGGCAAGGCGCGGGGCACCGAGGTATCCGCTTCCGGGCGGCATGCCGGACCGACCAGAACTCCGAGAATCAGACCGATGCGGCCTCCATGCCGCAGCCTGTTCATGCCAGAGTGCCCAGAAATCTCAGGATGGCGGCGTTGGCGGCCGCGGGGTTCTCCAGAGGCGCCATGTGGCCCGCATCGGGGATCGCGATCAGCTCGGCGTTCGTCATCTCCGCGGCCATGGATCGGGACTCGTCCCAGGGGATCAAGGCGTCCTCGGCACTCCCCAGAATCAATGTGGGGATATTGATACGAGACAGGTCGGCGGTCCGGTCGGCACGGGTCGCCATCCCGCGAAGCGTCCCGGCCACGGCGCGGGGCGGGGTGCGGAGCATGGTCTCCTGGATCTGCGAGATCACCTCGGGACGCCTCGCCCGGGTCGTCTCCGAGAAGAGCCGGGGCAGCATGGTCGAGACGACCGCATCGACGC
>JANOBY010000717.1:0-6276 GCA_031411935.1 Planctomycetales bacterium | reverse complement strand
GACGCCGGGCTCGTCACGATCTCGATCGACGACCCCAAGAAGCCGGTGATCACCTCGGTCGTAGGCGAGGAGTTCCTCCACGGGGCGCGGGCCTTCCAGGTCCAGTTCCGCTACGGGGTGGCCTGCGACGAGCAGGGGCTGAAGGTCCTGGACATGACCGACCTGGCGCACCCCAGGCCCGTGTCGTCGCTGCCCCTGGCCGACGCCCACAACGTGTACCTGGCCCGGACCTACGCCTACGTGGCGGCCGGCCCTCAGGGGCTCGTGATCGTCAACTTCGAGAATCCCTTGCAGCCCAGCATCGACCAGGTTTACAACGCCGGGGGGGCGATCAACGACCTCCACGACGTGAAGCTGGGCATCACCTACACGAGCGAGTTCGCCTACCTGGCCGACGGCAAGAACGGCCTGAGGGTCGTGCAGCTCACCTCGCCCGACACGCCCGGCAACATGGGCTTCAGCCCGAGGCCCACGCCGCAACTGGTCTCGACCTACGAGATCCCGCACGAAGGCCACGCCCTGGCCATCGCCAAGGGGCTCGACCGCGACCGCGCGGTGGACGAGAGCGGCAACCAGGTCGGCGTGTTCGGACGCGTGGGGGCGAGACCGTTGAACGCCGAGGAGCAGAAGCGGATGTACCTCAAAAACGGGCAGGTCTGGAAGGTCACCGACGACCCCCGCAACTACCCCATGAGGTTCCCGTACCTCGCGCCGACCCCCGCGAAGTAGCCTCCCAATCAACGCAAGACCAACGCGAAACGTCCCTGCCTGCGGACCCCAGGGCCTGCGGGCAGGGACGTTTTCGTGCGTCCAGTCACCTCGTATCGATCGTCCCGAGGGTCGATCAGGGGAGCAAGGCGCCCAGGGTTTCGAACAGGCGGCCTACGGTCGCGGGCTCGAACCGCTCGTCGCCCTCGAGCCGGGCCCCGACCTCCCGGATCACGGCTCCGGGGGCCTTGCCGGGCGTGAGGTCGATGTCCAGCAGCCTGGTCAGCTCGTTGAGCGTGCTCTGGATCTGCGAACCGTTGGCGGGCTTGGGGTCGAGCTCGTTGTAGATGTTGCGGAAGCCCCAGGCGAGCTGCCGGGCCGAGGCGTGGTCGGGCGTCTCGATGCGCGTGATCTGCTTGAGCATCCGCAAGGCGGCGTCGCGGTCGAGCCGGGTCGATTGGAGGTCGAGGATCCGAGCATCGGCCCAGCCCATCAGGGCCCGGGCGGCGGCGACCGAGGCCTCCGTGTTGCCGAACGGGGTCTTGCCCACGGAGGCGCGATAGGTCTCAAGCAGCTTCGTGAGTTCGGCGGTGTGGGGCGCGACCTGCACCGGGTCGCCCGCCACGATGGCGAGCGAGGCGAGGGCCGAGGGCCAGTCGGCCGCGGGGGGACGCCCAGGCGCGGCGGAGAAGCCGCGGCTCTGCCTCCAGGACTGGTCCGAGACCTTCAACTCGTGGTGGCAGGACGAGCAGTCGAACCGGGCGAAGTCGAACGGATTCTTGCCCGGCGCGGCGGTCTCGACGAAGAGCCTCATGGCCTCGCGGAACGAGACGAGCCCGCCCACGGCCACGAGCTTCGCCTGCTGGGTGCCGGCCTGGTCGAGCCCGTAATTCTTCTGGACCTCGGCGGGGGCCCGCTTCAGGTAGCCGACCTCCGAAAGACTCCACCAGTGGGGAGGCTCGGCCTGGCTGAAGGTGGCCGTTTCCAGGCCCGGCAGAGGGGGATGCCCGGCGGCGTACATGTCGTGCGTGACCACGCGGTTTTTGGAGTCGTCGCCCACGTGGCACGAGGCGCACAGGGTGGATCGGACCTGGGGATCGCGCAGGTCGGTCATCCCGTACTTGTCGCGCTTCTCGGCCGCGGTCTTGGCGATCCAGACCTCATCCTTCTCGTTGATCGAGTGGGCCGAGACCCATTTCTCGTTCGGCCCGTGGCAGGCCGCGCAGCTCACGCCCTCGCCGATCAACGTGGCCTTGAGCTTGGGGTCGGGTTGGGCCGCCGCGTTGCCCGCGGGGGCCTCGGCGAATCGCGAATCGGCGTGGGCCGGGGCGTGGCAGCTCAGGCACCGGACGTCGGTCGCCACGTCCCAGCCCAAAAGGGTGCCCATCCGCTGAGACCGCTCGTTCTGGAGGCTGGCGAACGCGCTGCTGTGCTTGTCCAGATTCTGCCAGTGCGGGTATTCGTTCAGGCGGACGAAGTCCTTGATCCTCTGCTGCCCCGGGGCGGTGTGGCACTGGCCGCACGTGGTCGCCTCGAAGTAGCGCTGGGGGCTCGCGGGCGGGGCGGGGTCGGCGTTCACCGCGGGATCTTGCCGGGGCGAGGGGGCGGGCGCACCTCGACCCGTGGCGGCCAGGCCCATGGCCAGGACGGCCAGCGTCACGGCGACGATCGGTAGAGGGAGTGGAGAGCGTCGCGGCATGACTTGGCCTCGTCTCTGGACGTCGCGGTCCCGGGGGACGCCGCGATCGCGGGCAGCCTTAGAATTCGTACAACCGGCCGGGCTCGCAGACCTGCACCATCGGCAGGCCGAGTTCGGCGAGCTCGCTGGAGATCCGGCCCAGGTACCTGGGCTTGATGTGGACGGCCAGGACCGTCACGTCGGGCTTGATCTTCTTCACCTCGCCCGCGAAAAGCTCGGGCGTGAGGTGCTTGGCGGCGTCGGCCAGCCACCCCATGGCGTCGGGGAAGGCGGCCTCGAGGAACACGGCCCTGAGGTTCGGCAAGGCGTTGGACAGCGTCCAGATCTGTTCGGTCGGGCCGGTATCGCTGGCCACCACCACCGTGGCGTCGGGCCCCTCCACGATCAGGCCGAGCGTGGGGACCAGGTGATTCACGTCCACCGGCGTGATCCGCAGCCCCTCCACCTCGATCGGACGCCCCGCCTCGATCGGCACGAGCGACAGGAACGGGGAGTCGGCGCTCTCGTCCGACATCCGCACGAAGTCGGGCCAGATCCGGTCGTTGAACAGGTCCGTGCGCAGGCAATCGAGCACGGCCGGGCTGCCGTAGATCCGCGGGCAGCCGGCCCCGGCCTCGAACACGTTCTCGACGAAGATCGGCAACGACGCGAGGTGGTCCATGTGCGTGTGCGTGAGGAAAACATGCTTCACGCGCGCCTGCGCTTCGGCCGATCCCAGAAGGCCGAGGCTGCCGGCGTCGATCGCCACGGAGTCGTTGATCAGGTACGAGGTGAGGTACTGGCTCGACTCGGAGCCGCAGGTGACCGAGGATGGCAGAAGCGTGACCTTCACGTCGCGTCCCCCCCGTCCGATCCGAGAACCCCGATCCGTAAAGGACCCCCAGGCGCCCACTGTGCCCGGTACAGTTTACTCGATCCCCGGGCCCCGGGAGCGAGAAACGAGGCAAGCCCGAGGATTTTTTTCGGCGAGGGGGCCCGAGGGTGACGATCCTCCGGCCCGGGGCGCGGCTCAGCCCTCGATCACGCTCCGCGCCAGGGCCTCGGCCATGACCATGGTGCTGCGGAAGGCGGGGTCGCGCTCGCGGTCCGAGAGCTGCCGGGCCACGAGCTCGGCCAGGGGTGGGGCGGACATGGTCACGGTGCGCGGGGCGAGGTCGTCGTTCTCCAGGTCGACCGAGAGCCTGCGGTCGCCGTCCTCGGGGATCACGTTCAGGGCCTCGGCGGCGTCCTGGATGTGGCAAGCGAGGTGGAACTTGCGGATCCCCTCGGGGGCGTCGGCCAGGCGGCGGATCAGGACCGAGCAGGCCCCGCGGGCGGATTGGAACCGGGCCTCGGTCTCGACCCCGGCCTGCACCCGCGACCCGGTGATCGTCCAGCCCAGCCCCTGCACCAGCCAGCTGGCCAGGCTCAGGGCGCCGATGACCGAGTGCGGCCCGTGCTCGACCAGGATCCGCGAGACCGATTGCAGGGCCCCGGGCGCCGTCGAGGGATCCAGGGCCTCGGCCAGCACGCGCCTCCAGGTCCGCAGACGCCTCCAGGTCAGGTCGCTGACCACGCGGTACCGCCCCTGCCCCGGCCCCCTCTCGAAGCCCTGGAGCCAGGCCGAGGTGGCCACGAGCCCGCGCGCGGGGTGGGCCCACCCGTGGCTGTCGTAGAGCACCTGGTCGGCATTATCGGAAAGGTCGTAGAGCAAGGCCCCGGCCATCGCGGGCGGCTGCGGGCTCGCCCACCAGAGGTTCGTCGGCAGGTCGCCGATCAGGAGCGAGCGCACGGCATACGGCAGATGCTCGCCGGCCCGGCCCCCGGCGCGGAGGGTGACCTGCTCGGAGAACGCCCGCAGCCCCTTGCCCATCCGGTGCATCCGGGTGTGGACCGTGGCCTCGACCGCGCCGGCGGACGCCTCGGGCTCGTGCACCAGCAGGAGGACCCGCGCCGGATGGATCGCCACGATGTCGGGCACGACCTTGCCGATCTGCTCGGCCTTGGCGGCGCTGTCGCAATAGATGACCAGGTTGGAGAGCCCGGCGCGGACCACCGGGGCCTCGCGCGTGTTCACCTGGAGGCACTTGAGCTGCCGGGTGAGCTCGCGCTCGACCTCGCGCAGGGGGACGACCGCCGGCTCGCAGGGGCTGACCGTGGGCGGGGGGCTTGGCGCGCTCATGTCAGAGGGTCCTCCAGCGGCGGTGGTCACCTTCGATCAGGCGGTCGGCCTCCAGAGGCCCCCACGTCCCCGCGCGGTATTCGGGCAGGTAGCGGCTGTGGCTGCGCTCCCAGTGGTCGAGGATCGGCATGACGAACTTCCACGAGGCCTCGACCGCGTCGCGCCTCATGAAGAGCGTGGCGTCGCCCGCCATCACGTCCAGCAGGAGCCGCTCGTAGGCCTCGGGCGTGGTCCCGCCGAAGCTCTCGGCGTAGTTGAACTCCATCTTCACCGGATAGATCCGCACCTTGCTGCCCGGGAGCTTCGAGGCGATCCGCATGGACAGCCCCTCCTCGGGCTGGACCCGCAGCGAAAGCACGGTCGGCTCCAGGGGCACGTCGGGATGCGCATTGAACAGGACGTTGGGCACGTCCTTGAACTGGATGGCGACCTCGCTGGCCCGCTTGGGCAGGCGTTTGCCGGTGCGGAGGTAGAAGGGGACGCCCGCCCATCGCCAGTTGTCGATGAACAGGCGCATGGCCACGAAGGTCTCGGTCGTGGAGTTCACGGCCTCGGGCGGGACGGGCTTCTTGACCAGTTCCTCGTAATAGCGGCGGACCTCGGTGCGGTATCCGGGGACGCTCTCGCCCATCTCGTCGCCGTCGATGTACTGGGCCCTCACCACGCTGCGGGCCACGTCCTCGTCGGTCATGGGGCGGAGGCAGTGGAGCACGCCGGCCTTGGCGTCGCGGACCACGTCGGGCTCGAGCGAATAGGGCGGCTCCATGGCCGTGAGGCAGAGGACCTGGAGCATGTGGTTCTGCACCATGTCGCGTAGGGCCCCTACGTTCTCGTAGTAGCCGATGCGGCTGGCGGTCATGTGCCCTTGCTTGTCGAAGTGCGACACGCCCTCTTCCTCGGCCACGGTGATCTGCACGTGGTCGATGTACTTGCCATTCCACAGGGGCTCGAAGATGCTGTTGGCGAACCGCAGGACGAGCAGGTTCTGGACGGTCTCCTTGCCCAGATAATGGTCGATGCGGTAGGTCTGCTTCTCGTGAAAGGCCTTGCCCACGTTGTTCACGACGGTGCGGGCGCTCTCCAGGTCGCGGCCGATGGGCTTCTCGACGATCACTCGCGAGAACTTGAAGGCGTCGGCCGGGTCGGCCACCATCCCGGCTTCCTTCAGGTGGTCCACGCACATCGACACGAGCGTGGGGGGGATCGACAGGTAGAACACGCGGCTGCCGGGGATCCCGAACTGCTGGTCGATCGTGTCGAGCCGGGCCTTGAGCACCTCGTAGGCGCGGGCGTCGGAGAAGCTCCCCTCGACGAAGAACAGCGACCGGGCGAAGTCGTTCCAGTGGTCCTCTTCCAGGTGCTGGCGGGAGTTGTGTTCGATCCCGTCTCGGGCCCGGGCGCGGATGTACTCGTCGGGGTCCCCCTCGATCGGGCCGTCGGGCTTCATGCCGAACCCGACCACGGCGAAGTTCGCGGGCAGGGCCCCGTCCACGTTCAGGTTGTAGACCGCCGGGAGCAGCTTCCGCCACGACAGGTCCCCCGCCGCGCCGAAGATCACGAGGACGCACGGTTGCGGGATGAGCGAGCGCGGCGTCCCCACGCTGAGCGGATTGAGCATCTCGACGGCCATGAACGGGCTCCGGTTGGGATGGAAGTAGAAGACCTCACCGCAGATGACGCAGATGATCACAGATTGTAAAAAATCTTC
>JANOBY010000716.1:0-24415 GCA_031411935.1 Planctomycetales bacterium | reverse complement strand
ATCGAGTCAGCCCGGATGACCGGGCCGAGGGACACCGGACCTGACACCTCATTGTGTCGGAATCCATTTGTGGTAATCGCGACGGGGCGATCGTGGTTGAACTGACGACTCTGTCATCGGAGTGGTCATAAGGATGGGTGCGGGGCTTCCGCAACCTCGGCCCCGGTTTTTCGGTCCCGGATCCCGACCGGCGCGCGGATTAAGGGTATGGGGACCCACTTGAACGAGACGACCGGCGACCCGACGGACCTGATCGGCCGGCTCCGCGGCGGCGACCGCCGGGCCCTGGCGGAGCTCTTCGGCACGCACCGCGACCGGCTCCGGCGCATGGTGGAGCTGCGCATCGACGCCCGTCTCCGGGCCCGGGTCGACGCGTCGGACGTCCTCCAGGAGGCGTTCCTCGACGTCGCGCGCGACCTCGACGCCTACCTGGCTGGCCCGGAGCTGCCCCCGCTACTCTGGCTGCGGCTGCACGTGGGCCGGCGGCTGACCACCTTGCATCGCCAGCACCTGGGCACGAAGATGCGCGACGCGGGGCTGGAGGTCTCGCTCTATCAGGGCGCCTTGCCCGAGGCCAGTTCCGCCGCGCTGGCGTCGATGCTCCTGGGGCGGCACACCACCCCGACGCAGGCCGCCCAGCGCGCCGAGCGGCTGCTGAGGGTCCAGGAGGCGCTGAACGGCCTCGACCCCCTCGACCGCGAGGTGTTGGCGCTGCGACACTTCGAGCAACTCGGCCGCGCCGAAGCGGCACAGGTGCTGGGGATCACGCAGGAGGCCGGGGCGAAGCGGTATTTCCGCGCCTTGAAGCGGCTCAAGGACGCGCTGGCCACGTTGCCCGGCGGTCTGGAGGGACTTTGACCATGTCCACGACATCCGGCTCCCGCGACTACGGCCGGTTCGACGAGCTCGCCGAGGAGTTCGCCGAGCGATTTCGCCGCGGCGAGCGGCCGAGCTTGCAGGAATACGTCGACCGCCTGCCCGAGATGGCCGAGGAGATCCGCGGGATGTTCCCGGCCTTGGTCGAGGTCGAGCGGGCCGACGGCGACGCCCGCGTCGAGGTCCGCCAGCCGCCCCCACCGGCCATCGCGAGACTCAGGGAGATTGGCGACTACCGGATCCTGCGCGAGGTGGGCCGGGGCGGGATGGGCGTGGTGTATGAGGCCGAGCAGATCTCGTTGGGCCGCCGCGTGGCCCTGAAGGTCCTGCCCGCCCACGCCGTGGGCGACCGCATGGCCATGGAGCGGTTCCGCCGCGAGGCCAAGGCCGCGGCTCGGATGCACCATACCAACATCGTGCCGGTGTTCGAGGTGGGTCGTGACGGCGAGTTCGCCTTCTACGCGATGCAACTGATCGAGGGCCAGGGGCTCGACCAGGTCATCGACGAGCTGAAGCGGCTGCACGCCCCCGGCCGCAGGCCCGTCGATCACGGCCCCGAGTCGCCCGGTTCCCTCACGGGCGTGACGCGGGCCCAGGTTCCCGGGTCCATGATCAACCGGGGGCGCGACCTCGGCCGGATCGCCGAGTCGCTCCTGGGCGGCCGGATGGTGACCGAGGTCCCGGGCTCGCCCCCTGCCGGCTCGCCCGCGACGGGGGGGCTCGACCGCACCGAGGCGTTCGAGCCCGACTCTCCGTCGGGCCTCGCTACCGAGGGCGACGGCGAGGGCCGCCCGCCGGATCACCCCGCGGCCGACGCGTCGAGCTCGGCGGTCCTGCCCGGCGGCAAGCACGTCTCGGAGGTCAACACTTCCGGCCGCCGCCAGCCGTTCTTCCAGAGCGTGGCGCAGATCGGCCGCCAGGCGGCGCAGGGGCTGGCCCACGCCCACTCGCGCGGGA
Source organism: Planctomycetales bacterium (assembly GCA_031411935.1). Lineage (GTDB taxonomy): Bacteria > Planctomycetota > Planctomycetia > Isosphaerales > Isosphaeraceae > JAQGHR01. Next base: position 22,582 of record JANOBY010000716.1, on the reverse strand, counting down.
TCGTCCATCGCGACATCAAGCCGTCGAACCTGCTGCTGGACACCGACGGGGTGGTCTGGATCACCGACTTCGGACTGGCCAAGGCCGATGACGACGGGCTCACGCAGACCGGCGACATCCTGGGGACCCTGCGCTACATGTCGCCCGAGCGGTTCCGCGGCCAGGGGGACGCCCGCGCCGACCTCTACGCCCTGGGCATGACCCTGTACGAGCTGCTGACACTGCGTCCGGCCTACGACGCGTCGGACCGGCTCAAGCTGATCGAGCAGATCAAGAACCAGGAGCCGCCCCGTCCGCGCTCGATCGACGTCCGGATCCCGCGCGACCTGGAGACGATCGTCCTGAAGGCGATGGAGAAGGACCCCGAGAGTCGGTACGCGACGGCCGGGGCGATGGCTGAGGACCTGCGGCGTTTCCTGGCCGACGAGCCGATCCAGGCACGCCGGGTGAGCGCCTCGGAACGCTACTGGCGCTGGGCCCGCCGCAACCCGGCCATCGCCACGCTGGGCGGCGTGCTGACGGCGGTGCTCGTGCTGGTGACCTTGGCCTCGCTCCTGGTGGCCGGCCGGTTCGCGAACCTGGCCGAGCGTGAGGGAATCTCGGCGGCCGCCGAGCGAACCTCACGCTTCGAGGCCGTGGAGGCGCGGAGAACGGCCGACCAGGCGAGGAAGGCCGCGGAGGCGGCCGGTGCGGCGGCCCAGGCCGAGGCCTATCGCGCCATGTTGAGCGAGGTCAAGGCTCTGCGGGCCGGACATCAGCCCGGCTGGCGCGACGACGCCATGGGGAACCTCGCTCGACTGTCGACGATGGGGACGCCTCGCCGCGATCTGGTCGAGCTACGAAGCGAGGCCGTGGCTAGCCTCGGCGAATTCGATATCGTTGAAGTGGCACAGCTTGAAGGGTTCCGTGGTACCGTCTGGTCGCTCGATTTCAGCCCCGATTCCCAGGTCCTGGCGACGGCCACCATCAACGGCGACCTCCACCTCTGGGACGTCCCACGCCGGCAGCATTCGTGGCAGCTCGACGATCCCGCAGGGAAGGAAGCCCCCACGGGCTGGCCCCCGGCGGGGGGGCCAACAATCCGCATTCGGTTCCTGCCCGACGGCGGCCTGGTGCGCACCACCTGGAGCCGCCGCGTCGAGTTCCTCGACGCCTCGGGCCGGCCATCGGCTCGCCCCCCGATCCTCGGCGGCACGGCACAGGCCGTCGGGCTGGAAATCGACCGCCGGGGTCATTGGCTGGCGGTGGGATGGGACGACGGACGCATCGACCTCCACGATACCGCCACCGGTGCAGCGCGACGGTCCATTAAGGGCAGTTCCCGGACCTTCGCGTTGAGCCCGGACGGCAGGTGGCTCGCCCTCCTCGGCCCGAATCATACGGTCCAGATCTGGCCGATCGACGACGACAGCCCCCCTATCACGCTGGGGTCGCACAATGGAGAGATCACATCACTCGCCTTCAGCCCGGACGGGGCGATCCTGGCCAGCACGTCCTTGGATCAGACCGCCAGGCTCTGGGACGTGGCGGGTCGCACGGAGCGCGTGACCCTCCGCGGCCACAAGGAGAAACTGGTCGCCCTCGCCTTCAGCCCCGACGGCAACTGGGTCGCGACCACGAGCCACGACTACACCACCCGGATCTGGGATGCTCGAACGGGCCAGACATTGGCGGTCCTGCCGGGCACCTGGTTCATGCAATCCGTCGCGTTCAGCCCCGACGGCCGGTACCTGGCCGTGAGCGCCGTCAATGGGACCGGGCGCCTCTACCAGATCCATGGCCGCCGCGAGCGGCGATGGCTGACCGGCCATGTCAACGGCACGAATAGCCTCTCCTTTCACCCCCGCGTGGCGCGGTTGGCCTCGGCAGCCGACGACCACGCCATCATGGTCTGGGACATGGAATCGGCGCGTCCCTTGCAGCGATGGAGGGAGAGCGACACGGGCCTCAACTGCGTGGCTTACAGCTCCGATGGCGCACTGCTGGCCAGCGGCGGCGGAAAAGGCGAGATCCGGCTGTGGGATGCCGAGATCGGGTCGTTGCTTCGAGTCCTGGTCGGCCACGAGGCGGGCATTCGTGCGGTGACCTTCGACCCCGCCGGCGGCCGGCTTGCCACCGGCGACGCGAGCGGATTCCTCATCGTCTGGGACATCGCCACGGGACAGATCCTGCGTCGCGAACAGGTGGGACCATCGTGGATCTGGTCGATCGGCTTCGTCGACGGGGGCCGCCGCCTCGTCACCGAGGTCTCGTTCGGACCGCTCGTCCTGTACGACCTGGAAGGGACCGATCCGCCCCGACGGGTCGCGGTGCCCGGTGGGATGCGCCGATTCGTCTTTGATCGCACTCGTAACGACCTGATCGTCGCTGGCACTGGCGGCACGTTGACCCGGGTTTCGCTCCCCGACCTCGCCCTCGGGCACCACCTCGACAGGGGGCATGACGGTGCGATCGAGTCCCTCGCGCTCTCACCCAGCGGGCGGCTGCTGGCCACGGGCGGGGGCACGGACCGCAGGATCATCCTCCGCGACGCGACGACCTTCGAGCCGCTGGTGACCTTGCCCGGCTGGACCGGCATGGTCAAGGACCTCGCCTTCGACCCCACCGGCCGGTGGCTCGCGATCGCCGGGGCTGATTCGGACGTCGGACTGTGGGATCTCGGCCTGGTTCGCAACGAGCTGGCCGCCGTGGGTCTGGCCTGGGATCAGCCTGCACCGGCGGTCGCTTCCGCCGGGTCGCTCGCGGCCTTGATCCAGACCTCACAGATTCCGGTCCCGATCGTCTGGGTGGGGAATATCGATCCGGCCGAATATAACAAGGCTCGGGAACTGATCGACACCGGCGTCGCGGCGTTCAGGAAAGGACGCCACGCCGATGCCGTCGCCGATCTCCAGCAGGCGAGCGAACGCCTCGTGACCTTGCGAAACTCCCATCCCGGCGACCCGAAGCTGGCCAGTCAGCACGGCATCAGCCTCGGGTTCCTCGCCACCGCACTGGCGGATTTGAAGCGACCCGGCGAGGCCCTGGCGCGTTCCCGGGAGGCGCTCGCCGCGTACGGATCGATGACCGCGCCACAGCCGAACGACCTCTACAACATGGCGTGTGTGTGCGCCATGATCTCGGCCCTGGACGATCGCGGTTCAACCCATGAGCGAGAGAAGCTTCAGGTCAGGGCCTTGGGATACCTTCGGGGGGCCATCGCGGCAGATCAAAACACTTTCCTCCCGCTGGTCCGGACCGACCATGACCTCGATCCGCTCCGCAACCGCGCCGACTTCCGCGACCTGATGGCCGATGTGGGCTTCCCTCGAGACCCGTTCGGCGAGCCGTCACCCCTCTCGCGATCGGTACCCGAGACGCTCGGCGCCGGAGGCGGGAACACCTCCCTCGCGAGTAAGGACGAGGGGCATGCCCTCCTGGCCGCCGGCCTCACGCGCCGCGGGCTTCCGGTACTGGCGTCCGCGCTGGCGAACGACCCCGGTGACATGGGCCTCTTGCTTGAGGTCGTCACCCTCCAGGCCTGGTTCGGCCAGGACGCCCAGCTCGACGCCACGTGCCGGATGGCGCTCGAATTCGCCAGGGATACCGCAAATCCCAGCACGGCAGACATCACCGCCAAACTCTGCTGCCTTCGCCCTTCCGACGATAGGGAGGTTCTCGATCCCACGCTGGCCCTCGCCCGGCGTGCGGTGGAACTCGGGAAGGACCATCCGTACCTGCCCTACTTCCGGATGGCCCTCGGGATGGCGGAGTATCGGTCCGGCAACCACGCGGCCGCCGACGCGGCGCTCCTCGCGGCTTCGAAAGCGGAGCGGGGGAACCCCGTGATCTCGGGCACGACGGCGTTCTACCGCGTAATGAGCCTTTATCGGCAGGGCAAGCAAGCCGAGGCCCGCAGGATCGCGACCGACGCCCTCCTGCAAATGAGGCCGTTGCCGGCTGACGAGGACAACCCCCTGACCGGAGGTGCGAGTGCCGACGATCTCATTCTCTGGATGGCCTCCAAGGAGGCCAGGGCCCTCCTGAATCTCGACGCTGCTCAGGCCCCCCGTTCAAAACCTGCTGGCCCGTGACGAGGTCGCAGGGTCTCCCTCCCGACCGCCAGGGCTGATAAGCCTCGCCTGTCTTGGAGTTTCGCCGACGGGGGCGTCGAGGAACTCGAAGAAGGAATGGGCGTCGCAGGCCACCTCAACCACGCCGCGGAAGTAGATCGGTCGTGGATGCTATTGGCATCCGCCTGGCGCCGCGTTAGGTCGCCTGGATGATCCGAGACCTCGTGGAGGTTCCTGGCCCCGCCCACGCAGCGATGAGAAGTTCACTTTACGATATTTTACCTGGCAGATGAGCCGCAGCGACGCCGTGTTGCAGGCCGACGGGCGGTCCAACAGCCCCCCTGGGGCGACACGCGCTGGGGACGTCCGACCCGGCTGAGGCCCGGCGCCTGCTGGCCGTACTCTGGTTGACGATGGCCGTGAAGCACGGCCTGGTCGACCCGTCCACCCAGCGACCTGGCACGGGAGATTCGGTGTCGCTGGAGGAGGGTTGTCGGGTTGACATCGAACGCATGTGCCTAGTGCGGTCTCAAGCAAGATGCTGTGATATGGGGTCGAGGCGTTCACACCCGTAGTAATCACATACCCGCTCGACAATCTCCGCCCCGCTCAACTTCCGTCCGGGATCGACGATCGCCCGCTTCCCGTGGACCCACTTCGGCTCGAGCGCGTTGAGCCACGGCGCCTTGATCGGCAGGTCGCAGGCGACGATCGGCACTCCGCCCTCGGCCTTCGCCCGCCGGTTGTGCGCCTTGACCCACGCCGGCACCCGGCGGCTGACGTGCCAGGAGGCGTTGTCCCAGATCAGCAGGATCGACCGCTTGCCCTCGACGTCCAGCCGGTCGCACGCCCAGGCCAGGAACTCTTCGGTCACCCTGCCCACCGGGCGGCCGTGGACGAACCGCAGCATCATCCCGCCGGTGTCGCCGCGCAAGATCCCGTAGCAGGCCAGGGCCTTGGGCTCGCGATCGGCGGGGTCGGCCGGCGGCTCGTGCAGCCGCATCGGCGCGCCTCAGGCCCAGGTGTGCAACCCCGGATGCGCCAGCCGACTCCACCAGACCTCGTCCTGGAAGCCGAGCACACAGTCCGGGTGCCCCTGGGCCAGGTGGATCAGCCGGTCGCGCGGCCCTTGTATGTTTCTCCTGCCGCTCCCCGAGCGGCCATAGCATGGAGATGGGGGTGGTAGGCCGATGCCCCTTTGGCCCGCCCTGCGAGGCCGTAAAAAAGCGCGGGTCGCCCCCCCATCGCCTCCCCGACCGCATCCCGAACAGTCGCCTGGCCCTTGAGGCCGCATCGGCAAGGACGGGACACGCTGGGACATCCTCAACGAGTCGCACTTTATGGATATCAACACCCCGATCTTCGCCGGCATCGACGTCTCCAAGGCCTACCTCGACTCCGCCACGAGGCCCGGCACCAAGACCGAGCGCGACCCCAACGACCCGGCCGGCATCGCCGCGGTGGTCGCCCGGCTCAAGGCCCTCGCCCCGGCCCTGGTCGTCGTCGAGGCCACCGGCGGCCTGGAGTTGCCCCTGGTCGCCGCGTTGCAGGTCGCCGGCATCCCCGTCGCCGCGATCAACCCCCGCCAGGCCCGCGACTTCGCCAAGGCCTCGGGCCGCCTGGTCAAGACCGACCGGATCGACGCCGAGGTCCTGGCCCACTTCGCCGAGGCGATCCGACCCTAGGCCCGTCCGCTTGCCTCGGCCGAGACCCGGGCCCTGGACGCCCTGCTGTCGCGTCGCCAGCAACTGCTGGGGATGCGGCTGATGGAGTCCAACCGCCTGGGCTCCTGCTCCGACCCGACGGTACGGGCCGGCCTGGAGCGTCACATCGCCTGGTTGGGGTCCGAGGCCACCGACGCCGACCGCTTGCTGGCCGATGCGGTCAACCCGAGCGCGGCCTGGAAGGAGAAGGACGAGCTGCTGCGAAGCATCCCCGGGCTTGGGCCGGTGACCAGCCTGACCCTGATGGCCGCACTACCAGAGCTGGGGACACTCGACGGCGGCAAGCGATCGGCCCTGGTCGGCCTGGCGCCGTTCGCCGACGACAGCGGATCGCGTCGCGGCAGTCGGCACGTCCGCGGCGGGCGTGCGGTGGTGCGTCGGGTGCTCTACCTGGCCGCGTTGTCGGCGGTGCGCTACAACCCTGCGATGAAGGCCTTCAAGGAGCGGCTGGTGGCGAGAGGCAAGAAGGCGAAGGTGATCCTGACGGCCGTCGCCCGCAAGCTGCTGGTGATCGCCAACGCGGTCATCCGGACGGGCCGCACCTGGCAGCCGGAGATGGCCCTGGCCCGATGAGGGCCGGCTCGTGATCTTCGCGATCAAACGGCCCTCAAGAACTTGACTCGGAATACAGTCGCTTTTTTCCGGAGGTACGCCGGGTGGGGGCTGGTGATCCAGGTCTTGGCCCGCTTCCAGCCGACGCCCAGGCGCAGGAGCGCCTGCCGGATCGTCTCGTCGCTGACCGGCCGCGCCGTGATGCCTTAGGCGACGGCGGCCTCGGCGGCCAGGGCCAGCGACCAGATCGAGGTCGGTTTGCCGAAATCGCGCGGGCTGCGGTGCAGCAGGGCACGGAACCGGTCTCGCCCGGCGTCGTCAATCTCGGGGCGGACCGACACGGGCCGATGCGACTTCTCGCGGAGGCAACCGCTCCCCTCGGCGGCGAAGGCGCGGATGGCGTCGCGGAAGCTCTGCGAGGCGCAGCCGAACCGCTCGGCGATCTGTGCCGGCTTCAGGCCGTCGGCGCTGGCCAGCAGGAGTTGGCATCGGCGGAGTGTGTAGGCGTCGGGGGAGCGGAGGCGGCCCGCAGGGCGGCCTGCTCCTCATCAGTCAGTGGCCGGACGAAAAGGGGTGGCTTCATCCGGCCGATCATGACGACCCGAGATCGATAGCACGAGATCATCCGTGTAGCTGCACTAGCACGGGTCGCCGGCGGCGTACGACCCTCGTCTCTGAAGCGGTATGGGCCGTCTTCCATAAGTTCTTCGCGTACGCCCCGGCTCAGGGCCTGGCGAACGGGGGAGGCGTCGGCTCGCGAGTCCTGAACGTCTATTCGAATCACCTCGAAGCGGAGTGCCATGCCTACCGAACGCAGTACGTCGAGCTGACGACTCTCAAGCAGGCCGTGCCCTGGATGGTCACGCAGGGCCGCCCGCCTTCCGACTCCAAGATCGATCTGCCTCTGGGAAGGGTGCCGGGGACAAATACCAACTGCTGGAAGGCCGAGGAGGTGCTCGCCATGATCGAGCACTGCCGGAGCCAGGAACAGCTCTCGTGGCTCGGTAAAGTGATTCGTGCGCTGGCCACCACCGGGACGAGAATCTCGGAAATCGCCGGATTGCGATGGTCGCACATTGAGCTTCAGAACTGGATGGTCCGGCTGGTCGATGAGACCAGCTCGGGCCGTCAGGGCGGAAAAGGCCGGCGAACGCTCTAGAGCGGACGGGGCCGGATGATCCCCATCCACACGGAGCTCCTGTCGGTGCTGAAACGTCTACCTCTCCACACCGACGGGCTCGTGTTTCATGGCTCACGCGGCGGCCGACTCAATCCGCATGTGGTGCGTTGGGCCCTGATCCGCAACGTCCTCGAGCCCCTCGCCCCGCGGTCCCCGACCGCCGAACGGGTGATCGGATTCGTCCACGGTCGGGTGCACAGATTTCGCCATGACCTCCGCTCGCAGTGCGCCGACCGCGGGGTGCCGCAGCGGGTGAGGATGACATGGCTTAGCCACAGCGACAGCCGCATGGCCGAGCACTATCACCAACTGCACAATGACGAGGGCCAACTTCACACGGGCCGACTCGGCCCTGCGACGGAGAAAACTCCTGGCTCTAAAAGTCAGGATATCTTCTAACGAGCCCCAGTTCGAAGTGCGGGGATGGAGTGCAACGAGGCCTGATCAGTCGCTCAGGAGCAGGGCTTGGCAAAGTCTCAACACACCACGGTCTCTACTCATCCCCTTCATCGTAAATCCCTCTTTTGGAACATATTACGACGAGACGAGCATAGCAAACGGAGAGGGAGGGATTCGAACCCTCGGTACCTGTGACAGTACACAGCATTTCCAGTGCTGCACCTTCGGCCGCTCGGTCACCTCTCCAGGATCGGCAAATTCTAGCCCACAGCCTCGATACGTCAATGGAGTCGGAAAACGGTCGGTGTTTCCGGTCTGACGGGTTCGCGGTGGCGGGCAGAAATGCGATCCTATCGAATCTAGGGCCTTGCGGGAAGGGCTTGCTCCTCGTTCTGCTCCGAAAGTGAGCCTTGCAAGGACTGGCCATTTGTGGCAGTGCAGGGTATCTTTTGTTCACCTTGGCTGAGCCCGTGGGCGAGGTTGTCACGAGGCTCGTGGGCACTCGATCTGGAAGGTTCCGAGCTCTATGTCCTACCAAGAACCGCTCTCTCCCCCAACGCCGCGGGCAACCCACAACGAGTTCGTTGATGGGGTCATCCTGGGAAATGGCACGTTCGGGGAAGTGTGCATCTGCACCAACCAGGACAAGACATTCGCCAAGAAAAAGCTATTGCTGACGGCGACTCAGGACGCGGTCCAGCGGTTCCGCGAGGAAGTCCGTTTGCTCTCCAAGCTGGATCACCCGAACGTGGTCAGGATCCTCGACCAGAAGCTCTTTGACCGACCGCTGTGGTATGTGATGCCCCTCTATCGCACGTCGCTGGATGCCGAGCTGAGTAGCTTCCCGGGGCAGGAGCATCGGATCAGCAAGGTGTTCCGTGCCATCCTGGACGGGATGGAATATGCCCACCGCGAGGGGGTGGTGCATCGCGACCTGAAGCCCCTGAACATTCTCATGAATGGACCCGACGATGTGGTGATCTCGGACTTCGGGCTGGGGCGGGAGATCGACCCAGAGCTCACCCGGCAGACGCAGACTGGATTCGGCATGGGCACACCATTTTACATGGCCCCTGAGCAGTTCACCAACGCCAAGGCCTCGGACGTGAGGAGCGACATCTTCTCGCTCGGCAGGCTCCTTTACGTGCTCCATACGGGTCCGCTGACCCACCTGGCGGTGGATCTTTCGAAGATCCCCATCAACGTCCGGTTCATCATCTCGAAATGCTGCCAGGATTCTCCAGACCGGCGATTTCAGAGCGTGTCGGAGCTGAAGCAGGCCTGGTTGATCGCCATGGGCGAGATCTCGATCGCCTCGGCGACCGATCAGGCAAACACACTGCTCAAGGAGCTCGTGACCAACACGACGGGGGTCGAGCCGAAGAAGGTCGACGAGCTTGCCGAGCTGCTGCTTCGGCACGAGGACGACCAGGACTTCGTGCACGACACGCTGATGAAGGTCCCGACCGACGTGCTCGTGGAGATGGTCAACCGTCGCCTCGACGATGCGAAGCGGCTCCTGAGAAAGTTCTCGGATCTCACCGCATGCACTTCGTTCGCCTTCTCTTACACGGACAGGATTGCAGACAAATGCGAGTCGCTCTATGCATCCATTGCGGATTTCGAGATCCGCGCCGACATGCTTTATTGCATCATGGAGGTCGGATTCGAGCACAATCGGTTCTACGTGATGGGACGGTTCACCGAGCTCCTTGAACAAAGCAAGCAGCCGGGAGAGAGCCTGGCGATCCTGGATCGGCTGAAAGAATTGGAGGCCAGCCGCCCGCAACGTCTGGGGGAGATCGCCCGGCAGCTCACCTTCTCTCGCCTTGATCACAACCTCGGACAGTTCCTGATTCCTTACTTGGGACCGTCCGAGGAACCTCCGCATTCGTGAGCCCCCTTTGTTCCCTCGAAGGTGGCATCCTCCCCCTCGTGCGATCGGAGAGGAACCGAGACCTGCGTGACTTTAGAATCTTTCTTCCTCTCGGGCGAACGACTTGCATCCTGATCCGGGAACGTCGCCGCTCCATTTACCGGGCTCAAGTTCGCGGTTAGGATCGTGGCTTTGACGACAACTCGGGCCGTCTGGCTAGCCCGTCCACCGAGATTCCGCCGCCGGAGAGTCATTCATGTCGATCGATGATAAGAGCTCCGCCTCCCCAGCCGGATCGGGCACCGTCCGTCACGGGGGTATGAAGATCTTCACCTATCCCAAGATTATCTTCATCTGGCCGACCTTCCTGACGGCCATCGTCTGTGCGGTGGGCATGGCGGTCGCCGGGAATCCGACCTATGATCCGACCCGGCCCGAGAAGAAGCCCGTGGAGGTCCGCGAGGCCGAACTGAAGGCCGCGCAGGCACCTGGCACGAGCGCCTCGACCACCCCCGCCAGGCCCGTTCGTCGCTTCAGCTCGATCCAGAACGTCCTGGGCATGGCGTTCTTCGTGGTCTTCTTCCTTAACCTGATGATCATGGCCATCGACTTCCCAAGATTCACCATTATTGCGGTGATCCTCACGGCGGTAGCGGTGACCTTCTTCTTGTTGTGGCTCAATGTCTGGTTCAACATCATCCCGTCACTGGTAAACCTACTGGAGAGAGTGTTCGCTTATGCGAATTCGATGTTCTACACCCTCATGGCCGTGGCCATCGGGCTGAACTTCGCGATCATCTGGGTCACGCGTTATCTCGACTACTGGGAGATCCTGCCCAACGAGATCCTGCATAACCACGGGCCGTTCAGCGACCTGGAGCGTTACCCGACCATGAACTTGAAGTTCTCGAAGGAGATCCCCGACATCCTCGAGTACATGCTCCTGCGATCCGGTCGGCTGGTCATGCACATCCAGAACGAGCGTAAGGCGATCGTGCTGGACAATGTCCTCTGGATCGACCACAAGGAATCGCAGCTCAAGCAGCTCATGAGCCGAATGGAAGTCCGGATCACGACCGATCAGGAGGCCGCGACCGAGTCGCTCTGAGCCGCGATCGCTCAGGCCGCCGGGGGGATCGTCGCGAGACGGGGCCCCTCCGACGCCTTGGGCGAGAGCTCCTCGCGGATCGAGCTGAGAAGCACCCGCTCGATGTCCGCAAGCCGACGCGCCACGTAGGCCCCGTCGAGAACGCGATGGTCGTAGATCAACTTCACACAAACGCGGCCATTCTCGTCGATCGGCCCGTAGGTGAGCGTTGTCGTGAGAGGCGACATGGGGTGCAACGATTCCGCGCCGAGCGCCCCATAGGAGGACAGGCCGAAGGTCCCCAAGCGTTTGGCCCGCTTCTGGCCAGAAATGGCCAGGGTACTCCACCAGAGCAGGCGTCGGATGAGCTGAGGAGTCGAGCTCACCCGCAACATCTGGCGAAAGAGCCCGATTTTCTCGACCTCGTCCGTCTTGTACCAGCGGAGTGAGCGGTCGAGCTCGGTCAGTGATTGCTTGTCGGGCGCACGGAAGAGCCCCACGAAGATACCGTCCTCACCCTCGTATTCACGCTCAAGGGCCAGGGCACAGATTGAGGACGGGTATTCGTAGAGTCGCATCCAGGGAAAGGTGAGCAACGCTCGCCGAAGGGGCGGGTTCTCGTCGCAGACCTGGGCATACGCCTTCATGAACAGCACGGCCCATGAAGGTCGGCCGGGATGCGATTGCCTCGGGCCGATCAGCGGCCCGACGTCCATCATCCGGCTCACCGGCACCGAGGGCACCTTGCGAGCGAAGTGGACGAGGTCCATGACGAAGCGACGAGGTGCGCTGAGTTTGAGCGTCCGTCCCCTGGGTTCGTGCATCCACGCACCTCGATCCGCAAGGCCGATGATCTTTAACCAGCGCGGTGGTCCGCCCCCGGATCAAGGGTATCGGCCTCGTCCTGGCCCCACCTTAACGGAAGACGGAGGAATCGGGAAGTCGAACGCGAATGTCCGGCGAGATGGGCCCGCGGCGGGGTTTCCCAATCGGTCGAGAGTGTGCCATAATCACGCCTTGCGCCGAACGAGCCCTGAAGAGCGGATTCGTAGAGATGTCCCAAGCGCCGAAGGTACACGTCCACCTGCTCCCCGCGCTGATCCCGCCAGGACTCCTGCGCGGTGGGGTGGCAGTGGTGGTCGATGTTCTGAGAGCGACCACGGCGATGGTCCATGCCCTGAACTCCGGGATCGAATCCATCCGTCCGTGCGTTGAGGTTGAGGAAGCTCACGAGATCGTGGCGACACTTGGCAGGGACCGAACCTTGCTCGGTGGCGAACGGCAGGGGGTGGTCATTCCGGGATTCGAGCTTGGGAACTCGCCCACCTCGTACACTCCGGAAGTCTGCCGTGGAAAGACCCTGGTGATCACCACCACGAACGGGACGCGGGCCATCCAGGCGAGCCTGGAGGCGGATCGAGTCCTGATCTCGGCCTTCGTCAATCTTGGCGCAACGCTGAGGGCCCTCGATGGCACTAATCTCCCGATTCATGTGGTCTGCGCGGGGACCAACGACCGGGTAAGTCTTGAAGACTCGCTTTTCGCGGGCGCTTTCATCGCAGGGCTTGCGGACCGTCGAGCCGCCTCCGGGGTGGAGCCTCTGGATGCGGAAGACGAAGCCGTGCTCGTGGCCCGTGCGTGGAGGGAGTTCGAGATTCGCGCCGTGACATCGGCCGACAGGACCAAGACGCTTGCGGAGGAACTCACTCGGGGTCGAGGCGGGCGTCGGGTCCGCGAACTCGGCTACGATCGGGACATTCATGCGGCCGCGACGATCGATCATTTTAATCTGGTAGCCGAGCTTTCACGCGACCCGATTCGCGTTGTTGTAGGTTAAGGGAACTCTCTTCGGCGACTCTGCTGCCGACCCCGGGGTGGGCCCTGCCAAGGTCATGCCCCATTCGACCGAAAGGACCGATTGCTGTGGACATGGAAAAGCTGGTCTCGCTGTGCAAACGTCGCGGGTTCATCTTCCCGTCGAGCGAGATCTACGGGGGCATCAACGGATTCTGGGATTACGGCCCCCTGGGCGTGGAGCTCAAGCGGAACATCAAAGACGCCTGGTGGGTCGACAACGTCCGGTCCCGCGACGACATGGTCGGGCTGGACTGCTCGATCATCATGCACCCGAGGGTCTGGGAAGCCTCGGGGCATGTGGGAGGGTTTTCGGACCCCATGGTTGATTGCCGCGAGACGAAGGAACGTTACCGCGCCGATCAGCTTTATGTGTTCCGGTACACCCTGGAGAAGGGCCCGTTGGCGTTAGCCCTCACCGGGGCCACGGCCGGCGACGCCCAGGCCGGACTTGAGGAACGCGTCAGCAAGCTCGGCGGAAAGGGGCTCCTGCCCGTCAAGAAGAAGGACCTCCCCGAGCCCGAGGTGGTCAGTTATCTGGAGCTCAGCCCCGAGGATCGCACCCTTGTGACGGGCCCCTCGGCGACCGGGCCTGGAACGCTCACGGCGCCTCGCGACTTCAACCTCATGTTCGAGACGAACGTGGGTGCGGCGGTGGACAACTCCAGCAAGGCGTATCTTCGCCCCGAGACGGCACAGGGGATCTTCGCCAACTTCAAAAACGTGCTCGACACCGGCCGCGTGAAGGTCCCGTTCGGGATCGCCCAGATCGGGAAGAGCTTCCGGAACGAGATCACCCCGCGTAACTTCATCTTCCGCTCTCGGGAGTTCGAGCAGATGGAGATTGAGTTCTTCTGCCATCCCGACGAGGCGCCCTCCTGGTATGCCTACTGGCGTAAGGAGCGATTCGATTGGTATGTCCGCCACGGGCTGGGCTCCGAGAAGCTTCATCTCCGCGACCATGACCCCGACGAGCTCGCGTTCTACTCGACCGCCACGGCCGACATCGAGTACGCGTTCCCCTTCGGCGTGAGCGAGCTCGAAGGCATCGCCCACCGAGGCAATTACGACCTCACCCAGCACCAGACCCACAGCGGCAAGGATCTCTCGTTCTTCGATGAGGAGCGCAAGGAACGCTACCTCCCCCACGTGATCGAGCCCTCCGCCGGTGCCGACCGCGGGACCCTGGCGTTCCTGTGCGAGGCCTACCACGAGGACGAGATGGGAGGAGAATCGCGTGTGGTGATGAAGTTCCACCCCCGTCTCGCCCCCATCAAGGCCGCGATCTTCCCCCTGGTGAAGAAGGATGGAATGCCCGAAAAGGCCGAGGCGATCTATCGCGACCTCAAGAAGCACTTCAACGTGTTCTTCGACGAAAAAGGCGCGATCGGCCGGCGATATCGTCGTCAAGACGAGGCCGGGACCCCTTTGGGGATCACCGTCGACGGGCAGACCCTGTCGGACGACACCGTGACCTTCCGCAACCGTGATGACGGCCATCAGTGGCGAGTCCCCGCCAGTGGTGTCGTTCAGGCGCTTCGCGATCTCATGGGCTGAACCAACCGTTTGCGTTAGGTTAGGTTGGGACGCGGACTGGGCTTCCGACTCGGGATCGCGGGCAGTAAGGCCGCCATCCCGAGACCCGACCCTGCGACCCTGATAAGATGATTCGAACGAACGTGTGTCGATTGTTCTCAGTTCGGGGTGAGCTCCTCTCATGATCCCCTGCATCAGCCAGGCCTGTACCCTGAGCACCCCGTTCGAAGAAGACCTGGAGAGCTTCGCGAGGGCGGGCTGGTCGGTCGTCGAAATCTGGTTGACCAAGCTGGAGACCTATCTGGAGACGCACTCGCTGGACGAGGTCAGGTCGATTCTGGCGGAGAACGGGCTGACGGCCGCAGGGGCCTCCTGGCAAGGTGGGTTGTTGACTTCCGTGGGTGAGGCACGGCGAACCCACTGGGATCACTTTCAAAAGCGGTTGGGTATCCTGCAGGATCTCAAGATCGGCACGCTCATCGTGGCCGTGGACTTTCCGTCGACCCCAACGTCCGCGGACCTCGGGCAGGCGGCGACCTCGCTCGTAGAAGCCTCCGACCTCGCGGCCCGTTTTGGGGTAAAGCTCGCGCTGGAGTTCCAGAAATCCGCCCGGTTCTGCGCGAGTCTGGACACAACGTTGGCCTTGATTGCCCAGACCGAGGCGACGAACGTGGGCGTGTGCCTCGACCTGTTCCACTTCTACACTGGGCCGAGCAAATTCGAAGATCTGGCCTACCTTTCGCCGGAAAATCTGGCGTGGGTGCAAGTCTGTGATCTGAGCGGAGTTCCTCGAGAACTTGCGGGCGATTCGGATCGGATTCTGCCAGGCGATGGGGATTTCGCGATCACGCCGATCCTCGACCACTTGAAGGCGATCGGGTATCAGGGTTGCCTCTCCCTTGAGGTCTTGAATCCGATGCTCTGGGCAGTCCCCGCAGGGGCCTTTGCGGACGCCGCGATCCGGTCGATGGGTCGTTTGTTCCCCGCGGAAACTCCCCCTTCTTCGAACTTACAGGATGGATCGTGAGCGCGTCGGTAGCCACCCTTCGCCCCCCGGCTGCGATCTATCGCGAAGAGCAGTACTTCGCCTGGTGGCTCTACGCCCTGCTGGCCATGATGGTTGGACTCGGCTGGCTCTCGATGGCATGGTCCCCGCGAGGCCTCGCTCGTGCGGCCGCGGTCGCGCGTGGCCCGTGGCTCGAGGTGCCGGTGTCACTCCTGATCGGCCTGTTCCTCCCACCGATCCTGATCGTAGGCGTGCTCAGGATGACGACCGAGGTCACGCCCATCCAGTGCCGGGTTTGGTACGGAATCGTCCCCACTTTCCGCCGTGCCCTGGACTTGGACAGCATCAGGAGCGTGGAAATCGTTCGCTATAACGCCATTCGGGAGCACTGGTTCTGGGGCGTTCGGATCGGGCGTGACGGGGAACGCGTGCTCACAGCGAGAGGCGATCGGGCCGTCCGCATCTACCTGCACGACGGAACGCGGGTCTTGATCGGGAGTCAGAGGCCCGAAGAACTCGCCGATGCCCTGGAGCGTGCCATCCGGCCCGTGGCCTGAAGCCGTTCAGATCGTCAACACTCGGTCGCGTGCGTCGACATTCCACCGATCCACCACCTCGCCGCCTTCCACCACATAGGCCCATCTGTGGAGCGCGACCGTGGGGCAAACATGGGTGGGGATGGCAAGCAGCGGGGTGCCGACGGCGAGCTCCGTTGAGGTTTCGATGACGAGGTGTTCTTCACTTTGGGGCCCAAGTCTGGCTTCGTCCACCCCCAGGAGCCGCAGGCGATCGCCAGCCGGATCGGCCGCCACGGCCTTGTGGCCGAGGTCCAGCGTGACCGCACCGTCTCTCTTACTGATCACACGGGTGAGGAGAATCGCTGCGGGGACAAAAGGTAGGTCCGGGAACTTCGTGGCATATCCATGATCGTGAAGCGGGCACGTGCCGGGTGAGAGTTCCACGCCTGGCTCGTCCAGCCCTGCATGGATCGGAAACGAGGGCGTGCCTCCCAGGACCAGCCGAGGGACCGCAAGTCCCGAAGCCACGAGGCGATCCCGAAGCCCCAGTACAGCCTTCACGCCCCCAGTGGCTGCGACCCGCCGCTCCTCCGGATCGAACTCGCGACGGTGTCCGTCATAGGCGTGGAGACCGTCGGGCTCAAGGCCAGGCAAGTCCGCGATCACGCGATAAAGCTCGAACGCCGATTCGACGTCGATTCCGGTGCGACCCATCCCGATGTCCAGGTCCACCAGCACACCAAGAGGTCTTTGCGAGCGAGCCATGGCCTGCGAGAGTCTCCGTGCACTTTCCGTGTCCTCGGCCGTGGCACGAAACACGGTCGCCGGATAGCGCTCGATGAGCGATGCGAGGCGGGCGACGTTAGGCCCAACCATGGGGTAAGAGATCAGGACATCGAGGCCGCCGGCCTGTGCGATCATCTCGGCCTCGGCAATCGTTGCGCACTTGTGGCGGGTGATGCCCAGGGACGATTCGAGCTTGACGATCGCCGACATCTTGTGCGTCTTCACGTGCGGACGGAGACGATCGGCCGAACCGGCCATGGCGATCATGGTAGACAGGTTGCGCTTCAGGTGCTCCTTGAAGATGACCAGGGAGGGGCTGAGGAGCGGCTCGCAATCGCGGATAAGATAATCGTGGTGCATGAGGCCCTGCCAGACATCGGACTCGGAGCGTGCCAAAGTAAACGACTATTTCGGCGGAAGCAGGCCGGTAACCGCCGCCGCCATGGCTTTCACTCCCGACTCGATGCTAGGGGCGGGTTCGGGGAAGTACAGCGCCGAGTGCAGGGACGGAAGCGGCTCATTCCTGCCCTTTGCGGCAGCAATCCGCTCGGACGAGATCGTGCCAAGACGGAACATGAAGGTGGGGACACCTCCCTGCCCGAAGAGCCCGAAATCCTCGGCCCCCATCGTCGGCTCAACCTCTTCGACATTCGCCTCGCCCAGCGCGGCCTTCAGCGAGGGCAAGACCTGTGCGACGAGCGAGGGGGTATTTACCGTGGCTGGAGTGAAGTCGCTCACGTCGATCACGGGCGCCGGGGCGCGGTGGGCGGTGGCCAGGGCGGAGGCCCTCCGCTTGATCCCCTCGATAAGGCTCTCCCGGACTTCTTCGTTGAACGCCCTCAAGGTGAGCTGGAGCCGGACCTCGCCAGGAATGATGTTGTGCTTGGTTCCGCCGTGGATCGAGCCCACGGTGATCACGGCCGGATCGATCGGCTTGATCTCGCGACTCACGATCGTCTGGAGGTCGAGGATGACCGCCGCCGCGAGGACGATGGGGTCGACCGTGCTGTGGGGCATGGCCCCGTGGCCCCCCTTGCCCTTGACGCACAGGTCGACGGAGGTCGAGGACGCCATTGTCGGGCCCGAGCGGTAGCCGATCTTTCCCGCGGGTAGGTCGTGAGCCACATGCAGCGCGAGGGCCGCATCGGGCCTGGGGAAGCGGGTATAGAGCCCGTCCGCGAGCATCTCCTTCGCGCCCCCGACCCGCTCCTCGGCGGGCTGGCCGATCAGGACGACGGTCCCCGACCACCGGTCTTTGTGATCCATGAGCCAGCGTCCCACGCCTACCAGGCAGGTCATGTGCATATCGTGGCCGCAGGCGTGCATCACGCCGACCGTGTTGCCCTCGTCATCCTTCGTCGTGACCTTGCTCGAGTAGGAGAGTCCGGTGGATTCGGTCACTGGCAGGGCATCCAGGTCGCTGCGGACAAGGACCGTCTTGCCCGGCCCGTTTTTGAGGACTCCTACAACCCCGAGTTTGCCCACGCCGGTGGTCACCTCCGCGCCCAGCTCTCGCAGCTCTTTGGCGATGGTCTCGGCGGTTTGAACTTCCTTGAAGGATAACTCGGGGTGTCCATGGAGATGGGTGTAGAGCTCGACGAGTCGACCCAGGTTCGCCGCGATCCAAGGATCGTCTTCGGAAGCACCCGTTCGCGTCGGGGCGGACAGGGCGGCTACGGAAATCAGGGCGAGGACCATTCGGCGAAGGAACATGTTCGGGTCCTGCTCCAGAGGTTATCCAAAGAAAAGAGCCGCCAGGTTCGACCTGACGGCTCCGAGGATAAGCCCTGAGGGTCCGACACTCAAGGACCGTGTTACTTTGGCTGGGCCGGGGCGTCCGGGGCCGGAGTGGGAGCAGCCGGGGGGGTGATCCCGGGATGCTTGGAATCGAAGGCCTTGTCGTCCATCTTGGAGAAGAAGTCGGCCGGATGCTCGAGCTCCTTGTCCGAAGTCTGGGCGAGTTCGGGCTTGCGATTCGGGAAGGCCTCGTCACGCATCTTGACCAGGATCGGGTAGAGCTGGTCGTAGGCCATCCGCTGCGCCGGAGTGCTGGCCACGCCGAATCGCAGGTTGAAGGCCTTCATGAAACCGAGGACCTGGCCGGCGGTCGTCGAGGGGTGCTTATCCACGTCGGCGAGCAGGATGTTTAGCGCGGGGGTGCGAAGCATCTTGAGGAAGCCGGCAACCGACTTGAGGAAACGATCGGCGTCGTTGCGATCCTTCGTCCCCGGCTTCAGCGTCGCGGCCACCTGCTTTTGCAGGGAGGTCACGATGGCCGATGCCTCATCAATCGTGGCAGGCTCGATCGTGTCTTCTTCCTTGTTTTCTTGCTTCATCTTGTCGCCAAGGGCCCGCAATTTCGCCAGGTCGGCGGCGAACGGCTCGGCCTTCAGGACATCGGGCGCCGATCCGCGGGTCATGACCGAGCGGACCGTGGCGGTCACGGCCTGCGAGGCGTACTGGAAGGGGATATTGCGGATCGCCTCGCCCGGGTATTTCACGCCCGCGCTCTTGAGGTTTGGCACGTAGATCTTGGGGCTCGAGAGCTCGTCGAAGATGACATTCATGGCGTCGCCGCGGTAGATGTCGGCCGGCTCGGGATTGTCGCGGAGGCGGAGATAGACCGACTCTCTCGCGGCGTTGTTGCTCTTGAGCCGGGCGTCCATCTTGGCGTAATACTTCCGGTTCACGGCCTGCTGCGACTGGTACCAGTACTCGTTCCAGTTCGCCGCCGTGTTCGCGTTGATGGCCGTGGCTTCGGCGGTCGCTTCGTTGTAGTAGCCGGCGCCGGCCGCGAACACGCCCATGCCGCGAGCATAGTCACCCTGCGGCGTGGAGGCTCCCCAGCCACCCCAGCCCATCCCGCCATAACCGCCGGGGTAGCCATATTGAGCGCGAGCCGTGCTCGCCGACGCGACGAGCAGAAGTCCCAGCAGGGTGCACGATCTCAGTGAGTTTCTCATAAGGTTCCTCCCGGAGAGAACAGGCGATGAGCGTAGAGGGCCAGTGCGAAGGGCACGAGAGTGCGAAATGCCTCTCCTCCCTTCAAGATACATCTCGCGAAGGGGAGCGACAAAAGAAATCGTCACCTCAACCATCCATCCCATGCTCTTTATAATAAGCGCGGGCCTTGGCTTCCTCGGCCTCGGGAATTTTGCCACATCGCTGATAAATGACCGAGAGGGCCGTGTAGCTGAAGGTGTCGTCGGGTTCAATCTCGACCACTCGCTTGGCATGCATGATCGCCTTTTCGCCCTGGGCAAGGTCGGCGAAAAGCTTGGCGAGCATGCCGTGACCGATCGCGAAATTGGGGTCCAGGGCGATCGACTCCTCAAGCTTGGTGATCGCCCCCTCCTTGTTCCCCTGATCTCGCAGGTCCACGGCTTCATCATAAAGCTGATCGGGGGTCGCCATCGTCAAAGGCTCCATGAAAAAGAGTCGTCTACCTTAAATTGTAGGGAGTCCGGGGCGTGAGATGCCAGTACCGGGGTAACCTGGGCAAAGAAAATACTTGAGAATGTTTGCTGAAACGCGAGGAACTGACTCAAGAAACAGCGGTCAACCGACGAGGAGCCGCGATTGACGGGAATGGGGGTCTTACGTAACATGCCGCCCTCGACATACCCTGGCCAATTCAGGCGGGTTTCCCTTCATGGATGGAGGTGGGCGGATGAGCCTTTTGACCGTAGCCGTGAGCCTCGCGATGCTGGGCGGAGTTCCCAAGGGGTCCGAAGAAACCGGGCCGGTTCGATTTGAGATTCGCCTGCTCCAGATGAAGGGAGTGGATTGGCGAGCCTCCGTCCATGGACGGCTGAATCCTGGCGAATCTCCGGGATCGTACTCGGTGTGGACGGCACCCCGAAGCGTGGTCGACGACCTCCAGAAGGCCTGCGAGGCCACCGTCTGCGCACCGGCCGTGTCGGCCGAGCCAGGCTCGAATGTCACGATCGCGGATGTGAAGGTCAGAAACATGGTGGCCGACGTGCGCCGCGTGGCCAACGGGCCCGAAGGGAAGAACACCTGCGTGGCGATGGTGCCCGTGATCGGTGCGATTCGCGACGGATTCGACGCCAATATCTCCGGCCGACCGAAGAAGGAGGGAATCCTCACCCACGCCGAGCTGACTGACACCCGCTTCGTGGCATTCCACTCGGTGACGATCCCCGAGACCTTCGTCGATCCCAAGACTCGCGAGACCAGCACCACGACGGCCCTGATTCAGGTCCCGGAAGTGGTCCGAGGGACCGCGAAGGGCGAGTGGCTCATCCCCACCGATGGCATCCTGGTCATCAGCATGGGGGCTTATTCCACGACCGACAAGAATGGCAAGTTGTCCATGCACGAACGGCTCGCCATCATCGAGCCCTCGTGCGTGAGGAGCGACGCCTCGGTCGCCCAGGTGGCCCTCAAGGGGCCAGGCGAGAAGGATGAACCCTGTGTTGAAGAGGCTTGCTGTCTGGAGATGCCGATCACTTCCAGAGCGATGGTGATCCCGTCCACGCCCGCGACCTCCTCGATCGTGATGGCGTTGGCCTCCCCGACCGTGGCCCCTCAGCCGGCGTGGAAGGCGAGCCTGTCCATGACGGCGAGCGCCAGCCTCAAGTCGGGCCAGGCCCGAGGGAAGTTCACTCTTTTCGGCGTGCCTCTGCCCATCTCCACCCCTCCGTTCGTGAGCGTCGACGTGAAGGTCGCCCCGAAGGAGGAAATCGCCGCGAAGCCCATGCCGGCTTTGCCGAGCCGCGACCTGCCGACGGCGATCGCCGCGGACGGAACCGTCGTGCCGCTGCCCCCCCTGCCCGATCCGGATCTGGTGGCCACCGCCGACGATAGCGACACCGAGACGCGCCCCGCACCGCAGGCCCTGCCCCGTGGAAAGCGCTCGGTGACTCCCTCGGCCCCCGTGGCGGAAGGCGTCTCGTCACTGGCCCGCATCACCCGGTTCGAGGCCCGAGGCAACACGCTGATCGTCCGCGACCCCGCAGATGGCACTTGCCGTTTGGTCTGCGATGACCTCCTCGTCTTCCCGACCGCGGCACCCGCCGTCGCTGCAGGCGAATGCTGTGCTCACGGTACATCGGAGAACGTTCTCGCCGACCGAACGGCTGGGGCCCTGGTGCCCGCGCGGGGCTCGTCTGTAAGGATGGACACCGCCACCCTGCCCGTGGAGTTCCGTCAGGAAGAGGCCGAGGCGATCGTCGAGGACGACCTGATCACCCTGGGATTCGAGCTCAATTCGAGCCTTCGCGGGTGCGAATACGACAGCACCGTGAGCGTGAAGAATCTCCAGCGCGAACCGATCACCCTCAAGATCCCGATGGCCGATGGATCGGTCGTCGAGGTCACGGCCAGGCTCGTCAAGAAGTCCACGAAGTAACGGCTCCGTCGCCGGATGTCATCCTGCAACAACAAGGGGGCCGGGACGCTTCATTGCATCCCGGCCCCCGGTTCGTTGGGGTTAGCCCCGCTGCTCGATGGGCTTCACCGGGCGATTTGGAGGCCCGGTATAAGTCGCGCGGGGACGCATGAGGCGGTTGTGATCGAGCTGCTCGATGATGTGGGCCGCCCATCCGGAAACCCGGGCCATCGCGAAGATGGGGGTATAGACGTCGATGTCCAGCCCCATGTAGTGATAGAGCCGGGCGCTGGGCCAGTCCACGTTCGGCGGGAGGTGCTTCTGCTCGGTCACGGCCTTCTCGATCGGTTCGGCCATGAGCTCCCACCTCGTCTCGCCGACCTCCTTGGCCAGCTTCTGGCACCAGGGCTTGAGGATCCTCGCCCGCGGGTCGCCGGTCTTGTAAACGCGGTGGCCGAAGCCCATGATCCGCTCCTTGCGGGCCAGGGCGTCCTTGATCCAGCCCTCGGCCTTTTCGGGGGAGCCCACCTGTTCGAGGACCTTCCAGGCTTCCTCGTTCGCCCCGCCGTGCAGAGGGCCCTTGAGAGTTCCGATCGCGGCGACGATGCCCGAGTAGAGGTCAGAAAGCGTCGAGACCGTCACACGCCCCGAGAAGGTCG
>JANOBY010000715.1:0-8356 GCA_031411935.1 Planctomycetales bacterium | reverse complement strand
GGCCAACTATATACGCCTTGGCGAATTTATCAATCCTCAAAGCGCCTCACGTTGAGACATCGCGGTCCGCCCTGAAAAGTAGGGCGTGCGTCCTTGCCCGCCTACGCCGGATTCTGGCGGGCAGGGACGCCCGCCCTACTTTTTCAGGAGATTCAGGAGCAACCGGGCGCCGAGCTAGCCGATCTGGGTGAGGGGGTCGCAGCAATCGAGGAGGCCGTTGAGGCGGGCGAGGTCGGCGGCGAAGACCTCGGGGTCGCCCAGGCAGGAGCCGAGGCATCCGAGGAGGATCTGGGTCAGGGAGGTCTGGGCCCGGGCGACCCGGTAGTGGACCCAGAGGCCCTCCTTGCGGCCGGTCACCAGGCCCGATTTTCGCAGGTAGGCGAGGTGCCGCGACACCGTGGGCTGGGGCAGCATGAGCGCCTCGTGCAGGTGGCACACGCACACCTCGCCGGGCCCCGCGCCCAGGAGGTTCAAGAGCCGGAGCCGCACCGGGTCGGCGAACGCCTTGAGCATCTGGGCCGATCGGTTCAGGGCGGCGAGCGAGGGGGCGGCCTCGGGCATGGTGGGCTTGTCTCGAAGAGAGCGATGGACCGTTGATCGTTCGATCCATGTAAGGTATCCGTTGGCCGGGCGTGGTGCCTACGGGAACCTCCGGCCGTTGCCCCCGTCGATCGCTGTCACAGAGGGATGAGGCTCGATGCCGCTTTCGCATTCGGATCTTGTGGAGGTTCGCCTCGTCCCGAGGAAGGGGCGAGGGGTATTCGCGCGGGCCCCCATTGGCGCGGGGCGGGTGATCGAACGCGTGCCGGTGCTGGTCCTGCCCACCGGAGAGGTCGAGGAATCCGAGGAATGGGCCGGGATCTCGGGGTATTGCTTCCATTGGGGTCGAGGCAAGCTGGCCCTGGCCCTGGGTTATGGGTCGCTCTACAACCACTCGTACAGGCCCAACGCCCGGTACGACGACCTCGGCAAGAGGACGAAGGTCTTCACGGCCCTGAGGGACATCGCCCCGGGCGAGGAGATCACCATCAACTACAACGGCGACCCGGCCGACGGCAGCCCGGTCGGCTTCGACGTGGTCGATTCGGATCCCGGGTGATCCGGCTCGCGTCCGGGTGCCGCCCGGTGGCAGGGAAAAGGACCCGAAGGCGGGTTTCCGATCCCCGCTTCCAGTCCCCGTCGAAGGAATTTCCGGCGTCGCCCCACGCCGGGGCGATCGGCAGCGGGGCAGGTCGCGATGGTATAGAGTCGAGGCGCCTCGCGTCCTTCCGCTCTTTGACAAGCAGGACCACCAGGCCGGACACGACCCGACCTCCGTGCGCCACCCGAAGATGATGACGGAATCGCATCATGCCGGGCGATTCGTGATGGCCGTGGGGCGCGCCGAACGACCCGACGTGATCCCCTGGAAGTGAGCAGAACGCCCGTCGGGGGGGCTCAAAGTCGAAAAACGTGAATTTGCAGAACGAACCCAATCTGGCCGCCCTGCTCACGGAGAGCGATCACGCC
This sequence comes from Planctomycetales bacterium, assembly GCA_031411935.1. Lineage (GTDB taxonomy): Bacteria > Planctomycetota > Planctomycetia > Isosphaerales > Isosphaeraceae > JAQGHR01. The sequence continues at coordinate 6,847 of JANOBY010000715.1, read as the reverse complement.
CATGTCCCACAAGGACAAGGGTTTAGACCTCCCCAAGAGGCCAGTCCGGACGGCAAACCGCATGGCTCCGACGGGAAAACGAAGCCAAAACGAAGCCAAAACGAACCCAAAACGAAGCCAAAACGAAGCCAAGTTGACGGGCCTGCGGGGGGAGACGAACCCGGCGGATGGGGATCGCCGCGGCGAGCATCCCGTCCTCGACCAGGATCCGCTCCCTCCCGCGTCCTCGGCTCTCGGCGTGACCGAGCTGCCCGTTACTTGACCTCGGGGGCGAGGTAGGAGTCGAACACGCGGACCTTGGCGAACTTGGGGAGGTTCTCCTCGACGAACTTCACGTGGCGATCGCTCTTCTGATATTTGGCATTCCCGTCCTTGTTCTCGAAGATCAGGTGCAGGGCCACGTCGAACTCGCGGTCGCTCACGGGCTCGACCACGTCCTTGGCCATCTTGCCCACCGAGTAGTGGAGCGTGCCGGGGTGCCCCGCAAGGTACTTGTCGCACGAGGCCACGAAGCTATCGACCGACGCCTCGGAGCGGTCCTTGAGCGTGAAGAAGACCATGTGGGCGAGCCTGGGCTCGGCCTTCTCGGGGGCGGAGCGGGCGACCACGGCCACGGCCAGGGCCGGCACGAGCAGGACGGTCAGGGTCAGGAAACGGAGCAAGCTGGCATTCGCGTTCATGTGAGGATCCTCGATTCCTGCGGAGGCAATCGGGCCAGGCCGACCGGGCCTCGAACCCAGAGGGTCATCATGCCGCGGCCCTCCCCGCCGGGCAAGGGGCCGGAGCCGTCGGGCGTTTCGGCCCTGGACGATTGCTCCCGGCGGGGAGTTGGCTTACATTCATGCGATCGTGCCGAGGCGGAGGCGTGACCGGGACCGGTCCGACTCCCGGTGTCCGGGGCCCCGATCGCGTGAGCCCCCTCTGAATTCACGTCGGAACCCGATTCGCCATGAGCCTTCACGCCACCTCGGCCACCGCCGCCGGCCCGACCGCATCCGCCGTCCGCCCGATGCTCCCCCTGCCCCCGTCATGGCGGTCGCTCCCGCGGGCGTTCGTGAACTCGGCCAGACGGAAGCCGAAGTTCCTGGCGCTGTCGGACAGCACGGGGACCGAGGTCACTTATGGGGACGCCTTCCTCCGCGCCGTGGCCCTGAGCCGCGTGCTCGGCCGGGTGCTGGGCCCCGAGCCCTACGTGGGGGTGCTGCTCCCGCCCACGGTGCACGGGGCGATGGCGAACCTGGCGCTGGCCCTGATGGGCAAGGTCGCCGTGAACCTGAATTACACCGCCGGCCAGGCGCTCGTGGACAACTCGATCGACCAGTGCGCGATCACCCGGGTGCTCACCTCCCGGCGGGTGCTCGACAAGTTCAAGATCCAGCCCAAGGGGGAGCTGATCTTCCTGGAGGACCTGCCCAAGAAGGTCACCACGGCCGACAAGGTGTTCGCCGGGGTGGTCGCGAAGGCGGTCCCGACCGCCGCGCTGGGCATGTTCCTGCCGGGCCTTCGCAACGAGTCGCTTGAGGCCACCGCGACGATCATCTTCACGTCGGGGTCCACCGGCGACCCCAAGGGCGTGGTGCTCACCCACGGCAACATCCTGACCAACGTCCACCAGTTCAAGCAGCAGGTGGAGATGGGCGACGACGAGGTGATCGTGGGCGTCCTGCCCTTCTTCCACTCGTTCGGCTACACGGTCACGATCTGGGCGGTCCTGGGCCTGGGGTTCACCGGGGCCTACCACTTCAGCCCGCTCGACGCCCGGGTGATCGGCAACCTGATCCAGAAGTACAAGGCCACGATCCTGCTCTGCACGCCCACCTTCTTGCAGGGGTATCTGAAGCGGTGCGACCGCGAGCAGTTCGCCACGCTCAGGCTGCCGATCCTCGGGGCCGAGAAGCTCAAGCCCGAGGTCGCCCAGCAGATCCGCGACGCCCTGGGGATCGAGCCTTTGGAGGGCTACGGGTGCACCGAGCTCTCGCCGGTCGTGGCCGTGAACACGCAGAACCCGCAGCCCACGGCCGACGGGCGGACCGTCCCCGGCAATCGCCCCGGCACCGTGGGGCTGCCCGTGCCGGGCACGTCGATCCGCACGGTGGACCCCGAGACCGGCGCGGTCCAGCCCCCGGGCATCGAGGGCAGGGTGCAGGTCAAGGGGCCGCAGGTCATGCAGGGGTACCTGAACCGGCCCGAGGCCACGGCGAAGGTCCTGAAGGACGGATGGTACGACACAGGCGACCTCGGCTACGTGGACGCCGACGGCTTCCTGAGGATCACCGGTCGGCTCAGCCGGTTCTCGAAGATCGGCGGCGAGATGGTCCCGCACGAGGGGGTGGAGTCGGCCCTGATCGAGGCCGCCGGCCTTCGCGACCGGGACGCCCCGTGCCTGGCCGTGACGGCCATCCCCGACCCCAAGCGGCAGGAACGCCTGATCGTGATCCACACGGCCCTCGACATCTCGCCCGGCGACCTCTGCCGGAAGCTGGCCGCGGGCCCCCTGCCGAAGCTGTGGCTCCCCTCGCCCGAGGACTTCCTGCAGGTCGAGGCCATCCCCATCCTGGGCACAGGCAAGCTCGACCTCCGCGGGATGAAGACGGTGGCCCTGGACGCCTTCGCGGCGAAGGCCTGACCCGCCCCGGATCGCAGCCCGGCCGGCTTCTCGGCGGGCGCGAGGACGTGCTATCTTTGGGTGTTGCGCCGAGCGTGGGGGGGCCCCGTCGTGAATGTCGTTCTTCGCGTTGTGGCCGGTCCCCATGCGGGCAGGACCTACGAGTTCGATCGCCATTCCACGTTCGTGATCGGCCGATCCTCGCAGGTTCAGTTCCCCGTGCCCGAGGACCGCTTCCTCTCTCGCGACCACTTCCTCATCGAGTTCAACCCGCCGGTCTGCTACCTGAAGGACATGGGCAGCACGAACGGCACGAAGCTCAACGGGCAGAAGGTGGACGAGGCCCGGCTCAAGGATGGCGACCGGATCGAGGCCGGCAAGAGCTCGTTCGAGATCGAGGTCCAGGACACCTGGAAGGGCGTCCCGCGCATCAAGTGCCGCGCCTGCGGGTGCGACCCGCCGGTGGAGATCTCGGTCGCCTTCGAGGTCGGCGACCAGCACCTGGAATGGCTCTGCGAGGCCTGCCGCGAGCATTGTCGCAGGTATCCCACCCCGCCCTCCGGCTACTGGATGGAGAAGAAGCTCGGCGGGGGCGGGATGGGCGAGGTCTACAAGGCCCGGAACCTCGCGACCGGCCAGATCGTGGCCATCAAGACCATGATCCCCGCCTCGGCCGCCGGCGACCGCGCCCGCGAGTACTTCCGCCGCGAGATCGAGGTCCTCCGCCAACTCAGGCACCCGAACATCGTCCAGTTCCACGACATGATCGACGAGTTCGGCCAGTTCCAGCTCATCATGGAGTTCGTGGACGGCCCCAACGCCCGCCAGTACGTCGACCGCTATCCCGAGAACAAGCTGCCGATCCCCATCGCCGCCCGGATCGGCGTGCAGCTCATGGCGGCGCTGGCCCACGCCCACGAGAAGGGCTACGTCCACCGCGACATCAAGCCTTCCAACCTGCTCCTGCACGGCCCGGCCGACCGGCCCGACGTGAAGCTCTCGGACTTCGGCCTGGCCAAGAGCTTCCGCGACGACGCCGGGTTCAGCGGGCTCACCCACCAGGGGGACATCGGCGGGTCGTCGGGATTCATCTCGCCCGACCACATCCGCGACTTCCGCGACGTCCGCGAGCCCGGCGACATCTACAGCGCGGGGGCCACGCTCTACTACCTCCTGTCGGGCCACTACCCGTTCCTGGATTTCGACCCCAACAAGACGTCGGCCTACGCCATGATCCTGGAGCACCCCCCCCTGCCCCTGCGGGTCCACCGCCCCGACGCCCCCGACGGCCTCGACCGGATCCTTCGGAAATGCCTGGAGAAGCAGCCTCGCGACCGCTGGAAGTCCGCGGAAGCCATGGGCCAGGCCCTCCGAGCATTCCTCGAACATTGAGCCCTCGGGGCCTATCGTGACCCACCGGGAGTCACGAGTTGGAGGCGTCTCCGCCAGGCCCTCGGCCGCGAACCGATCGGTCTGGGTTGGTCCGCCGCGGGGCGTCTGGTACATTGGACCTTTGCCCTTTCTCTGGTTTCCTTCGATCGAACGGATGGTCCGCTCTTGGAGCGAATGGGAACGGTCGCGATCGTCGGCGTGGGGTTGATCGGCGGATCGGTCGGCCTGTGCCTCCGCGCCCGGGGGCTGGCCTCCCGGGTGATCGGTGTGGGACGGGATCGGGCGAAGCTCGACCTGGCGGTGCACCTCGGGGCGATCGACGAGGGCCGCTCTCACGCCGGGTCCGCGGCGGCCGAGGCCGACGTGGTGGTCGTCTGCACGCCCGTCTCGCGGATCGCCTCCGACTGCCGCGAGCTCGCCCTCTCCGCGGGCGATCGCGTGCTGATCACCGACGTGGGGAGCACCAAGGCCGCGATCGTGGAGGACGTCGGGCGAGACCCGCGGGCCGCCCGGGTCTTCTGCGGCGCACATCCCATCGCGGGCTCCGAGAAGCAGGGCGTGGGGGCGGCCCGCGCCGACCTGTTCGAAGGCCGCACCTGCGTCGTCACGCCCTCGGACGTCACGCCCGCCGATCGCCTCGACCGCGCGCGAGGCTTCTGGTCGGGCGTGGGGTGCCGGGTCGAGGTCATGAGCCCCGAGGAGCACGACCGCGCCCTGGCCCTGACCAGCCATCTGCCCCATGTGGTCGCGTCGGCCGTGGCGGGCGCGGTCGGCCCCGACCTGGGCCACCTGGCCGCCGGGTCGTTCCGCGATGTGACGCGGGTGGCCTCGGCCGATGCCGATCTCTGGGCCGCCATCTTCCTGGCCAACCGGGGCCCCGTGCTCGACGCCCTGTGCCTCTTCCGCGACCGCCTCGACACCTTCCAGGGGCTCCTCCAGGCCGGCAATGCCCCGGGCCTCGCGCAGTGGTGGAACGAGGCGAAGGCCTCTCGCGAGGCGTCCTCGCCCGAAGCCCCCGCGATCGCCGAACCTCCCGCGTCCCGAGGCCCACGATGATCGAACTGCTCCGCTCCCGATTCGCCTTCCAGCTGAGGTACATTGAAGCCCTCGTGGCCGACCTCTCCGAGGCGGAGATGACCGCGCAGCCCGCCCCCGGGATGAACCATCCCGCCTGGCTGCTCGGCCACCTGGCCTGGGCCGCCGACTTCGTGCCAGCCCTGCTCGGCGGGGCCTCCTCTCTGGACGAGGAGTGGAGCGCACGCTTCGGCGCACGGTCGCGGCCCATCGCCAACGCCGAGCTTTACCCCGACAAGGCCACCCTGCTCGAGACCTTGAGGACCACGCACACGGCCGCCTCCCAGATCCTTCCGGCGATCACGCCCCAGATCCTCGCCTTGCCGTTCCCGGAACCGGGCTTCCGCTCGGTCATGCCCACGATCGGCGACGGCCTGTTTCACATCCTGACGACCCACGAGGCCACGCACACCGGCCAGCTCTCGGCCTGGCGACGCGCCCTGGAGTTGCCCCCCGCGAAGATGCTGGCCTTCGCCGAGATCTGATCCCATACAGACCTGCCTCGCGTCCCGAGCCCCAACTTCCACCGAAACCTCGAGCCGAACCGCCCATGCTCTGGCACCTCCGAATCACCCCCGCCCCCGGTTACGACGACCTCGAAGGCCGACGCCTCGCCGCCGAGGCCGACGAGCTTGGGATTGAGGGGCCCTGGAAGATCGACTCCGCGCGCGGCTTCCTGATCGAAGGCGACTTGACCGAGGACGACCTCCAGGCCGCCGCTCGCACGCTGCTGGTCGATCCCGTGGTCGAGCGCTTCGCCATCGCGCCCGTGGGCCAGGCCGACAGCCTGACCACGGTGCACGTGATGCCCAAGACCGGCGTGACCGACCCCGAGGGCCAGAGCGCACAGAGCGTCCTGCACGACCTGGGCTACGCCGTCGAGCAGTGCCGCACCGTCCGCTCCTATCAGGTCGAGGGTCCCCACGACGCGCTGCCCGGCCTGATCGGCCGCGTGCTGGCCAACGACGCCGTGGAGCATGCCGTCCTCGGCCCCATCGCCGCCACTCACCTGGGCCACGGCCTGACCTATCACTTCCAGAAGGTCGAAGTGCCGATCGGCGAGCTGGACGACCAGGAGCTCGTGGCGCTAAGCAAGCAGGGCCAGCTCGCGCTGAACCTCGACGAGATGCGCACGATCCGCGACCACTTCGCCGCCGTGGGACGCCCGCCCACGGACTGCGAGCTGGAGACGATCGCCCAGACCTGGAGCGAGCACTGCTCCCACAAGACCCTCCGCGGGAAGATCGACTTCGACGGCCAGATCATCGACAACCTGCTCAAGCAGACGATCTTCAAGGCCACCGTGGACCTCAAGCTCGACTGGCTCGTGAGCATCTTCGAGGACAACGCCGGCGTAGTCCGCTTCGATGACGACGTGGACGTGTGCTTCAAGGTCGAGACCCACAACCACCCCTCGGCGATCGACCCCTACGGCGGGTCCAACACGGGGCTCGGCGGCGTGATCCGTGACATCCTGGGCACCGGGCTCGCGGCCAAGCCGATCGCCAACACCGACGTGTTCTGCGTGGCCCCGCCCGACACCGACCCTTCGGTCCTCCCGCAGGGCGTGCTCCACCCGAGACGCGTGCTCGAGGGCATCGTGGCCGGGGTGCGCGACTACGGCAACCGCATGGGCATCCCCACCGTGAACGGGGCGCTGGCGGTCGATCCCCGCTACCTGGCCAATCCGCTCGTCTTCTGCGGGACCGTGGGCGTGATCCCCCGAGGCATGAGCACCAAGACGGTCGAGGCCGGCGACCGCATCATCGCCCTGGG
>JANOBY010000714.1:0-6719 GCA_031411935.1 Planctomycetales bacterium | reverse complement strand
GTGCCAATTCCCACAGAACCCATTTTTGACATCGCCGCGGCGGTCTTGCTGACCTGGACCGTGATGTGGGTATCCGGGGTCGGGAGCCCGGAGGCGGGCTGGATCGACCGATTTGGGCGGTTGGTCGGCCTGGGCTGGATCGTCCTCGCGATCATCTGGGTGATCGTCGAGTTTCGGGGAAATTGAGGGGCGCCGTTCAGGCGGTAGGGGAAAAGGCCGCATCGACAGGCTGCTCGCGCCGTTCCCTCGGTTTCCTCACCTTGGGCTGGTGCTTCCATCGGCGGTGCAGCCAGAGGTATTGCTCGGGGTCGCGGCGGATGATGTCTTCGAGCAGCGAGGTGTACCTCTGCGTGAGCAGCCGGGCGTCGTCGGACGTGCCGGTGAACTCCTCGGGCTCAATAATGGCCTCGCACCCGACCTCGTACTGGAACCCGTCCCCCACACGCCTGGCGTACCCCACGACCACCGGGGCCCTATGCTCCAGCGCCAGGATCGCGATCGACTTGTGGGTCGAGGCGGGCCGCCCGAAGAAGTCGACGAACATCCCGCGCTCCCCGGCGTCCTGATCGGCGAGGAACGAGAGCACGCCCTTGCCTTGCAGGACCTCGAGGACCTGGTCGTAGCCCCCCTTCTTGGGGATCATCTTCTGGCCGGTCCGCTCGCGGAAGGATCGCAGGAAGCGGTCGAGGTGCGGGTTGTCCAGCGTGCGGGCCACCGAATGCGGCGGGAACCCGAACACGCCGAAGAGGTAGCCCGCCATCTCCCAGTTGCCGAAGTGTCCCGTGACCATGATGATCGGCCCGCCCTTGAGGAGGCGATCGATCAGCGGGCCGGGGGCCACGAGCCGGATCCGGTCCCTCCAGTTCCTGAGGCTCAGCTTGCGCGGGATGTGGAGCATCTCCATCAGCATCCGGCAGAAATGGCGGTAAACCCCGCGCACGATCGCGTCGCGTCCGGCATCGTCGTAGAGGTCGCCGAAGGCCAGCCGGAGGTTCTCCATGCCAATCTTGCGGTGGCGTTTGTCCACCCGATACAGGATCGCGGCGAGGCCGTCGGCGAAGCGATATGACTGCTCGACGCTCATGGCCTGGCACAGCCCCACGACGAGCCGAACGAGCAGGTAAACCGAGTAATCGGCGATCGGGCGTCGGCGTTTCATGCGGTCACTCCGTTGACCGGGGTCCGGTCCCTTCGTTCAGGTCGGCGGGGGCGGCGGGGGCTTCAGGTGGCCGTTCAGCAGGTCGATCACGAAGAGGCACTCGGCCTCCTCCAGCATCTCGCCCAGGTAACGCGTGCCACGATCATGGTCGAAGGCCACCCTTCCTTGCTGGTGCAGGCCCCGGCCCCACCCGCTCGGGGGATCGTACCGAAGATTCCGCACTTCGGCGAGGTCGAAACGTCGGCCCCGCCCCAGTCCTCCGACCTCGTAGCGATGCACGAGCGACGTCCCCTCGATCGCGAGGACCTCGCGCCCGAACAGGCTCCACACGAAAAAGCTCCCGAACCCGAGGCCGCCCATCGTCCAGACTGCGAAAAACAGGGCCTGCCCAATTCCTGACGTCCCCTCCTTGCCGGGAGGCACGCCCGTGATCATGGCGCGGATCCCCTGGACCTCGAAGATCCCCCAGAAGACCAGCCAGATGGGCAGCCAGACGAGCCCGAGGCGAAGGGGAGGCCGGGCGATCGTCACGCGGAATCCGCCGACCTCGTCGTCGATCACGCTCACGCGAGAGCTGAGCGACTTCGGGTGTCCCATGGTGCCTCCAATCCTGAGCTTCGCCTCGTCACGCCCCCTCGACCAGGGGCAGGCGGATCAACCGCTCTTGCCGGGCCGACTCATAAATCGCGCGGATGATCTCGACCGACTTGCGGCCTTCGCGACCGTCCACGGCGGCGGGACGGCCCTCGTCGAGGCTCTGGAGGAAGTCGCCCAGCTGGTCGCGATGGCCGGCGTGCGAGATCCCTCGCGGGTCGCTGGCCCCGGCCTTCGAACCGGCGGGTGCACCCATCGTGGCGTGGATCGCGTGGTCCGAAGGGGCGGTCAGGTCGAACGTCCAGAGCGTGATGTCGTCCTGCTCCACGCGGGCCGAGCCCCGAGAGCCGTGGATTTCGGTCCTCTTGAGCAGGCCGGGATAGGCCGACGTGGCGGCCTCGATCACTCCCAGGGCCCCGTTCTTGAAGCGGAGGGCGGCCACTGCGGTATCTTCGACCTCGATCCGCTCGTGGGCGAGGGTGGCGGTCAGGGCGGTCACGCTTTCGACGTCGCCCATGAGCCATTGCAGGAGGTCCACGTTGTGGATCGCCTGGTTCATGAGCGCGCCTCCGCCGTCGAGGTCCCACGTGCCCCGCCAGCCGCCCGAGTCGTAGTAGTCCTGCGTGCGCCACCACTTCACGTAGGTGTCGCCCAGGGTGAGCTTCCCGAACCGCCCGGCGTCGATCGCCATCTTGAGGGCGATGTTGGCCTCGGAGAACCGCGACGGGAAGATCGTGCAGAGCCGGACGTGGGCGGCATCGCACGCGGAGATGATGGCGTCGCACCGTTCGAGGGTGATCTCCAGGGGCTTCTCGACGACCACATGCTTGCCCGCCTGAGCGGCCTTGACCGCGGGATCGAGGTGGGCCCCGCTGGGCGTGCAGACGCAGACCACGTCCAGGCCCGGATGCGCGAGCATGGCGTCGAGGTCGTCATAAATCGTCGCGCCGCCGGACAGTTCGGCGATCTTCGCCCCGTTGGCCGCGTTGCGGCTGAGGGCGGCGACCACGCGGGCGCCCTCGATCTCGTTGATGGCGCGGGTATGGTACTCGGCGATCATCCCGCAGCCGACGATGCCGATCTGATGAGAGGCCATGATGGGGAGCTCCGCCCTCGTGCGCTGGGGACCGTTCGCCCGCCGCGCTCGGGGGCGGGCCTGTCTCCCCCACACTCTGCCCATTCTGGGCGGAAAGTGCCAGGCGCCTCCGCGGCGAACGCGCAGACGTCCTTTGCCTGGCTCACTAGAACACCCGTGTGAGCCAATTTTGAAGTAGGACGGGCGTCCCTGCCCGTCTAAGAACGAGAGGGCATGGGTTTAAACGGGCAGGGACGCCCGTCCTACTTGACTGGGGCTTCCTCTTCGACATGCCTGCCCCAAAGTCGCAGAAAGTGGTCTACAGGCTGCGCAGGTAGGCGATCAGGTCGGACAGCTCGGCGTCGGTCAGGGCCTCGGCCCCGGTGACTTCCTCGGGGTTGTGGCCGTCGGTCAGGGCGTCCTTCAGGGTTTTGGCGCGGCCGTCGTGGAGGTACGGGTCCTTGTCGTACAGGCCGCGGAGGGAAGGGGGGTTGTAGCCCTTGTACACGTCGCCGCGCTCTTCGAGCCCGACCTTGTGGATCTTGCCGTCGGTGAACTCGGGCCCCCCGTGGCAGGTGGCGCACGCGGCCTTCGCGGACCGGAACACCTCTTCGCCCCGCCTGGCTTCCTCGGTCATCGACCCGTCGGCGTTGCGGTGGGGGTTCTTCGGGAATTCCAGCGACGCCAGGTAGGCGACCATGGCCTCAACCTCGGAGTCGGTGGGGTTGGTCCCCTGCATGCTCTTGGTGAAGGACTCGGCCACGGCGTCCTCGATGCTGGTCTGCCACCCGTGCCAGGTCCAGGGCGCGGTCTTGACCACCCCTCGGAGCGTGGGGACCTTCTTGCGGCTGCGCTTGTGCGTGGTGCTGTAGTCGTGCCAGCCGTCGTTCATGGTGTCGAAGGTGAGGCCGTTGGTGTGGCCGCCGTCGCTGTGGCAGGTGTTGCAGCTGTACCACTGATTGAACGAGCGAGTGGCGTCGTGGAAGAGCGCCTCGCCCTTGCGGGCCAGCGACGGCTCGGACGGCCCGCCCAGGTCGATCGTCTTCTCGAGCGAGGCCGTCTCCAGGTCCACGACCTGCACCGAGTCGCCAAGGGAATTCGCGGCATAGAGCCAGTTGCCGTCGGGCGAGATCGCCAGCTCGGTGGGCCTCCCGCCCAGGTCCACGCGGCGGAACCGGCCGTCGTTCTTCAGGAGCTCCGGGGCGATCAGGTCGCGCGAGGTGTTCGTCCGCCAGGGGAGATTTTTCGGCTCTTCGCGGAAGATCATGACCTCGTGGGTGCCGCCGCTCGCGACGGCCACGGTCTTCTTATCGGGGCTCACGGCCACGCCGTGGACATCGGCCGCGGCCTTGCCCTCGGGGTCGAGCGAGAGCGTGGCGTAGTCGTCCGAGCCGTCGAGGACGACCTTCGTCACGCGCTGGCCGAGCACCCATCCGATGTCGATGTTCCCGCGAGTGGTCGCGAACCCGCGGTTCTTCATGTTCGCGGCGTAGGCGGTCGTGCCGTCGGCCGAAATGGTGACCTGCCGGAGGTTGTCGGCGTCCACGGCGAGGGTCTGCAAGACCTTCCAGCCGTACACGTCGATGACGGTCATGTTCCGCGACCGCGCATTGCCCACGACGAGCTTCGACCCATCCGGCGTGATCGCCAGCGACCGGGGCTCTCGCCCCACGCCCAGGCGGCCCGTGACCTTCCGCGCCTTCAGGTCGACCAACACAACCTCGTTCGCCACCCCCACGGCCACGAACGCGAATTTGCCGTCGGGCGAGACGGCCACGCCTCGGGGCTCGGGGCCGACCTCGACCCGGCCGACCACCTCCAGCGAATCCGCCCCCACGTCCAGAATCGCCACGTCGTACCCGAACCAGTTCGCGACCACTCCCACGCGGCCGTCGCGGCTCAGCCCCACGCCCGAGGGGCGGTCGCCGGTCGCGACCTCGGCCAGGACCTTGCCCGCCCGCGGGTCCACGAGCGAGGCCGTGCCGCGGCCCTGGTTGGCCACGATCAGGCGCGAACCGTCGGCCGACAGCGCCAGCGCAATCGGGGAGGCGTGCTTGACCTCCTGCGCCGCATCCTGGGCATCCACGGAGGCCGGTCGGGCCAGCAGGAAGACGGCCGGGATCGCGAGCAGGGCCAGCGCGGGCAGGACCCGTCCGGTGGGGGTCTGGGGGAATCTCCGCGTCCGCATCACGGTTCAGGCTCCTGGGCGAGGCGCAGCGGGCGGGCCGAAAGGGGCAGGACCGACATGCTTCATGGTGTCCACCAGAAGCCAAAGCGTCAAGCCCCGCCACGCTGTCCCAGGGAAAGCCGCCCCACGTCGATATGCGGAGGACCCGCGATGCGCGCCGAGTCGAGGACCGGGACGGGAGAATCCACATCCCGGAGTCCCTCTGCGAGCCCTCCGCGTGAAACGGCCTTTTCCCAACTTCACGCCCGGAATCGCCTTCGTATCCAGAGGCCTCCGCCGCCGATGCCGAAGAGGATCAGGCTGGCGGGCTCGGGCACCGTGGCCGAGCCATACTGGAGGTGATCGACCTCCCAGTCGGTGCTGTTGCTCATGGAGATGGTGAAGCTCCTGATCCCACCGCTAAAGGTGGCCCCGAAGAATCGGTCCTCGGCGTTCTGGCCGGCAAACACGCCGTCGCCGAGCGTGCCCGAGATGATCTGGCCGAGAGAAGCCCCCTGCGCGTCGAACGCCTCGAAGGTGACCACTCCAAATCCATCGGGGGCCGACGACGTGAAGCCCACATCCGTCCAGGCGATGCCCACATGGGTCGGGAACAGGCCAAGCACCGAGTCATCGAAGGTGAACGTGAGCGAGCCCTGGCCGCTCGAGTAGAACGAGCTGCCGGTGGATCCGGATCCGGGCACCGCCCCATCGACCGAGTCCGTCAACCCCGCGGGTCCGAGCACGATCCAGCCCGAGGAGGCCGTCACGCCGGGACTGTTGAATCCGTCCTCGAAGTCCTCGAGATAGAAGTTATTGCCGCCTGTATTTAACGACTTGAACGGGCTGTCGTCGAAGCTGAGATACGCGGAAGGTCCGATCAGGTCCGCCCGCACCGACCCGGCTCCGGCGACCAGCGAGGCCCCCGCCACGGCACACAACATCAATCGTCGACCGATCATTTTTCACCTCGGTTTAAGGGGAGGATGTCGCTCCATCGGGGTACGAGACCAGGGCCCACCGACCCCGGCACCCCGATGAATGCATGGTATTCCGGCTTCGAGGTCCTGCGACAGCCGAGTATCTCTTATGTTGATAACAATCACCTGATGCCTACTAAATACGCAAACAACTCGCCTAAGTGGCTCAACCGACGGGGAAAGCGGCCGGGGACTTGCGAAACCCGGGCCGATTCGGTCATCTTGAGCTTCGCGCAGGGCCGTCCCTCTCCCTTCGGCCGATTTGTTACGCGATAATCCGTCGCGCACTGGCTTCAATCCCCTCCGACCCGATCGCCTGGGAGCCCAACCTTCCATGTCCGCCAACTCTCTATCCGCGGGCGCCCTCGATGACGTGGGGGCCGACAAGTCCCGGCACCCGAAGGGGCTCTACGTCCTGTTCGCGACCGAGATGTGGGAGCGATTCAGCTTCTACACGCTCCTGGCCATGCTCGTGCTCTACCTGACCGACTCCAAGGAAGGGTTCGGCTGGACCAAAGACGAGGCGAGCGGGGTCTACTCCACCTATTTGATGTTCGTCTACGCGAGCCCGCTGATCGGCGGCCTCTTCATGATGGTCGGCCATATCCTCCTGGCCTTCTCGTCGACCACGGCGCTGTACGCCGCGCTCACCTGCCTGGTCGTCGGCAACGGCTTCTTCAAGCCGAACGTGTCGGCGATGGTGGGCACGCTCTATCCGCCGGGCAGCCCCCTGCGGGACTCGGC
>JANOBY010000713.1:0-6703 GCA_031411935.1 Planctomycetales bacterium | reverse complement strand
TCCGGCTGCCACGCCGAGCAATCCAAGCTGCGGACGGCCGATCGGGTCACCAACCTGCTTGCGATGCTCTGCGTCATCGGCTGGCGGGTGTTCTGGCTGACGATGATGAATCGGGAGAGCCCCGAGGCCCCGGCGGAGACGGCCCTGACAAAGACCGAGATCGAGATCCTGGATCGCCTGGTCCCGAGTCCGAAGTCGACCGACGAGCCGAAGATCTCGCATTACCTCATGGCGATCGCCAAGATGGGAGGCGATCTGGCCCGGGCGATGGACCCACCGCCAGGGAACATGGTGATCTGGCGCGGGCTGTCCCGGCTCGCCGATATCTCCATAGGATTTGATTTGAGAGCCAGACTTGTGGGTAATTGAAAGCTCGACCGGACGGTTACGATCCAGGCAGATGCTCGACGTGCGGGTGTCGAAGCTCACGACCGTCCGGTTCGCCCCTCCCACGCAGAGGTTGAGCCCCACGTCCACGCCCGGCTCGTCCCATGCGAATTCGGCCTCGATCTCGTAACAATTCCGGCCGGGACGGAACGCCAAGGCTTCGGCGTCACCCTGGATTTTTCGAGGCGCCCCGCGCGACGGTTCGCGACGCAATTTCCTCAGCTCCGGGATGGGAGCCTGATGGATGTTTTACCCGCCCGGCGCCGAGGCCAGCCTCGCTTCGCGGGGGATCGATTGGGCCCCCTTGCCCCAGGACGTGGGCATGTGTCGCGCATAGTCCCAGTTGCCCATCCAGGCCATCCAGACCGTCCGGTCGTCGCGCTCTCCGTAGGCGCGCCAGGCCCTCACGGCGTAGAAGTCCGGACCCCAGTCGATCCAGTTGGCCTGCTCGCGGTCCTGGTCCATGAGCACGTCGGAAAACAGGATGTGGTCGACCGTGATGTTCGCCCAATCGCCCCGATGCCGATCCACGATCCGGAGTTGCCCGCTCTTCCCCTTGCAGTCGGCGACGTCCCACCCGGTCCACATGAGCGTGTCGCTGTCCCGTCCGGTGGCCGTGCGCACGACCTTCCCGTCAACGACCAGATCGATGCAGGTCTCGCCCGGATGACGGCCGCCTCCGATGAGAAAGTTGATGCAACTGCGAGTGATCGTGAACGGCGGCGAGTGCAAACGCCCCGTGGCCTTCGGGCCGGCCCTTCGCGTCGAGGCCAACCCCTTGCCGAGATACCCGGCGAGGGGCCGCCCGCCCGCGTCTGGACCGGCTCCGAAGGCGTCCCCCTCGGGCGTCCATCCTGCATGGCCCGGGGCCTCGAAATCGGCGAAGACCTCGCCGGGAAGCCCGGCCCCGGTGGTGAGAAAGGCACGCTGCACCGGATCGATCCGGAACCGCGTTCCGTCGAAGTCGCCCACGAAGAACTGGGCCTTGTTCGGCCCCATCCCGCAGACGAGGACCCACTTCGGTTTCGACCCGTCGCCCTCCAGCGGCAAGCGGAGGAGGTTGGGCACTTCCCACACCTGGTCGCGGGCGCCGATCGGGCCGAACTCGCTGAGGAACGTCCACGACTTGAGGTCGCCCGATCCGTAGAAGTGGACCTTCCTCTCGACCGGTAGTGTGATCGCCATGATCCATCGCCGCGTGGGCTCGTGCCAGAAGACGTCGGGGTCGCGGAACTCCGTGCTGCCGATGTCGAGCACCGGGTTGCCCGCGAAGTACTCGAACGATTCGCCGTCGAGGCTCGCGGACAGGCACTGGGTCTGCCGCTTCGTGGCGCGATGATTGGCCGTGTAGACCGCGATCAGGGGGGCCTTGCCGTCACGCCCCATTCCGCTGGTGTTGGCCTCGTCGACGATCACGCTGCCCGTGTAATACGTGAAGGAGCCGTCGCCCCCCTTCATGGGGTAGGGATTCTCCTCCCAGTGGACGAGGTCGGTCGATTCCGCGTGCCCCCACCAGACGAGGTGGTACTTGCCGCGATGATGGATCAGGCCGTCGGGGTCGCCGATCCAGCCGGATTTCGGCGAGAAGTGGAACTGCGGGCGATACGTCTCGGAATACGAGGCCGGATCGTCCCGCGCCGCCGCGGGGGTGCCGAACACCGTCGCCAGAGCGAGCCAGCGTGCATCTCTTATGGCCGCAATTCCCAGGCTTCGAGCGATCGCAATTTGGCCTCGCCACCGTTCGCGAAGAGGCTGACGCCGCGGCTGTCGGACTTCGGGAAGATTTGATCGGTCAGGACGGCCCGGCCTCCGTCCGCGAAGACCTCGACCGATGTGGCATCGACGATCACGCGAATCTGAACGGGTTTGTTCCCGTCTCCTAGCGTCATCTTCGCGGAATGCCGCCCGGCGAAGTGGGGGCTGAACTTCACGGCCCCGGATCGGGTCCGATCGACGAACACCGTGCCCGCGCGACGATCGAACCCCACCACGGTCTCTTCGCCGTCTCCGCATCGCACCTTGAGGCCAAATTCGTCGGCGTCTCCGCGATCGAACTCGGCGATGATCTCCAGGGACGTTCCCGCGATCCCTTCTTTCTCTAGCTTCGTCTCACCGACGGGAATCGATCTGGCCTCGACCTTTCGATGATCCTTTCGGATCGACTTCAAGCTCTCGACGGGCGATTGCACGATGCGGAATCCGTCGTCGGTCTTGCGCAGAGACACGGACCGGGCGATCGTCATGGCCCCTCGCCAGGGGGCGGTCGGGATCTCGTTGGCGTATTGCCAGTTGTTCATCCATGCGAGCCACACGGGGGGGCCGCCGCCCGGGGCGTCATTCCAGGCCTGCGAGGCGTAGAAGTCCTTCCCGAAATCGATCCACAGGGGATCGGACGTGTTCCCTTCGGCCCGGAATTCCGTGCCGTCGAATTGTCCCACGAAGTACTGACCGCCCGATCCGCCGAACGGCGCCCCGTCGTTCACGTCGACCTTGAGGATCCATCGCGACTCTCCGTTCGCCCCGCCCTCCACGGGCACCTCGATCAGCTCGGGACATTCCCACACGCCCTTGACCGAGCCGGCCGGGCCGAAGTCGCTGAGCTTCTCCCAGGCCTTCAGATCTTTCGAGCCCCAGAGGCGGACCTTGCGCTCGTCGGCCAGGACGGTCGCCATGATCCATCGGCCCGTCGATTCGTGCCGGAAGACCTTCGGGTCGCGGAACGAATTCGAGTTGAGGTCGAGGACGGGATTCCCGCCGAATTTCGTCCAGGTCCGGCCGCGATCCAGGCTCGACGCAAGGTTCTGCGTCTGCTTCTTGTGCCCGTCGCCGGTGTACACCGCGACCATCGGAGGGGCGTCCCCACGCCCAAGGCCGGACGAATTCTTCGCGTCGAAGACGGCACTCCCCGAGAAGATCATGATGCCGCCCTCTTCGCGCAGGGAGATCGGGAGATGCTCCCAGCGCACGAGGTCGCGGCTCACGGCGTGTCCCCAGCTCATGTGTCCCCAGCGGTCCCCCTCGGGGTTGTGCTGATAGAACAGGTGATACTCGCCGTCGAGGAACACGAGCCCGTTGGGGTCGTTGATGAAGTTCTTCGGGGGGGTGAAGTGGAACGACGGGCGGACCCCCTCGGGCTCGTCGCCCATCGAGGGGGACGCGGCCGCGAGGCCCAGGGCGGCGAGCAGGGGAATCATCATGGCCGGACGCATCGTGGTCATCTCCGTTACGCGGGAGCTCATTGGATGCCGAGTTTCTTCTGGATCTCTTCGAGGGGGACGCCCTTGGTCTCGGGCATGAGGAACAGGGCCCAGAGCAGTTGCACGAACATCATGACGGCGTAGAAGGCGAAGGCATGGCCGCCGGAACTCTTGGCGATCAGCGGGAACGTCCAGGTGATCAGGGCCGCCATGACCCAGTGCGTCGTGCTCCCCAGGGCCTGCCCCTGAGCGCGGACCCGGTTCGGAAAGATCTCGCTGATGAAGACCCAGATCACCGCCCCCTGCCCGAACGCGTGCGCCGCGATGAACAGGAGCAGCCCCGCGAGCACCACCGCCGAGCCCGCGGGCGTGAACTCGGTCCCGTACCGATAGAAGGCCCACGCGGTGGCCCCCAGGCTGACAAGATAGCCGACGGAGCCGATGAGGATGAGTTTGCGCCGGCCGAACTGATCGATCACGGTCATCGCGAGCATCGTGAACAGGAGGTTGGTGCCGCCCACCGCCACCGATTGGAGCAGCGCCGAGCCCTTGCCCGCGCCGGCCATCTCGAAGATCTTGGGAGCGTAGTACATCAACGCGTTGATACCCGAGAGCTGGTTAAACATGGCGATCGCCACGGCCAGGAAGATCGGCCATCGGTACTTCGCCTGGAACAGCGAGTCGCCCCCCTCGTGATGCGTCAGGTCGAGCGAGCGCCGGATGTCGGCGATCTCCTCGTCGATGCCGTGGCCGTCGACTCCGAGCTTCGCGAGGACGGCCCGCGCCTCGTCGACACGGCCCCCGGCCATGAGCCATCGGGGGCTCTCGGGCGTGGGGAACAGGAGGAAGAAGAACGCCGCCGAGGGGACGACCTGGATCCCCAGCATCCATCGCCATTCCGCGGCCCCGAGATTCATGCGGGCGATCAGGTAGTTCGACAGGAACGCGACGAGGATGCCGAGCACGACATTGAACTGCTGGGCCGCCACGAGACGGCCGCGGAACCGCGCCGGGGAGATCTCGGCGATGTACAGGGGCGAGACCACCGATGCGCCGCCGACGGCCAATCCGCCCAGGAACCGGAAGGCGAGGAACGAGTACCAATCCCACGCCAGGGCGCTGCCGAGGGCGGACACGAAGTAGAGGATCGCCAGCGCCATGAGAGCCTTCTTCCGGCCCCAGACGTCGGCGGGCTTGCCCGCGAAAATCGACCCGACGATCGTGCCGACGAGGGCGATGGCGACGGTGAAGCCCAGGGACGTGTCGTCCAGCCCATACGCGGCCCTGAGGGCCTCGGTCGTGCCCGAGATCACGGCCGTATCGAAGCCGAAGAGCAGCCCGCCGAGCGCCGCCACGATCGCGCTGCCGATCAGGGCCGGGGTGAGCGAGGCCGGGGCCGGCGGGGATGTCGTCGCGTGGCCCGCTGGTCGAAAGTCCTGCGCGATCATGACCGAACCTCCGAGGGGGTGTCCGAGGGGAATTTCAAAGCATCGGGCAAGGTCGGCGTGCCCCCGGGCCTGGAGCAGACGAACGCCGCGACATCGTTCGCGTGGCGGTTGATCTCGCCGAGGGGCCGACCGGCCAGACGACCGACGACCAGGGCCGCGGTGAAGGCGTCACCCGCCCCGATCGTGTCGCTCACCGAGACGGTCAAACCCGGATGGTCGGACCACTCGCCGTCGGCCAGCAGCAGGCCCCCGTGCGGCCCTCGCGTGAGGGCGACCAGCGAGAGCCCGAAGCGAGAGGCCAGTTGCCCCATCGCCTCCTGCGCGTCTTCCGCGAGGCCGAACATCGCCGCCAACGCGGGCAGCTCCTGATCGTTGAGCTTGAGGGCGTTCGCCAGCGTAAGCGACTCGGCGATGATGTCGCGATCGACGAACGGCGGTCGGAGATTCACGTCGAACAGGCGTAAGGCCCCGGGGCGGCTGGCCGCCACGAGTTTGCGGATCGCAGAGCGCGACGGCTCATCCCTCTGCGAGAGGCTCCCGAAGCAGACCGCGTCCGCACGGGCGGCCCGGGCGAGCGACGCCTCATCGGCCTCGAGCCGGTCCCAGGCGACGTGCTCGCGGATCGTGAATCGGGGCTGGCCGTCGGGGGCCAGGGCCACATCGACCGTCCCCGTGGGGAAGACCGGGTCCACCTGAACGGGCTCGACCGGGAGGCCCAGGGTTCGGAATCGCCCCAGGACCTCGTGGCCCAGGGGATCATTGCCGACCCGCGTGACCAGCCGCGCGTCGGCACCCAGCGAACGACATTGATACGTGAAATTGGCCGGTGCGCCCCCGAGCTGCTTGCCCGACGGCAGCAGGTCCCAGAGCACTTCGCCCACGGCGAGGATCTGATGTCCCATGATCGGAAGGACCGTGCTTTGACCCCTCACGTGGAGGATGACGGGAAGGCCCCACGCCGGCCCGGGAGAGGGACCGTGCCGGTGCGTGAATCGGCGTCGCTTCGTCGGACGCCAACGAGGGCCTCGCCAGCCTCAAGATAGAAAGCTGTCCTTGACGTTGCAATGCCCATTGGTCAGAATCTTGACATGACAATTGGACGACCTGTCATGAGCGATTTGCATGTCCTCCGCCCCCAAACATAGCCGGATCTCGCAGGAGCTTCTCGCCGAGATCGCGGCGGGAAAGTACGCTCCATCGGGGCGTCTGCCCAGCGAGGCGCAGCTCGTCGATCGGTTCGGGGTCTCGCGGCCGACGGTGGCCCGCGCCCTGCGCGACCTCCAGGATCAAGGGCTGGTCGAGCGTCGCGTGGGATCGGGCAGCTTCGTGCGTAGCCAGGTCCCGGCCGGGGTCCATCGCCAGTTCGGGCTGCTTGTCCCAGGGCTGGGGACGACGGAGATCTTCGAGGTGATCTGCGGGGAGATCGCCGGGCTCGCCCGCGTTCACGGCTACGGAGTGCTCTGGGGGGGCACCCGCCACCGCCCGCAGGAGGACATCGGCATCAAGGACGCGCACGGCCTGTGCGAGCAATTCATCAGAAGCCAGGTGGCGGGCGTCTTCTTCGCGCCCTTCGAGCACACGGACCGACGCGAGGAGGTGAATCGCGAACTGGTCGAGAGGCTGCATCGGGCGGGCTTGGCCGTCGTGCTCCTCGATCGCGACCTCGGCACC
>JANOBY010000712.1:0-22817 GCA_031411935.1 Planctomycetales bacterium | reverse complement strand
GTCCGCGAGGAGCGCGTCGAGCCCTACGAGATCCGAACCTGCTCCATGGTCCGCGAGGAAAAGGTCGAAAACATCCCCGTGACCACCTGCCAGATCGTCTGCGAGCAGAAGACCGAGCAGGTCCCCGTGCAGACGTGCTCGATGGTCCAGGAAACGGCCGTCCGGCAGGTGCCGGTCTGTGTGGCCGAGCAGGTCCCCGTGACGGTTACCCGTCGCGTGGCCCGCAGGGTCGCCCGCCAGGTCCCCGTGACCACCTGCACCATGGTGCCGGTCGCGGTGCCCACCTGCATGACCTGCCCGTAACGCAGTTGGCGAAGGGTTCAGGTATAAGCAGGGCGGATCTGGGGTAGGTCCCTGATCCGCCCTGCTTCGTTGAATTGGTCCTCAAATGCGTGTTGGTTTACGATGTAGGGCGGACGTCCATGCTCGCATAACGAGCAATTGCATTGACCCCTTCTCCGTGGGATTGATGACAGCCGAGTAGGCGTCGCCGCAGTGCAGAATCCGCTCCGGCGCGACCGTAGGTGTCGTTCGGCTACCCTGGCATCAAGTTAACGGACCGTGGGTCATCCAGGAGCCTGATCAGGAAATCCTCGAGCGAGGACGCCACCTGCCACCTGACGTCCCCGAAGTCTTCCAGCCAGACCGACGACCGATCCGGCGACTCGAACTGCACCGCGTACCCGTGCCCGAAAATCAGGAAGTCGCCAAACAGCACTCCCGGAGAGGAGTTCAAGGCGTTCTCCTCGGCGATTTGATCGGCCGACCAGAGCGAGAACAGATGGTTGTCCATTGCACTGTTTTCGAACCCGCCGATCGCCCCATAGAGTGCCGCGGCGTCCGCCGCCAGCGGCCGGCCGAGTCGTTGCCAGACAGTTGAGATAGTCTCGGGTGGGGGAGGCGGGAGCATCACGACGCCGGTGGCTCGCCAGTGGGCTACCGCACGACTTATGGTCCCTTGCATAGAGACTCCTCGCCGGCTGACAAACGCTCTGGCGGGCAGGGTCGCCCGCCCTACCAGGATCAGGGCGATAGAAGCACAACGTGCCTAGAATCTCCGCTTGGAGGTCTAGCCGGTGATCGCCAGCTGAACGGATCGGTCCAAGACCTCTCACTCCCCCTCGAAGGGCTTCTGGAAGTAGAGCTTGAGGTAGCTTTCGTAGCGGCCCTCGTCGATCTGGCCCCAGAAGACGGCCCGCTTCACGGCGCATTCGGATTCGTGGGTGTGGGAGCAGTCGGGGAACTTGCATTTGGGCACGTACGGGCGGAACTCGACGAAGTAGCCCTCGACCTCCGCGGGGTCCAGCCCCCAGACCTCGAACTGGCGAAGCCCCGGCGTGTCCACCACATAGCCGCCCCATTCGAGGCGGATCAACTCGGCGTGGGTGGTCGTGTGCTTGCCCTTGCTCGTCCAGTCCGAGACCTCGCGCACGCGCAGGTTCAGCCCCGGCTGGATGGCGTTGAGCAGGGTGCTCTTTCCGACGCCGCTCTGCCCCGAGAACCCGGTCACGCCGTTCGAAAGGATGCTCCGTAGCCGTGAGAGACCTCGCCCATCGGCGGCCGAGGTGGCGAGCGTCTCGTAACCGAGGCTGCTGTACAGGCCGATGATCCACTGGTATTCGGCGAGATCCGCGAGGTCGGCCTTGTTCAGGATGATGATCGGCCGGACGCCCCCCTTCTCCGCCGAGATCAGGTAGCGGTCGATCAGAGGGAGCTTCACGCCGGGGGCCTCGATCGCCGAGACGATCAGGATCTGGTCGATGTTCGACGCAATGATGTGCTCGCGACGGCGATACCCGCGCGTGATGGTGCCCTTGCGGGCGTCCACCTTCTCGATCATGCCCTGGCGGCTTCCTCCGGGGCGGAACCACACGCGGTCCCCCACGGCCACGGCGTTCCGGCCGTCGATGGCGAGGGTCTTGAGGATCCTCCGAACTCCGCAGCGGAACTGGGTCCCGTCCTCGGCGTCCACCACGGTTTCGAGGCCGTGGACCTTCACCACCCGCCCGACCTGGCACTGGGACAGGTCGACGGAGAGGTGCGCGGTCGGGTCGGCATCGGCGGCCGATTCCCCCTCGACGGTCGATTCCTGGACGATCGTCCGTTTTCGCGAAAGGTCGCCCTTGGCGCGGATGCGTTCGCCCGCGATTGAGCCATCGGAAGACGTGCTGTCCTCGCGGAAGGATCGCGTGAGGTTGTTCTCTCGGGCGGGCTTCTGGCGGTTCTTCTTGAACGCGACCCGCACCTTCTTCTTCTTGGCCACAAGGCGCCTCGAGACGGGCGAGCAGACGAAAGTCCCCCCCTCAGGCTAGGGATGCTCGCCCCCGGTGTCAATCGCGGCGGACGCGACGGGCCGGTTCCGGACCGGGGCCTTCCTCCAGAGGAGGGCGAGATCGGGGTCGGCCCGCGCCTCCTTGTAGGGGAAGCCCATCGCGAGCGCCCGATCCAGGTACGCGCGGGCCTGCCCCAGGTGGGTGCTCGTTCCCCTGGCCTGATCGAGCAGGCACAGGGCACAGGCCGCGTTGTACAGATTGTGCGGGGACGGCGACTGGGCCAGGAGGTTCGCGTCGGCCTCGGCCTCGGTCTGGCCGAGCCTGCCCAGCAGCACGCACCGGAGTCGCAGGGCATCATCCGCCCTCGGCTCAAGCATCCTTGCCTGCCTCGCGTGCTTCAGGGCTTCGGGAAGTTCCGTCCGCCGCAGAAGCATGGCCATCCCGTAATGGGCCCGCCCGTTGGATTCATCTCGCTTCAGGATTCGTTCAAAGTCGGCGCGTGCCGCCGACGGGTCCGCGTCCAGGTTCGCCATGCCCCGCGCAACCAGGATCCTGGCATCATCAGGGCGGATCTTGAGCGCGTCGGCGAACTCATTCTCGGCCTGGCCGCGGCGACCGAGCCTGGCCAGCGCCTCGGCCCTGGCCGCCCGGACATTCGGGTCGCGGCGACCGAGCCGGATGACCTTGTCGAGATCGGCGAGCGCCTGCGCGGGATCGGCGGTGAGGAGGCAGACCAGGGCCCGATTGTAGCGGGCCTCGATGAAGTCGGCGTTGAGCGACAGGGCCTTGTCGTACGAGTATCTCGCCGCCAGGAGCTTGCCCGAAGCGGCGAGCGCCAGCCCCCGGTTCAGGTAGGGCCACTCGAAGTCGGGCGACAGGACGGTGCACACGCTGAAGTCGCCGATGGATTCCTCGTAGCGCCCCCTTTCGAACTGGCAGAGGCCCAGGGTGAACCAGGCCCAGAACCGCTTCGGGTCCAGGGCCACGGCGAGGGTCAGGTCGGCCTCGGCCCCGTCGTAATCCTCGCGGGCCAGCCTCTCCGTACCTCGCAAGTAATAGTCGCGGGCGGATCGGGGGGGCGACGCCTGGGCCCGCCTGTCGTCGGCCTCGGCTCGGGGAGCGTCGGCCAGGGAGCGATAATAGCGAGCCCGGGTCTCGAACAGGGCCGAGGACGGGTGCGGGTCGAACGTCTCGGCAAGGTCCAGCCACGCGATCCCCGAGCGGAGGGCCTTGCGGACCTCGGGGTCGCCCTGGGTGGGCCTGGTGTCGGTGACCTTCGCCCGAACCGTCAGGAGGAGCAACTCGGCCAGATCCTCGCGCAAGGCGTCCCGCTGCCGGGGCGGGAGCCTCCTCACGAGCGGCCCCTGCATCCAGTTCGGATCGCTCAGGACCTGATAGTCCCTGAGCAGCTTTTCGGCCCCTTCCACGCCTTTTTTCCGGTGGGCTGCCGTTCCGTTCGCGGTGTTCAGCAGGAGCTGAACCTTGCGGAAGTCCTCGTTGAAATGGTTCCGGACGAGCCGGGACTGGGCCATCTCGGCGTAGTCAGCGATCGACCACGCGGCGCCCAGGATGGCGAAGAGCAGGATGGCGGCCGTGGCGGCCACCGGCCCCGCTCCACGGACCTCGGGGTGCCTCCGCCACCACTTGCCGGCGCGTTCCTTCAGGCTGGGTTCGGGCGCGTGGAGGTTGGGCCGGTCGTCGAGGAATCGCTGCAGATCCTCGGCCATGTCGGCGGCGTGGGCGTATCGCCTCGCGGGCATCGGGTCGAGCGCCTTGGCGATGATGGCGTCGAGGCTCCGGGGAACCATCGGGTTGATTGAGCGCGCGAGGGGGGGCCCGAGAAGGCGCTCCTCGGTCATGATCCGGAGGATGTCCACCATCGGCCGATTGGCCGGGGGCTCCTCGAACGGGTGCCGCCCGGCGACCATCTCGTAGAGGATCAGGCCGATCGCGTAGAGGTCCGATCGCTCGTCCACGGCCGAGACCGGCGTCTTGCCCCCGGGGTTAAAGGCATCCAGGTGCTCAGGGGCCATGTAGGGCAGAGTGCCGCCCAGGTGGGCCCGATCGGCCTCGGCGCCCGCGTGCGTGTTCGTATCGGCGGACAGGTTGAAGTCCAGCAGCATGGGCGTGCCGTCGGCCGCGATCAGGATATTCGAAGGCTTCAGGTCGCGATGCAGGACCCCGCGTGCATGGGCATGATCGAGCCCCTCGGCGAGCCTTGCGGCGATCCAGACCGCCGCCTGCACGTAGGTATGGGATCGGAGGAAACGCCGGGCCGGCTGGCGCAGGTCCTCCTGGCCTGGCTCCGGGCCCGATTCCGCGAGTTCGAGATCCGAATCGCCTGCGTAGTCCAGGCTCTTCCTCCAGGGGAGCTTCGCGAGATATCGCCCGAGCACCGACCTGACCGCCGTGGGGGATGCGGGCTCGCGATTCGGGGCCGGCTCGGGCAAGGTGTTCCAGGTCGCCCTCTGCGAGCCCGAGCGGCTGGCCATGGTACGCAGGAGGTGGGGACGGTCGAGCCCGTCGAGCGCCTCGAGCAGGCTCCGACCGCTGGCCTGCGTGGGCAACCGGGCCCCGGATCTTTCGAGGATCTGCGCCAGGTTGGCCCCGCCCACGAACGGCATGCAGAGCAGGCGGAGGCCCGTCGCGGGATCGTCGTGGATCGAATGGATCGGCACGATGTGGGTGTGCTGGAGCCGGGCCAGGGCTTGCGGCTCGTCGCCCAGGGCCTTCGCCACCTTCAATGCGACCGGCCGACCCGCAAGCTCGACCTGTTCGGCAAGATACACGCGAGCGAACGCCCCCCGGCCCAGCTCCGAGACCACCCGGAAACCGCCCAGGGTCTCGCCGGGCTGCGGGAACAGGGCCACGGGGGGCGAAGACTCCGATGGCTCGGTCGGCCGCGTCTGCGGGTACGCCCGGGGCTCGCGGTCGTCGCCCTCATCGTCGGGCTCGTCCAGATGGAAATCCAGATTCGACGGGGTCGAGGGCCCGCCCATCCCGAGCGAGTCGCGGTGGCCGGGAGAGTCGCCAACGGGAGAGCCGGGATCGCTCGCGGGCTCCCACTGCATCGGGGATTGGCTCGATGGCGAGGAGTCGTCAAAGAAGCTGGCTCTCAATGGCGGCTCCGGAGGCTCAGGCCTTGAGGACGCGCGGCGAATCACCCGAGGGTTCTTAGGTCTGGATGATGCCCATGTCCAACATTTCTCCGAGCGATCAAGACAAATAATGCACGGAGCCGGCGATTCACGTTCTAGAGTTCACTCCTGGTAAAGCCGGGGATTCATCCTTTCCCCCCTTCCGGGAGCTCGCTTATGGCCGGTTCGACGATCTCGAGCAGTTTTGTGGGATTATCCAAGTTGTCGAAGTCCGGGGAGGATCGCGGCGCGCGGGTCCTGTCCGAACGGCTCCACCATGAATTCGGGGTGCCCGTGGGAATCCTCGACCCGAAGCGAGGGGAGTGGATCACCTGGGCCGGCATCGACCTTAACACGGCTGGTGCGCGACCGAATCCGCCTGAAATCCGCGAGGACGTGGTTTCCTGCTCGCGAGCGTGCGACCCCGGCCAGCTCTGGTTAACCCTGCCCGTCCCGGCTGAGTCCGAGGAGAGGCCGCGATACGCGATGGCCCTTTTCAGCGACGCTTCGGGACGATGGGCCGAACGGGCCCTGCAAACCTGGGGAGAGTCGGTCTCGCGACGTCTCGAAGCCGAGGCCGCGTCGCACGCCTCCGGCCACCCGTCGCGGGCCGCCGATCTCGTCGAGCGCCTGATCAGTCGCCTGCGGGTCTCCGACGCCCCCGAGCGATTCCAGAAGCGGGCCGCGACCGCGGTGCGGGAGGCCCTGGACGTGGAGGTCGTCGCGTGGATCCCCGGCTCGTCGCGCGAGCCGGTGCTCGTGGCCGGATCCCTCTCGGACGTGGGCCCCGAGGACCTGCGGGCGCTCATTCGCGAGCACAAGAGCGAGGCCATCCGCATCTGCAATCACGCCAAGGACGGGGCCGCCGTGAGGCGGTTCGTGGTGGCCGCGGCCGATTCGCAGGGCGAGTCGGGCTGGCTGCTCGCGGCGAACCCTCGCGACAACCGACCGTTCTCCGGAGAGGCCGACCTGCTCTCGACCGTGGCCTCGCTGATCGCCACCCAGCGCTCGAACGCCCGGATCTACGGCGACCTGAAGGAACTCCTCTTCGGCGTGATCCGCGCCCTGACCGCCGCGATCGACGCCAAGGACCGCTACACCTCGGGCCACTCCGAGCGCGTGGCCCGGATCGCGGTGAGGATCGGGCAGCAGCTGGGCATGTCGCCCCACGAGCAGGGCGACCTCTATCTCATGGGGCTCCTGCACGACGTGGGCAAGATCGGCGTGGAGGACGGGGTGCTCAAGAAGCCCGGCAAGCTCACGTCCGACGAGTACATCCAGGTCCAGGCCCACGTGCGGATCGGCGTGCACATCCTCTCGGACCTCAAGAAGCTCCAGCACCTCCTGCCCGGCGTCGAGTTCCATCACGAGAGCTACGATGGGACCGGCTACCCCCTGGGCCTGAAGGGGGACCAGATCCCCCTGCCCGCGCGGATCCTGGCGGTGGCCGACGCCTTCGACGCCATGTCCAGCACGCGGCCGTACCGCCGTCGCCTGGACACCCGGCAGATCGACGAGATCTTCAAGAAAGGGGCCGGCGTGCAGTGGGACGAGCGTGTGGTGGACGCGCTGAATGCCTGCCGACCGGACCTCGACCGGATCCGCCAGAAGGGCCTGGGCGAGAGCCTCTACCAGGTGATCAACGAGACCCTGGGCAGAAAATGAGCCGACTCACGGCCTGGGGAGGTTCTTCAGGGCCTGCCCCAGGTTGTCGGCCAGGACCTGCCGTGCGTCCTCGTAGAGACGCTTCTCGACCTCCGGCTCTCGCGATTTCGCCAGCGAGAGCCGCGAGGACTCGAACGCCGACATCGTGGGAGGCGGGACGCGAGTGCGGCCCTGGAACCGGGCCTGCCAGATGGCCGACCCACCCTTCCTCAACACCACATGGGCATTGATCCGGCTCGTGTGTAACGGCGTCTGGAAGAAGGTGCCCTCTTCCCGCTCGATGATCTCCAGATCGACGGTGTACGGCGCGGCCGAGTCCCACGCCGTCGCGAACGCGGTCCGGGCCGGTTTGGGGAGATAGCCGCTTCGCTTCAGGGCCTCGATCAGGATCGGGTGAAGCCCGTCGGCGTGATCCCTCGCCCCGGACGGCCCCCGGAGGAACTCCCCCGTGACGGGCCCCATGACCACGCCCGCCCTGGCCACGATCTCGCGGGCAACCTCCCGTGCCGAGGCCCTGAGCTTCCCGCCGTGCTCGGCTCCGAGCTCGTCGCCAAGCTCCGCCACATGCTCGCAACGGAGGAGCGCCTCGGACGATCGGCCCTGGTCCATGGCCTTTGCCGCCTCGGCAAGGTCGGCCTGGGCCACCCGGCCGAGGGCCTGGGCGAGCTCCGCCGTGACTTCCTCCCGTGCCGGCTCGAGGGCGAGCTCGGTGTCGATCCTGGACCTCAAGGCGCGAAGCGTGGAGATCGGGTCGGTCTCGCCCCTGGCCTGATTCAACTGAGACCGGACGGCGAGCAGCGCGATCCGGTCGTGAACGGCCAGAGCCTCGTCCACCTGCTCACACGGAGCGAGGCGGGCGGCGACCTTCATGGCCTCCTCGCTCTGGTTCACGGCCTGCTCCCAGTCGCCCTCGCGCTCGGCGGCCCGGGCCCTGGTGAGGTGCGATTGCAGGCTTGCGAGGCGGTTCGCCTGCCCCCGGCCCCGCGCCAGGCTCACGGCGAGGATCACCATGAGGACCGCCACCAGCGTCCCTCCGCCGGCGATCATCCATCCCAGCGTCTTCGCCCGCCCGCGGCGCGGGGAGACGTGTCGCGGCAGGAACGGCACCTCGACCAGCGTGCTGCACTCCACGCACCGCACGCGAACGCCCGCCGTATGTGCGTGCGTGCTCAGCAAGGTCCCGCATTCCGGACAGGCGAACGTCCCCGTCATCCCTTCGGCCCCCGGTCGCCCTCCCGTGAATCGGGCGCGATGCCACGATTTCGCGAGGAGAGGTCTATGTAAGGACGATTCACGGGGCGGGTTGTTCGGAAGGAAGCAGGAATTCTTACCCAGACTGCCTCAAATGAGGTCGGCGGTGCACTGGTTCATGAGCCAGGTGTCGACATCCGACAACATGGGAGCCGTGAGCCGGTGGGCACACGGGTACGTCTGGAACGCCACGCGGAGCCCCCCGGCCCTTAGCATGGAGACCTGGTGCCTCGCCATGTCGATCGGCGCCCGGGCGTTCCACTCTCCGTGGACCACCAGGATACGCAGGTCTCGGCACGCCTTCAAACGGCCCAGAGGACGGAACCCGCCGGGGAGCCAGCCATTGATGGCCACCACCCCCGCGAATCGGTCGGGATAGGACAGGCCGAGGCGATAGGCCACTGCGGCCCCCTCGCCGCAGCCGACCAGGAAGATCCGCTCGGAGTGCACGTGCAGAGTGCGGCGGAGCTTCCTGATGGCGCCGAACACGCCTTCTTCCAAAAGGTCCACCGGGTCGGGGGTGGCGTCCTGATCCCAGAGGGTGCGACGCACGATCTCGCGATCCGGAAGCGTCGGCGCGATGGCCCCATGACGGCGATCGGGGCGGGCGAACGCCTGGCCCCAGCCGTGGCCGTCGTGGTGCTCGCGGCGGACGGCGGTCTCGGGACCTCGGAGCCCCAGCCCGATATAGTTGCGCCAGCTCATGGCCGGCATCGAGCGCACCATCTGGTGCTCGTCCCCGCCCCGGCCGTGGAACATCACGAGCAGGGGATAAGCATAATTAGGCTCGTACCGCTGCGGCACGAAGCGGCTTTCTTCGAGGAGACTCGCCTCGCGAGGGGCTTCGATCGGAGGAGAAATCCGTCGGTCGCCATGCATCGAGAGAGCTCCGGGAGGCGTTAGCGAAGACTGGGTCGCAATCACACAATCGACCCGGCGTCAAGCCTCCTGGCTCGACGTCGCTGGGTCTGCCCAAGGATAGCCACGAAATACCCGCTCTTCAATAAATTGCCCAGTTATCGGGGATTTTTTCTAAAGTTTTCTCTCAGGGGGCCTAAAAATAGGTAACCTGTCGACGACAATCGCGGTTGTGCGGCGCCCAGACTCGATCCCCAAAGCGCGACGATGCATCGCGAGGGCGGCAAAACGCCCCGGCGATGCATCGCTTCGTTGACGATCGGGATCGGCTCAGGAGGTCGTCGAGAAGTTCGACGGCTGGAACACCTTCAAGGTGGTGGTGGTCCCGGCCTGGGTTTTCTCGGTGGCGACGACCTGCGTCTTGACCGTGGCCTGGCGGGCTTCACGGGCGATGCGGGCGGCCTCCTTCCTCGCGGCGGCCTTGGCCGAGGCCAGGGCTTTGCGGGCGGAGGCCTTGGCGGCGATGGCGGCCTTGCGTGCGGCGGCCTTTTCCTGCGCGGCGAGCTTCTTCGGCCCGACCTTGACGGTGGTCGTGGTCGTGGTGGTCGTCGTGGTCGTGGTCGTGGTCACCGCGGCGGGCTTGGCGGCGGCGGCCACGGTCGCGGTCTCGAAGTTCGTCTTGGTCGTGCTGGCGGCGACGGGGGTCGTGGTCGTGGTCGTGCCGGTCCCGGTGACGGAGGTGGTGGTGGTCCCTCCGGGGAGGATGGGCACCACGGTCTGGCCCTCGGCCGTGAGCACGCGGAGTTGCACGCGGGGGGCGGCCAGCGTGTCGTTCGCGGTGTTGGACTGGTCGATCTTGCGCTCGGGATCGACCTGCACCACGATGCGGGCCGTGGCGGAGTCGGCCTCGAAGGCGTCGGGCGTGCGATAGGGTAGCGTGACGGTCTGGAGGACATCCTGCTTCATCCCGGACTCCAGGCCGTCGGGGATGGTGGCATCGCCGAGCACCAGCGCCGGGGCGTTGGAGGACTCGTCGGTCACGAGCAGGAACCGCACCTTGAAGGCCCCGGCGTTGCCCGGCCCGTTGTTCTGGATTGTGGCCCCCACGGGAAACGTGGCGCCCCGGAACATGGTGGGCGACGGCTCCTGCACCGAGACCACGGTCAGGTCGGCCGCGGCCGGCTTCGCGGGGGCATTGGCGGGCAGGCTCGCCGGCGGGGCGATGGTCAACTTCGTGGTGTCGTTGGCCGTGGTGCTCGGCGAGGGGAGCATGAGCGGGTTGGCCGAGGCGTCGGCATCCTGGAACATCGTCACGGTGAACTTCCCGGCGCCGGCGAGGGCGGTCGGGGCGTACAGGGGCAGGCGGATCGCCTGGTTGGCCGTGACGGTCTGGTAGGCGCCGATCGGCGGGACGGCGACCTGGCCGATCTGGTAGTCCGAGCCTCCGCCCGGGGTCTTGCCTTCGGGCGTGAGCACGATGCGGGCGTTGGTGGGCGGGGCCACGCCCTGCGAGTCGTTCTTGACCTTGGCGGTCACCGTGATCGTGTCGCCCCAGGCGATGCTCCCGGGGCTGACCGACACCCCGGCGCCCACGAGCTTGGGCGGGACCCTGGGCGTGACCGTCACGACGGAGCTGAGCGACCCGCCGGTCTTCGCCGTGGGGGCGGCCGTGGCGCCGTCGGTCGCCGTGAGCAGCGGCGTGATGTAGTAGGACTGCGCCGTGCCCATGCCGTTCAGCGGCACGGGGGGGGCGGTGAGGACCTGATCGTAATCGGTGCGCGTGCCGGGGGCGAGCCCCGCCGGGATCTGCACCGAGCCGAGGTACACAGCGTTCGCGCCCTGAGGCGTGGTCGAGGCGTACACGTCGATGGCGAAGGGCTTCTTCGTGGGCGTGGAGCCCAGGTTCTGCACCGCGCCGATGGCGTGGAACGAGTCGCCCCAGTCCAGGTTGTGCGGGGTGTCGAACGCCGTGGCCACGAGGTTCGACCCGTCGTATCCGGGGCTCGCGGAGGTGGTCACGGGCGAGGTTGCCGTGGTCGTCACGGGCGAGGCCGCCGTGGTCGTCGCGGGCGAGGCCGCCGTGGTCGTCGTCGTGGTGGTCGAGAGCGCGGCGGTGTCGGCGGCGGTGTCGGCGGCGGACGTGACGTCGGCACCCGTCGTGGTCGCCTGCGAGGTGCTGGTCGAGGTCGTGCTCATGTCGGCGTCCACGCCCGCGGCCGACGCGATCGACGCCACGGGATCGACCCCCGAGAGCAACTGCCGCCCTTCCAGGGGCTCGAACCGAAGGATATGGGGCCCGCGGCCCCAGGCGCGGCGACGCGCGACAGCTCGACGATCGGGGTTAGGCATGCGTCTTCTCCTCCCTGAGAAGGCGGTCACCGCCGCAAGACCCTTCCACCCGAGTTGCGGGCCTCAGGTCTCGCGACGCGCTGATCCGCTAAGGGCCCATCCTGGAGCCTGACCGGACAATATCGACGATCTCTTCGCAAGTCAAGTTCGCTTCTTTTGCGGACGGGCCGGGTCGGGGCCGAATGGCTCGGCCGCGCCCCCGAGCCCTGCTCGTGGCCTCAGAGAGCGGGGCCGAGCAGGTCCTTCACGGCGTCGCGCTCGGTCTTGAGTTCCTCGGCCGAGGCGTCGATCCGCTTGCGGGCGTCGTCGTCGATGGTCAGGCCCTGCACCACCGACCAGTTCGTGCCGTCGGTCGTGAGCGGGAAGCTGTAGATCAGCCCCTCGGGCACGCCGTACGAGCCGTCGGAGACCACTCCCGCGCTGAACCACTCGCCCGACGGGGTGGCGAACGACGCCGAATGCACGCTGTCGATCGCGGCGTTCGCGGCCGAAGCGGCCGAGGACGCCCCGCGTGCCTTGATCACGGCCGAGCCTCTCTTGGCCACGGTGGGGATGAAGTCGCTCTCGAACCACGACGCGTCGGAAATGACCTGCGTGGCCGGCTTCCCGCCGATGGTGGCGTTCTTGTAGTCGGGATACTGCGTGTCGCTGTGGTTGCCCCAGATCGCGACCCGCTTGACCTCGGCGACCGGCACGCCCGCCTTGATGGCGAGCTGCGAGGCCGCGCGGTTCT
Organism: Planctomycetales bacterium; assembly: GCA_031411935.1. Taxonomy (GTDB): domain Bacteria; phylum Planctomycetota; class Planctomycetia; order Isosphaerales; family Isosphaeraceae; genus JAQGHR01. The sequence goes on along the minus strand of JANOBY010000712.1, from coordinate 10,551 downwards.
GGTCGAGCCGGGTCATCGCGTACCAGCGATTCGCCGGGACCTTGGGGGCGTGCGACCGGGCGATCAGGGCGTTGGTGTTGCACGGGTTGGCCACGGTCAGGACCCTCACGTTCGGCCCGGCCGAGGCGTTGATCGCCTGCCCCTGGCCGGTGAAGATCGGGCCGTTGGCGCGGATGAGGTCGGCGCGGGTCATGCCTTCCTTGCGAGGCAATCCGCCCACGAGGATCACCCAGTCGGCGTCGCCGAAGGCTTCTTCGGCCTTGTCGGTGGCCTTCACGCCGTGAAGCAGAGGGAAGGCGCAGTCGTCAAGCTCCATGAGCGTGCCGTTGAGGGCCGGCAAGGCGGGGGTGATCTCGAGCAGGCCCAGCGACACGGGCTGGTCGGGGCCGAACACCCCGCCCGATGCGATGCGGAAGATCAGGGCGTATCCGATCTGGCCGCCGGCCCCGGTGACCGAAACTTTGATGGGAGTCTTCATCGTGCGGGCTTCCGATTTGAGGGAGAAAACATGTCGGGAACAGGTCGGCCTGGAGAGAAATCGCTGACAACGATCACGAGGCGGTGGGTTCGGGCTCGGAATGCGCCGGCGCGGCCTTGAGCTTCGCGAGCATGAGGGCCATCTCGCGGGGCAGGTGCCGGGCCCCGGCCAGCAGGACCACCCCGCCCAGGAAGATCGCCGGGATCACGATCAGCATGCCTGCGGCCAGATTGGTGCGTTCGACGAGGCCGGTCTGGGCGTCCTTGATCTCGACGGGCACCGCATCCAACGTGCGGAGGAACTGGCCGATCCCGCTCGCCATGGTGTCGGGCTTGCCGCAATAGTCCGAGACCCAGCCCATGAGCATCGGGGACCACACGTCGCCCAGGAAGTGGATGGCGAAGGTGGAGATCGCGAAGGCCGTGGCGCGCATGTTCGGGGCGACCACGTTGGCGATCACCGCGTTGCTCGGCCCGGTGTTGGCGAACAGGAAGGCCTGGGCGAGGAACAGCCAGAGGATCACCACCCAAGGATTGTTCGAGTAGAGCCCGAGGACCACGCAGGGCACCGCCAGGAGCATCGACGTGCCCGAGACCTGGAACAGCGCCTTGGGGTTGGTCTTCGCGAGCTTGTCGGCGAGCCACCCGCCGCCGCTCATGCCCACCACGGCGGCGAGCAGCCCGGTGATGCCCAGGCGGTCGACCGTCATGGCCTTGTCCCAGCCCTTCACGCGTTCGAGATACTCGGGCAGCCAGTAGGCGAGCCCTCCGAAGGCGAAGGTGTAGGCCGCGAGCCCGAACACGACGTAGGTGTACGACGAGTTCACGGCCAGGTCCTGATAGTCGGCCAGGCTGGCCCCGGCCTTCTCGTGCTGCTTCAGGCGCTTCGGGTCCACCCCTTCGGCCATGCCTCGGATCGGCTCGGGCAGGAACAACGCCCCCACGGCCGCGATCAGGCCGGGGATCCCCACGACGAAGAACGCCATCCGCCAGCTTCCCGTGGCCAGGGCGATCCTCCCTCCAACAATCACGCCCAGGGCATACCCCACCGGCATGGCCAGGTAGAAGGACGAGAGGATCCGCGATCGGCGCTCTCGGGGGTACAGGTCCATCAGGATCGCGGGGGCCAGCACGCCGTAGGTGGCCTCGCCGATGCCCAGGAAGCTGCGGGCGAGCCGCAGGTGGTTGAAGTCGCTGGCCAGTCCCGTGCCCACGGTGGCCAGGCTCCACACGGCCACGCCTCCGGCCAGGAGATAGGTCCGGCGGAACCGGTCGCCCGCCCAGCCCATGAACGGGCTGATGAGCGAGTAGCTGATCAGGAAGTACATGTTCAACGAGCCCACCGAGGCGTCGTTGATCCTCATCTCCTTCTTGATCATGCCCACCACGCTCGACAGGGCCCAGCGGTCCATGTAGTCGAGCAGGTTCATCATGAACAGGGCGAGGAACGTCCACTTCGCGTACTGGGAGACCTGGAACGTCCCCGCGGGCGAGGTGCTGTTCCCGGCATGGTCGTCAACGTGGATCACGTCGGGGTCCTCGGTCCTGGCAATCGAGACGCGGCGCGGGCGGGCCCCGCATCCTTCGCGGGAGGGTCGATGCTACGCCAAGAGGGCGGATGCGTCCAGAGATTCGTCCTCAACCCGCGGGCTTGCCCAGCAGGAGGCTCAGGGGGATCTCCAGCCCGTGCTCCTCGAGCAGCTTCGCCTCGCCCAGGATCTCGCGGCTGGGGCCCTCCGCAACCACCCTTCCATGGTCCAGCAGGATCGTGCGCGAGCAGAGCTCCAGGACCATCTCCAGGTCGTGCGTGGCCAGCAGCTTGGTCGCCGTGAGCGACCGGATGAGGCCGATGAACCTGCGTCGGGCCCGCGGGTCGAGGTTGGCCGTCGGCTCGTCCAGGACGAGCACCGACGGGTCGCACGCGAGCACCCCCGCAAGGCACGCCCGCTTGCGCTCGCCGAAGCTCAGGTGATGCGGAACCCGCTCGGCCTCGTCCTGGAGGTCCACCCTCCGCAGCGATTCCATCGCGATCTGCCGGGCCTGGGCCCGCGTCTTCCCCTGGTTCAGGGGGCCGAACGCCACGTCGTCGATGACCGTCGTGCTGAAAAGCTGGTCGTCGGGATCCTGGAACAGCAGGCCCACCCGACGACGGATCTCCGGGGCGTTACGCGGGTTCACTTCCAGGCCATCGATCCAGATCGCGGCAGGGTGCACATGCTTCCCGCCGGCCTCCCCGCCGTGGGTATGCAGCGCCGAGCCTTTTCCCGGAAGGAGCCCGTTCAGGTGCAGCAGGAGCGTGCTCTTGCCCGCTCCGTTGGGCCCGACCAGGGCCACCGTCTCGCCGGGCCGGATCGCCAGGTCCACACCGCGAAGGGCCTCGCGGCCGTCGGGATAGCGGTACGCGAGGCCGTGAACGAGCACGGCGGGCGCGGGGTCACCGGGGGGCGTCATCGAGCCTCCAGGCCGTCGTCGAGCGACCGGAGCGTGCCATCCCAGCCTCGGGAGACCATCGCCGAGTAGACCCGCTCGCCGCGCTCCATCGACCTCACGAAGAGCACGCCGATCAGGCCGGTTAGGAGGCCCCAGTCCAGCCCTCCGCGGCGGTACGACCGCGATCGGCGGGCCTGGACCATGCGCCCGAGCTCGTCTCCCAGCACATGAACATAGCGGTTCATGAAGTAGAGCGTGGCCACCAGCACCCGAGGGGCGCCGAGCCGACCCATCGCACCGAGTAAGCGAGCGAAGGGCGTGACTCCGGTCAGAACCATGACCGTGAGGAACGCCACGCTGTTCTTGATCACGATCGCCAGGGCCACTGACGGGAAGCCGAGCGCGGGCCTTTGCGGGTGCCCCAGGGCCACCATCACCGCCAGGAACACCACGAGCGGCACGAATCCCATCCATCGCCACAAAAGCGGGACCACGGGCAGACGCGAGTAGACAATCACCGCCGCCAGGGCCACGACCTGCACGCCCAGAGTCCCCCACCATCCGACCGGCGTGCACACGACCGCGATCAGGAAGGCGAGCGCCAACACCAGCTTCGTCCGGGGCTCCATGCGGTCGAGAGGGCCGTCGCCGGCCGAGCGATCGAAACCTTCAAGCCGCATCGGGGCCGACCCCCTTGGCAGCACCCCGCGCGAAGATCCGGGCCAATCCCAGCCCGACCGCGAACACGATCAGCGTCCCGACCGCCCCCGCGCAGGCCGTGGCCACGCCCAGGCTCGGCGATCCCAGCACGTTCCACTCGTAGTCGGGGAACACGCCCGTGAGCATCGCCGGGCTCTCGTCGCGGAGGAACCCCAGCCATCCCCCGACCTTCTCCAGCCCGTCCTGCTCGGTCGAGGCGAACGGGGCGAGGAAGACCGCGACCGCCAGCGCGATCGCCAGCCCCGCCACGGCGGCCTGGGACCACCGGGCCCCTCGGGAGGCCATGCCCTCGGGCTCGTACAGGAAGTCGGGGCGAGTGAGGAGCACGAACCGGACGACCACGCCGGTGATCAACGCCTCGCCCAGGCCGATCGCGGCGTGTACCAGGGTCATCCAGCCGAGCACCGTCAGGAATGAGCCCCGCCCGCCCATGGCCAGCTCGACCGCGAACGCCCCGGCCGCCAGGATCACCGAAAGCCAGGCCGCGACCATCGCCCCGATTAGGATGCCGGCACGCCCGCCGATCGCTCGCCGGATCGGGGCATAAATCGCATATCCGCCCACCGCGCCGATCAGGCCCATATTCAGGAAGTTCGCCCCCAGGGCGGTGACCCCCCCATCACCGAAGAGCAGGCACTGAACGATCAGGACCGCCCCCACCACGCAGGCCCCCGCCCAGGGACCGAGCAGTACGCTCGCGAGCAACCCGCCGAGCAGGTGCCCCGAGGCCCCCGGGAAGACCGGGAAGTTCACCATCTGCGCGGCGAACAGGAAGGCCGACATGATGCCCATGAGCACCACCGTCTTCTCCCCGCTCTGTTTCTCCAGCTTTCGCAAGGCATACGAGAACCCAGCGGCCCCCCCCACGCTCGTGACCGCGGCCATCGACGGGGCAAGCACTGCGTCAGGGATATGCATGAGAGGCTCCCGCCATCGAGCGATCGACCACGGCCAGTATGACGAATGGGCGATCCGTATTACGAGATCAGCGCATATTCGCGGACGATCGTCAAGCCGCACGGGCGTCGAAATGCCGGGCACGCGCTTTGCGTTGCCTGTCGTTCTATCCGCCCGACAACCAGTCGAGGTCCCAGGGTCATGAAGGCCGCGAAAACCACGAAGAAGAAGGCCGCCCCCAAGGCCAAGAAGGACTCCCGCTGCTGGCCCGGGTACGAGCCCACCCCCGGCAAGAAACCCGGCACCAAGGGAAGCTGCAAGCCGAAGGATGAGTGAAGGGGGTGGACAGCGAGCGGGCAAGAGACCCCGTCACGAGGGGTTGTCTCGCTCGCATCCCTTCCCATGTCGGGGAAGAATCCGGGATTGGGGGTGATCGCTTCGCGACAGACTTCGCGGATAAGATCCCAGCAGCAGATCGACCTCCGGACTCCCAACGCCCGAACCGAGATCCCCATGAAACGTGCCTACCTGTTGGCCGTCCTCGTCGTCACGATGGCCCCGATCCCTTGCTGGGCCCAGTTCGGCGCAGTGCCCGCGAAGGTGCGCGAAAAGTGGAAGGTCGAGGTCAAGATGGACGACAACCGGACCTTCGAGGGCATTTTGACCCTGGCCTCCTTCGACGTGCAATCGGACCTGGGGCTCTACGCGATCAAGCCGGAGAAAATCAAGGAGGTCCACTTCGAGGTCTATCCCACGAACATCGAGGAGAGGCAGGGACGTTCCCCCAATGACTTTGTGGGGACCATCGTCACGACCACCGGCGAAAAGTTCAGCGGTCTGATCCTCTTCCCCCAGGAAGGGATCGAGACCGAGCTGGGGACGCTCAGGCCCAACACGCTCAAGCTGCGATCGCTGACCTTCAAGGGGAAGCCCCCGGCCTGAAATTCCTGCGAAGTCCGTCCCTTGCCCTGAGCCACCGCAAAGGATCCCCCCGCCAGAATCCTGGCCGCAAGGAGACTGACGTTGATCGTGCGATCGAGCCGAGAGGCGACCGTCCGCGCCATTGGGGCGGCGTGTTATGGAATGAGCGCCGTGGCGGCGGGCATCGGGTTGTTCGCCGTAGGATTGGGGATCGCGACCTTTCGCAGTGGCGTCGGGCTCGCCGATCTGGGTTTTCCGGGCGGGTTCGCAACCCTCTTCTCCATCGCGGCGATGATGAACTTTCTGGTCGCCTATCTCGCGTTTCGGATAGGTCGAGGGTTAAGGCAATTGCTGCCTCGCACCCGCCGGGCCTGCGTCGTGTTGCTCGGACTTGCGCTCGTTTACCACTTCGGCGTGAGCATCCTGGCATGGTCCGAGGACGGCCCGCTGGCGGGCGTGGGTGTGTGGCTCTGCCTGGTCATGCCGGCGGCGGCCATGCTTCTTCTGATGAGCAAGAAGTCGGCCGAGGTTTTCGATCCCGCTTATCGGGAAGCCGTGGAACAGAGCCCGACGCCGAGACCCTCGCTGAGTCTCCGGGCCAAGCTCGGTGGATTCGCTCTGACGGGTCTTTTTGTGCTGGGCGTGAGCCTGGCAGTCATGGCGGTTCGGTCGGGTTGACGCCTCATTGACGGAGGGGAACACGGCGGGAAATCTTGCTCACGAACCTGAGGAGGAGATAGACTCCTCCCAGCACCAATTCGTGTTTGGCAAATCGGGACCAGGTCCCCTCGGCATGGCGTCAGCCGTACAAGACGCAACTGCATGGGTATTCGGATCGTCGTCCGCGAAGGGGAGAGTCTCGACGAGGCTCTCAGGCGTCTGCGCGTGGCCAGACAACGCTTCGGCCCGCCGTTCGGTCGCCCTCGATGGCACAAGCCTCAACCTGGGTACTATCTGAAGCCCAGCGCACTACGTCGGCGGGTCCGCTTGCAGACGGTCTGGGAGACGCTTGCAGGGGAGTGCTCGCGTCGTCACCTGATGGTCCCCTTCTGCCGGGGCCGGAAGCGGCGTAAGGAGTATTTCCCGCCCTGACCCCGATTCTCGCCCGTCCGCTTGTCTGCCGCTGGGATCCGTGCGACGATCTCGCCGTCTCTGGGGACTGAAGGGTGCGGAGGGTGGGATCGTGCGCGTGCTGATGACGGGTGGTTATGGGTGCATCGGGTCGTGGGTGGCGAAGCGGCTCATCAATGAGGGACGCGAGGTCTGGATCTTTGACCTGAAGGAGGACACGCACCGGCTGGACCTCCTGCTCACCGCCGAGGAGAAATCCCGCGTCCATTTCCTCCAGGGCGACGTTTCCGACGCCATGTCGGTGCGCGGGGCGGTCGAGTCCGTCGAGGCCACGCACCTGCTCCACCTTGCGGGCTTGCAGGTGCCCACCTGCCGCGCCGACCCCATGCTCGGCGCAAAGGTCAACGTGCTGGGCACTCTGGCGATCTTCGAGGCGGCCGCGGCCCTGAAGGATCAGGTCGAGCGCGTGGTCTACGCCAGCTCGGCCGCGGTTCACGGCCCCTCCGACGGGCCGGTCGGCGACCAGGTTCGGCTCACGCCGATGACCCATTACGGGGCCTTCAAGGTCTGCAACGAGCTGAATGCCCGCGTGTACCACCTCGACCACGGAGTGAACAGCGTGGGGCTCCGGCCCTGGACCGTCTACGGGGTCGGACGCGACTTCGGCGTGACCAGCGAGCCCACGCGGGCGATCGAGGCCCTGGCCAGGGGCGAATCGTTCGCGATCAGCTACGGCGGTTTGCAGGACTTCCAGTACGTGGACGACGTGGCCGCGATCTTCCTGAAGGTCCTGACCGACCCGTTCGAGGGGGCGGAGGCCTACAACGTGCGCGGCGAGGTCGTGCCCATCGAGAGGTTCGTGTCCACGCTCGAAGAGGTCGTGCCCGAGTCCCGCGGTCGGGTCACCCACGGAGACCGCCAGCTCCCGATCGCGCCCGACCTGGACCACTCTCGGCTGGTCGAGGCGTTCGGCCCCCTGCCCTACACCTCTCTGGCCCACGGGATCGCCGACACCTACCGCCGGTTCGTGGCCCTGGGCGGGAAATGAGCAAGGCGGCCGAGGGTCTCGCCCGGCCGCCTCGATCGTTCTGTAGCACCCTCCTCCACGCTCAGCCCTTGGGCGTGGCGGGAGCGGGGGTGGCGGTTTTGGGCGTGGCGGCGGCGGGCGCGGCGGCCTTGGGGGTGGCCTCGGCCGGGGGCTTCACGCCGAAGAGGTCGGTGGGCATGGGCTTGATCTCGACCTTCACCCTCTTGCGCATCTCGGCCACGATGTCGTTCTGCTTGTCCACGGCGTACTGGTTCAGGATCTTCTCCTTGAACCGCTCGAACTGGATCGGCTGACCTTCCTTGCGGTCGGTCACCTGGATCAGGTGCATGCCGTACTCGGTCTCGACCGGGGCCGAGATCTCGCCCTTCGCCAGGCCGAAAGCCGTGGCGGAGAAGGCCTCGGTGAACTTCTTGCGAGGGAAGAAGCGGAGGTCTCCGCCCGAGGGCTGCTCCTTGTTCGAGGGGTCCTCGGAGTACTTGTTGGCGGCGTCGGCGAAGGTGATCGCGCCCGCCTGGATCTCCTTCTTGATCTTCAGGAGCTTCTCGCGGGCCGCGGCCTTCTCGGCCTCGCTGGCGGTTGGCTCGATGTTGACCTGGATGTGGCTCGCCTTGACGAGCGTTCCGTTGAAGACGTCCTTGTTCTGCTCCATGTAGGCCTTGAGCGCGTTGTCGGTCGCCGTCTTCTCGACGTAGGCCCGCCACTGGAGGGTGTTGCGGATGTCGTCGCGCATCTTCTCGAGCGTGGTGTTGGAGTCGGCCAGGGCCGATTCCAGGCTGCTGTTGTTCTCGGCGGCGGCCTTGCGCTGCTCGTCGACGATCTTGTCGATCTCGGTTTCCTGGACCGGCACCTTGTTCTCGGTGAGGAACTGGGTCAGGAGCTTGGTGTTGATCAGGATCTCCAGTCCCGTGGTGTACGCGGTGGCCTCGCTGCCGGGGGCGACCTGGTACTGGGTGATGAACTGGAGGAACTGGCCCCGGGTGATGGGCTGGCCGTTGACGGTGGCCAGCGTCTCGTTGAGCTTGGCCTTCTCGGCGGCGGTCAGGGCCGGACGTGCCGCCTGGGCCGGTTTGGCCGCGGGTGCCTGCTGGGCGTGAAGGGCCGCCGTCGGCACCAATCCCGCCACTACCAGGGCGGCCAGGCCAGATCGCACGGGCTGTCGCATCGGTCTCGTCTCCCTCACGCTGAGAACGGTAACTCGCCATCTCGCGGACAGGCCGATCCCTTCGATCCGTCCGCGCCGAATGTCCGATTATACGGATTCCGCGGATTTTGGGTGCGCCAGTTTCCTGGGGATTTGGCCGCGAAGGGCGGGCGAGCCTTTCATGAGTCAAATCCATGCAAGAGACCCCGGCGCGTGATTTGCTTTCGTGGAAAGCCGTAACGCCGCTCGGAATCCGTTCCCGCGGCCCCTTTCGCCACGCCCGTATTCCGCCTCGAAGGACCATTCATGGCCACCACCGCGCAACTCACGGCAGCCGACGTGATGACCCCCACGCCCCGGACCTGCTCCCCCTACAGCAGCGTGACCGAAGCGGTCATGATCTTCCGCGACGCCGACTGCGGGTCCGTGCCCGTGGTGGACGCCGGCAAGCCCGTGGGCGTGCTGACCGATCGCGACGTTGCCCTGGCGCTCGCCGAGTATCCCGACCTCGCCACGAGGACCGTCGCCGAGATCATGAGCAAGGACCCGATCACGGTCTCGCCGCTCACCACCCTGGAGGAGATCCACGCCACGATCGCCCAGCAGGGTGTGAGGCGTCTGCTCGTGGTCGACAGCACCGGGTCGCTCGTCGGGATCGTCGCCTGGAAGGACATCGCCCCCAAGGCCACCGACCGCCAGGTCGGCGAGGTCGTCTCCGAGGTCGTGACCCAGCCCTGAATTGATCAGACCTGCGGCACCATCACCCGCAAGGCCTTCTCCGCGACGGCGAATTCCACCGGAGTTTGGGTGCGAATCTCGCCGTCGAGGTTCACCGGAAGCGCAGGCCAGGTTTCCAGGCGCAGAGAGGTGGCCCGCACGTAGGCATCTCCGGGCCGCTCAAGGGGGACTCTGAGCTTCTGGAGGGCGACGGTCCGGAGCAGCTCCCACCGCCCTCGCATGCCCAGGCCGTAGGCCGTGAGCGCCCCGTCGTCCAGGGTGCTGTCCTGGGCCACCAGCACCCCCCCTCCGTAGAATCGGCCGTTGGCCACGATGACCTGATGCGCCGAGCCCGAGTATTCCTTCTGCGCCTCGATGTGGAACCGGAACAGGTCGTGGCTGAAGAAAGCCCGGGCCCCGGCCACGGCATAGGCCAGATTCCCGAGCCTCTGCTTCAGGCCCGGCGAGAGCCGGTCGAGGGCCGCGACCGACATCCCCACGCTCGCCACGTTCAAAAAACTCTTGCCGTTGGCCCGCGCCAGGTCCACGTCCTGATAGGTCTGGCCCGCCGCGACCTCCGCCGCCAGGGCCAGATCGTTCGGAATCCCCAGGGTGCGGGCGAAGTCGTTCGCCGTGCCCGTGGGCAGGACACCCAGGGCCACCCGGTGCTGGGCCACTCGGGGCGCGAGCTTGCTCAGGGTCCCATCCCCTCCGCCGACGATCAGGCGGTCGAGGTCCATCGCGAGGAGTCGGTCCGAGACCGTGCCCAGTCGCGCCGGGCTCCCCACGCGGATCGCGGCCAGGACTTCGAGTCCGTGGCGCTTGAGATCCGCCGAGGCTGAGGCCAGCACCTGCGAGCCTCGGCGGGAGCTTGCGTTGATGATCAGCGCGACGCGAGGACCGATCTCGCTCATCGACGCCGCTGCGGGATCATTCGCCCGCTATTCACGAGCACGGTCTTGACCCACGCGAGGTTCCGGGTCAGCTCTTCCTTCGTGTTGATCATCGTGTCGAAGCTGCGGGAGAAACGCGGGAGGCCGATCCAGACGAGCAAGGCCGACACGACCAGGACCACGCCGGTCACGATCAGGTAGGCCCACCCCTTGTGCGCCAGCCCGAGCGCTTCGGC
>JANOBY010000711.1:0-6790 GCA_031411935.1 Planctomycetales bacterium | reverse complement strand
GCCCGATCGCATTGCCGTTAAACGTGTTGGTCTCGATCACGTCGGCGCCGGCGTCGAGGTAGGCGCGATGGATCTCCTCGATCAGCTTGGGCTGCGTGAAGTTGAGGACCTCGGTGCAATTCTTCAGATTCTTCGGATGGCTGGCGAACCGCGTACCTCGATAGTCGGCTTCGTCGGGCTCTCGGGAGTAGATCAGGGCCCCCATCGAGCCGTCGAGGATGAGGATCCGCTCCGAGAGAATCTCCTCGAGCAGGTCGATTGGATTCAGGGTCGCGGGTCTTAGCATGACATCCTGGAGGTGAGTGTCTGGGACGGAACAGCCGACGGATTAACGCGCTTAAGGCGCGTCCATGGGGAGTGAGAGTCTTATTATCTTGGGGGCTCGTCCGGGGTGTCAAGGCACCTCGCGATCACGACTATCCCAGCGCGTTGACGACCATGGCCAGGGCGAGCAAGACCCAAAGCCAGAGCACGACTTGGAGCGGAGGGCTGGGACCGCGGAGGCGGCGAGGCATCCCGGCATCACGCCTCTGGACGACCGCGTGGCAGACATGACGCCGCCACTTCAGCAGCTTGCCGCTTCCGCCACAATCCAGACAGTGATAGTGGATGAAGTGCGGGGTGAGCCAGAGCGCCGCGATCATCATGGCCAGGAGCATGGGCGTGAGGGGCCCCGCGAACCCTTCGGCCACCGTCTTGTACATGACGACAAGCCACGCCGTGAGGTAGCAGAAGGCCAGGAACGGATTCGCGACGACCCTCAGGTAGCCCTCCGCGTCGCCGTCCAGACCGCCGAACATGGGGCCGGAGTGGTACGAGCCGAATTCAGGATCGGGCGCAGTCGCGCGGTTGGGGCGTTCAAGGTCCACAGCGCGAATCAGCCTTGGGCATGCGACGGGATGGCAAGGATCCGGTTCCTTCCTTCATTCTAGCATCACAGGAAGATCCCGCCCTCGCAACGCCCCCAAGCCTGAGCAGGAGCCTAGCGGACTCGCTTCCATACCGCGTACTGGCCGTATTGCTGGATCTGCTCGTAGCCGAGGTCGGGCAAGGCCAGGGAAATTCCCGGAACGAAGCCCCCGACTTCCTCGGTGCTTGAAGGGACGATGACCAGGGAAACGTCGGCCTCGGGCCCCGCGATCCGGTTCTTCAACCACTCCGAACGCGGCTCGGCCATCTCGGCCTGCTCGTAGGAGCGATAGAGCCACTCATCATGCGCGAGGTCCACCGCCCCATACAGGCGGTCATGCTGCGGCTTCCCCACGAAGTACCGCCCGCGAGCCGGTGTCGCCGCGACCACCGGATCCCTGAGCAGGTCCGCAAGCACCATGAGGTCGTCCTGCCTCGACGTCTGGGCAATGATCACAAGCTGGAGGCTGCGAAGCATGAGCACGATCGCCGCGAGGACCGGAAGCCATCGCCTTGCGCCGAGAGGAGGTCCGGTCGTGATCCGATCCAAAGCCCGTGCGAGCCCGATCGAGGCCCAGACCACCGAGGGCATGGCGTAGTTCACGTACGCCCCCTCGCTCGCAAGGCAGAGAGGCACCATCGCAAGGGTCTCGGCCGCGAAGATGGCGACCAGGGCTGCGTCGATCTTTGTCCCGGATAAGGCCCTCCGTCCGCCGACGAGCAGGACCGCGGCCGCCAGGGCGATTTCGCCCAACCCTCGCTTGGCGACCTCAAGAAATACCGTTCGGACATGGGTCCACGAGGCCGGGGCAAGCTCCCTCAGGCGGGAAGGAAGCTCGTAAACCGATCGCCACATCCAGCCCCGCGTGACCCACTGCTCGGCCCCATAATAAGCGCCGATCACCACGAGTCCCGAGCCCAGCCCCACGAGGACTTTCCACCAGGCGACTCGTCCCTGGCTTGCCCGGGCCATCATCAAGAGCGAGGCCAAACCTCCCGCCACGATCAGATGTTGCTTGATGCATGCGGTCAGACCGAAGAAGATGCCGCACACGACCAGACGGCCCAGGGAGGGTCCCGAATCCTTCTGGAGAGACCGCAGAACGAGCCCGAAGGCCACGGTCTGCAAGCCGATGCCCAGGGTGTCGGGCCTGACCGTGAAGCCGAAGCTCCCGAAGACAGGCGATGAGGCGATCAGCAACGACGCGACGGCCCCTGCAAAGAGGGAAAGGCCATCCAGGCGTGCCAGTTTCCAGGCCGCGATCACCGACAAGAGGAGACCGATCGCCGACAATGCCCGCCCCCCAAAGAGCGAGGCCTGGAGAGCATTGACCCCCAATCGGACGAACGGAAAAGCCGTTCCCGCGGCCAACCGATAGTAAAGCGGGGCGTGAATCAGCACCTCGGGATGTGTTCCCGAGAACGGCCCATACAGAGTCGAAGGCCCGTCCTTGAATTGCCTGGCCGTGGCCAGCGCCAGGGGGGTTTCCAGGTGGTTCGTATCGTCGAGGCCCAGAGCGATCCACCCCTGATACCCCTGATAGATCAGGGCGGCAAGACTCAGCAAGACCAGCAGGGCCAGGCGATCGAGTCGAGGCCTGGAGGGAGCGGCAGGGCGATCCCTCGGAGTCGTGGGCTCATCCATGCGTACCAAGGCCCCGGTCAGGTGGTGTAATCGGCGTTCAGTCGGACATATTCGGCGGTGAGGTCGCACGTCCAGAAGCGAATCCGCCCGTTGCCCCGGGTGAACGTGAGGTGGATATGCGTTTCGCGATTCTCGCGGAGATTCGTGGAAACGGCCTCGGCATCGAATGGCACGGGGGAACCGGCCTGATAGAGGGATATTCCGTTGAGCTTGAGGGACATCTCGGGCTCGTCGAAGATCACCCCCGAGTGCCCCGCGGCCGACACGATCCGGCCCCAGTTCGGGTCGGCGCCGTGGATCGCGGTCTTCACGAGCGGGTCATCGGCGATCCGGCGGGCAATCCGCTCGGCCTCGGCTCGATCGAGGCAACCTTCCACGTCGATCGTGATCCGGTGGGTTGCACCTTCTCCGTCGTCCGGGATCATGCGGGCAAGCTCGACGCACGTCTCCTTCACCGCCGAGGCGAAAGCCTTCAAGGAAGCTCCACGAAGGAAGGGGCGGTCGGAGTTGCTCCCGGCGAGCAAGAGCACGGTGTCGTTCGTGCTCGTGTGCCCTTCAACGGAGATGCAGTTGAAGGACTCGTCCACGGCTTCCGAGAGAATACCCTGAAGGGCTCCCGGGGCCACCCGCGCGTCGGTGATGAGAAAGCCGAGCATGGTGGCCATGCGCGGGCCGATCATGGCGGCCCCCTTCGCCATGCCGAACAGGGTGCAGCGTCCCTCTTCCAGCGGAACCCGGCGCGAGACGACCTTGGGCCGGGTGTCGGTGGTCATGATGGCGTGTGAGGCGTCCACGAATCCGGCTTCGTCGTAGGTGAGGGCCTCGTGAGCCCGCCCGAGCCCGTCAAGAACCCGTTCCATCGGGAGCTGCCTGCCGATCACGCCGGTCGAGGCCACGAGCACGCCTTCGAGCCCGCAGTTCAGCCGGTCGCCCACCGTCTCGGCGATCCGTCGGGCGTTCTCGAAGCCCTCGTCGCCCGTGGCCGCGTTGGCGTTCCCGGCGTTGATCACGATCGCCTGGATCCGATCCGACGGGGTGAGCGCCCGGTCCCACTTCACGGGGGCCGCGGCCACCCGATTGGTCGTGTAAGTCCCGGCCGCCGCGCCCGGCACGTCGGCCACGATCATGGCCAGATCGAGGCCGCCCGAGGGCTTGATCCCGGCCTTCACACCGCAGGCTCGGTAGCCTTTGGGCAGATGCAGAGAGCTCATGATGCACGAGGTCCTGAATTACTGGGCTGTATATCCGCCGTCGACAAAAAGGCTGGCACCGGTCATGAAGCTCGACGCGTCGCTCGCCAGGAACACCGCCACTGCGCCAAGCTCGGCGGGATCGCCCCAGCGTCCCAGCGGGATCTTGCTGGTGAAGGTCGCGTTGACCTCGGGGTCCTTGATGAGCGTCTGGTTCATCTCGGTGGCGAACGGGCCGGGGCAGAGGCTGTTGACCGTGATCCCGAACGGGGCCCACTCCAGCGCGAGCGTCTTGGTCATGAGCGAGAGCCCCCCCTTGCTCGACGCATACGGGGTGCGATCCGGGATGCTGACCTCGGCGAGCATGCTGGCCACGTTGATCACGCGGCCCGACCTTTGAGCTTTCAAGATCGGAGCGATGGCCCGACAGACAAGCCAGGGGCCCTTCAGGTTCGCGGCGATGACCGCGTCGAAGTCTTCCTCGCGCAGCGACTCGATCGGCCCTCGGATGTTGATGCCCGCGTTGTTGACCAGGATGTCGATCCTCCCGAAGTGATCGAGGGTGTTCGCGACCATGCCCTCAACCTGGGCCCGATCGGTGATCTCCGCCGCGAGTCCCAGGGCTTTTGACCCCGTGGCGTCCGCGATCTCACGAGCGGTCGCCGACGACGCGTCGAGATTCCTCGCCGTGACCGCGACCGACGCCCCCGCCGAGGCCAAAGCCTCCGCCATGGCCCGGCCCAGCCCGCGGGCACCTCCCGTGACAAGAGCCACGCGACCGTCGAGTCGAAACCGATTTAGAACGCTCATGGCAACGAGGACCTGTCCACCCTGGGAAGAACTACCCGAGGGCCCCAAGGGTACACGATCGAGCCGGGCACGTGCCATCACCGTCTCCTGCGACAGGGAACAGATCGAGAGGGCGCTCATGGCGATCGATCTGCGAAATCCTCAAATTGGGAAAGCCCTGCAATATTTAAGGGTCAGAGGATCGCCAGGGATTGTTCGCGACCTAACGTAAAGGCGGGTTCTTCTGATAATAAGGGTGTCATGCGGAACGCTGGTAACGAACAGGCAAGATGGATGTTTTGGTGGATTCGGGCTCTTGGGAGATTTGGATAAAGACGCTGAAGATCGGGCGGTCGTCGCGACGATGCTATCCATGAGTAGGCGGACCCGCGCCGGAGGATCCGGCATCCAGGGGTGGAACTGACCGCCGGGCTCATTTGAGTCGGAGAGTTGTCGTGGAGCGTCAGACCATGCGTAAACTTCTTTCGGTTGCGCTCATGACCCTGATCGGGGCTTGGGGAGCCGAACAGACGACGGAGGCGGCCAGTTATGCTGGTGCGGCCTCGAATCGTTGTTGTGCGCCCGAGCAGGATTGTGGGGGCCACGTCGAATACCGGCTCACGACCATGACGGTCCTGAAGCCCGTGCAGGAAACGGTGTACGAGAGCCGCCCCGTGACCACCACGCGAGACGTGGTCGACACGGTCATGCAGCCTCGTTCCGTGACGTCCATCCAAACCATCACTGAGCAACATCTCAAGGATGTTCCTTACTCGGTGCAGAAGCCGGTGTATCGCACCGTGATGCGAGAGCACCGCTATACCGTTCAGCGTCCGGTCTCGCGGACGATCTGGAAGGATGTGGCTTACACCACCGTTCGCCCGGTGCGTGAGACCCACATGCAGACCAAGTCGTACACCGTCCAGAGGCCCGTGACCGAGACCCACCTGAACACGGTGAACTACACGGTCACGCGGCCCGTGAAGGAGACCTCGTACAAGACAGTCGCCTACACGGTCTGCCGCCCCGTGCAGGAAACCATCATGAAGACGGTTCCCTACACCGTCTGCCGCCCCGTGCAGGAAACGGCCTACAAGACCTGCTACTACACCGTTAACCGCGCCGTGCAGAAGACTTGCTACAAGCAGGTCCCGTACACGGTGAGCGTACCGGTGAACACCACGGTCATGCAGCCGCAGCAGTACACGACGATGGTTCCGGTCCGACAGACGGGCATGAAGCAGGTCCCCTACACGGTCTGCAAGCCCGTTCGCGAGACGACCTACAAGACCGTCAATTACACCGTGTGCACCCCCGTGCAGCGCACGGGCATGAAGACGGTCAGCAATACCATCTGCCGTCCGGTCTGCGAGACGACCATGAGGGAGGTCCGCTACAACGTGTGCCGCCCGGTCCAGACCACCTCCTGCCGCACGATCACCGAGACCTCCTGCCAGACCGTCACCGAGACCGGATGCCGCACGGTGCAGGAAACGGTGTGCGTGCCCCGCACCGTGAGCCGTCAGGTCTGCAAGACCGTCTGCGAGCCGGTCGTCGAACGCGTGTGCGTCCCCGGCAAGACGGTCTGCGTGGACGGCCAGTGGGTCAACGCCCCGGCCACCTACGTCGAGCAGACGGTCTATCGTCCCCGTTCGGTGATGGAAACCGTGAGCGAGACGGTGATGGAGCGTCAGGTCGTGACCAAGCAAGTGCCGTTCACGGTGCTCAAGCAGGTCCCGGTCACCACGACCCGCACCGTGCCCGTGACGACCACCACCTTCGTGACCCAGCAGATGGTCAAGCAGGTTCCGGTCAGCACGACCCGCTACGTGAGCGAGGTCATCACCAATCAGGTTCCCTACAGCTATGTAGAGAACGTCCAGTCGGTGCAGACCAAGACCGTGCCGGTGACCGTGTGCCGGATGGTTCAGGAGACGGCCGTCAAGAGCGTCCCCTACACCTTCTGCACGATGGTGCCCCGCACCGCGACCCGCTGCGTGCCCGTGAGCGTGACCAAGATGGTCCCCAAGACCATGTGCCAGACGGTCCCGTACACCGTGACGGTCAACGTGCCCGAGACCGCCAGTCGCGTTGTGCCCTACACCGTGACCAAGATGGTCCGTGAGACGGCCGTGAAGCAGGTTCCCTGCACCGTCACCAAGATGGTCAGCGTCCCCTGCACGAAGACCGTCCCGGTGACCACCTGCCGCATGGTGAGCGAGGTTCGCACCAAGCAGGTCCCGGTCACGACCTGCCG
>JANOBY010000710.1:0-1873 GCA_031411935.1 Planctomycetales bacterium | reverse complement strand
CATGAAACTCTGGCACTTCGTTGCCGTGGCAACCATCATCGTGGCGATGTTCGGCGGCAATTACTTCTTCGGAAACCATTCCGGCGGCGAGCGTTCCGGGGTGTTGGACTCAACGGTTTGGGAGCGGATGGCCCGTCCTGGCGATCTGTCCAAGTCGCATGCGTTTCTGGAACACAACTGCGCGGCCTGCCACACGGCCGGCAAGGGGGTCGAAGCCCGTAGCTGCATCGCCTGCCACGCCAACGACGAGTCGTTGTTGAAGCGCCAGCCGACCGCGTTTCACGCCAACGTGAGCAGTTGCGTCGAGTGCCACCGCGAACACCGGGGAATCGATCGCAGCCCGACCGGCATGGACCACGGGGCACTCGCCGAGATCGGCTTCCGCCAACTGAAAGACGACCGCACTCCGGGCGGTGAAAACGAACGGGTGCGGAAAGACCTCCTCGATTGGATCGGCAAACACCAGCCCGCGGGCCACGGATCGGAAGGCCATTCGAGCCTCACCCCCCGAGAGGCGGTTCTGAATTGCGCATCTTGCCATTCCAGCAAGGACCGGCACTTCAAGCTTTTCGGCCAGGACTGCGCCCAGTGCCACGCGACGGCGAAGTGGACGATCCCCGAGTTCCGGCACCCGTCGCCGAAGTCCACGGACTGCGTGCAATGCCATCAGGCACCGCCAAGCCATTACATGATGCATTTCAATATGGTCTCGGCCAAGGTGGCGGGTAAGCCGAAGGCCACGGTCGATCAGTGTTACCAGTGCCACCAAACGACCGCGTGGTCCGACATCAAAGGCGTGGGATTTTACAAGCACCACTGAACAACTTTAGGAAGTCCCTCGGCGCACCGAAACGTCCGTGATCGGGGCACAGCATGACTAGCGCACCCAAAGAAAACAACGAAACCGGCCGCTCGTTCGCGACGAGTCTCAGCGGAATGGCGTTGCCACCGGTACGGGTAGCCGAGCCGTTCACGGCAATTGTGTTCGGTGCGACCGGCGATCTGACCGCCCGTAAACTCGTCCCAGCCTTGTTCCGATTGTGGAAGGGTGGGTTCTTCGCCGCCCCGTTCGCGGTCCTTGGAATCGGTCGCCGGGACAAGGACGACGCCCGGTTCCGCGCCGAACTCCGGGACGCAGCCCACTCCCTGGCGGGAGTCGAGGTCGGGGCAGATTGGAAACGGTTCGCTGATTCCGTCTTCTACCACCGCGCGGATTTCACCACGGTGGAGGGGTACTCCGATCTCGCCCGGAGGCTCGGGGAGGTTGAGGCCGGGTTGGGAAACCACGGGAACCGGTTGTATTATCTGGCCACCGACCCGGATCACTTTCCGTCCATCGTCGAGCGACTAGCGGGGGCCGGCCTGCTCCCGCCAGCGACCGGATCGCCGTGGTCCCGCGTGGTGGTAGAGAAGCCGTTCGGCCGGGATCTCGCGTCGGCCCTGACCCTCGACCGGCACCTCCGCCGGTTCCTCGGGGAGGAGCAGATCTACCGGATCGACCACTACCTGGGCAAGGAGACCGTCCAAAACCTGTTGGCCTTCCGCTTCGGCAACGGCATCTTCGAGCCGCTTTTCAACCGCCGATATATCGACCACATCCAGATCACGATGGCGGAGGCCGACGGGATGACCGGGCGGCGGGGGGCTTGGTACGACCGGGCCGGTGCCCTGCGGGACGTGGTGCAGAACCACCTCCTTCAACTCCTTGCCCTGATCGCAATGGAGCCACCCGCGTCCCTCGGGGCCGACGACGTGCGGGCGGAGAAGGTGAAGGTGCTGCGGAGTCTCGTTCCCCTCCGGGTAGCCGACATGCCTCGCCGGGTGATCCGGGGGCAGTACGGCCCCATGCTGATTGACGGCCAGGACCGCCGGG
>JANOBY010000709.1:0-2984 GCA_031411935.1 Planctomycetales bacterium | reverse complement strand
GCGCTCGGCTTCTGTCACGGGCAGGATCGCGCGTTCCAGCTCGAGCTTCTCGCCCGCGCCGGCCGCGGAACCCTGTCGGAGCTGGTGGGTCGTGCGACGGTGGGAATCGACCGCTTGTCCCGCACGCTCGGCTTCCATCGCGTGGGCGAGCGGGTCGGGGCGTGCGGTCGCGTAGTCGAGTGGGCGCGCGATTGCTGCGGTCATGGCCGGTCCCGTCCGGCGCGGATTCTAACGAGACCGGCGGCGAGATGCCGCGTCCGCCTGCCCCAGGCGCCGCGGGACACGGGCGCGGCGCCTGAGACTTTCTGGGACTCCGTTGGAACCCACGATCTTCCACCCCGGCGGGGACGTGGGGTATCCCGTGTTCACCGAGCTTGGGGCCGACCTCACAACCCTCCTCGATGAGGCTGGATTTCGGACCGAGGTCCACTTTGCCCCGCTCACCGAGGACGACCTCGCGCAGGTGTTCGTGAGCCGCAAGGTGTGAGACAATCCGACTCCTCTCCGAGCGTGCCCCCCGACCCCATCCCCTCGCGGAGACCCCCGATCGTGATCCCCCGATGTTCCCCAATCCTGCTCCTGGTCCTGCTCCTGCTCATCGCGGGCCCCACCCGAGGCCAGGCCGAGGACCGCTTCGTCCCGCCCTTGGCCCCGCTGATCGAGAACCCCGCGAGCGAGATGGCCACCGTGGTCGATCGCTGGTCGTCCGATCGCCGGGGCGTCCTCAATCGCTTCCCGTTCGGGTATTCGGCGGCGCGTGGCGAGCGGCTTGAGAGCTTCACCAGGGCCTGGCGCGATCGGCTCTCCGCCGTGGAGTTCGATGCGCTCAGCCCCGAGGGCAAGATCGACTACCTCCTCCTGGACAACGAGCTGAGGAGCGACCTCGCCCGCCTCGATCGCACCAGGCGGCAGTTCGCCGAGATGGAACCTCTCATGCCGTTCGCCCCGCTCGTGGTCGAGCTTCTTGAAGCGAGGAAGCGCCTCGACCCGCTCGACCCCGAGGCCGCCGCAGACGTCCTCACCCGCGTGACCTCGCAGGTGGACGACCTTCGCAAAGGGGTCGATGAGAAGAAGAAGGAGGGCAAGGTCGCACGCACCGTGGCCTTTCGCGCCGCGGGCGCCGTGGACGAGCTTCGGGGGGACCTCTCGCAGTGGTTTCGTCATTATGATGGCTATGATCCGATGTTCACATGGTGGAATCGGGACCCGTTCAAGAAGACCGATGAGTCCTTGAAGGACTATGCCAGGGCCCTGCGCGAGACCCTCGCCGACATGAAGGACCCGGACGCCATCATCGGCGACCCGATCGGACGCGAGGGCCTCATGGAAGACCTCCGCGCCGAGATGATCGACTACACGCCCGAGGAGCTGATC
This sequence comes from Planctomycetales bacterium, assembly GCA_031411935.1. GTDB lineage: Bacteria > Planctomycetota > Planctomycetia > Isosphaerales > Isosphaeraceae > JAQGHR01. The sequence goes on along the minus strand of JANOBY010000709.1, from coordinate 1,610 downwards.
GCCATCGGCGAGCGCGAGTTCCTCTGGTGCGAGGCCGAGATGAAGAAGGCCTCCAACGAGATGGGCTTCGGCGACGACTGGAAGTCCGCCCTCGAAAAGGTCAAAACCCTGCACGTGAAGCCCGGCGAGCAGCCCGCGCTCGTCAAGCAGCTTGCCGACGAGTCCGTGGCCTTCCTCGAGAAGAACGACCTTATTACCATCCCCGCGCTCGCCAAGGAGGACTGGCCGCTGGACATGATGTCGCCCGAGGCCCAGAAGGTGAACCCGTTCTTCCTGGGCGGCGACCGCATCATCGTCTCGTATCCGACCGACCGCATGGACTACTCCGATAAAAAAATGAGCGTGCGTTCCAACAACATCCACTTCTCGCGCGCCACGGTCCACCACGAGCTGATCCCCGGACACCACCTGCAAGCCTTCATGAACGACCGCTTCAACACCCACCGCCGCGTGTTCGGCACCCCGTTCTGGACCGAGGGCTGGGCGCTCTACTGGGAGATGGTGCTCTGGGACAAGGGCTTCCCCAGGTCGCCCGAGGACCGCGTGGGGATGCTCTTCTGGAGGATGCACCGCTGCGCCCGCATCATCTTCTCGCTCAAATTTCACCTCGGCCAGATGACCCCGGAAGAGGCCATCACCTTCCTCGTGGATCGGGTCGGGCACGAAAAATTCAGCGCCACGGGCGAGGTCCGACGCTCCTTCCGCGGCGACTACTCCCCCCTCTATCAGGCCGCCTACATGCTCGGCGGGATGCAGATCCGCGCCTTGCGGAAAGAGCTGGTCGAGTCCGGCAAGATGTCCGAGAAACAATTCCACGACAAGATCCTCCTCGGCAACACCATGCCCATCGAGATGGTCCGCGCCCGCGTGTCGGGGGTCCCGCTCAAGCGAGACCACGAGGTCAAGTGGAAGTTCGGCGGCGAGGGCCTCATCAAGAAGGACGAGGCCGACGACAAGCCCTGATCCCGCCCCTCATGCGGTGGGGCCCTGGTGATCGCCATTTCTCCTTGACCGTGGCTCAAGGTGCTGGGTGCCACGGGTGGCTTGCTCACCCGTGCTCCGGTCGAGGTCGAACGCAGCGGTGGGCGAGCCACCGGTGGCACCCAAGGGCGAGTATCGGGCCCGGAAGTCAATGGCCTCAAGGCATCGGGCCCTCTCCTGGCGAAACGGGCCGGAAGGGCAGGACGTCCTCCCTCTGGAAGAGGTTTGAGTCCCTTCTCTGCCCTCACGACCGCGCCCTTTTCCGCCCCTGGGGGCCTGCGGTTCGTCGTGGGGACGAGGGGCCCGGTGGGTTCGTTTCGTAATTTCTCGGGGACGCTCGCGGGAGCGTTCTCGCTGGCTTTCGGCCCGTCCTCGCCCGGCCCGCGATCGCGTCCATCCTGGGGATCGGGATCGGGTTGCGGCGAATGAGGGGCGTCCCCGTCGCCCTCTTCCCGCAGCCTGGCGAGGTCGCGGATGGAGCGGTGCAGGTCGCGGCTCGCCGCGGTGGCGTAGCGGAGGCAGAGGGACAGGGCCTTCGATTCCTCGAACGCCGCGCGGTCGGCCGCCCCGGCGCGATCCTCGGCGGCGCGGGCCTTCAAGACCCGCCTCAGGAGCCGGGCCAGCTTTTC
>JANOBY010000708.1:0-5007 GCA_031411935.1 Planctomycetales bacterium | reverse complement strand
GGTCCATGATCGGCCTGGATCAGGATCGGTCCCTCGGCCATCTCGGGGTGCCGGTGGGCGTGCCCCGTGGGATGCAAGAGCGTCAGATCCTCTTGCACCACAGTCCCATTGAGCAGGACCTTCTCGAACCGGGCGTTGCTGACCTTTTGCTTGCCTTCAAACCTGGGAGCGCGGAACACAATGTCCATCGTCTGCCACTCACCGGGTGCCTTGCATGCGTTCGTTTTGGGTGGATAACCCTCGTCGAGATAGCGATACTTGGGGAGGAGTTCGGCCTTGGGATAGACTCCACCGCAATCGGTCGCGATGGGCGTGGCCTTTCCGAAACTGTCGAGGATCTGGACCTCGTACTGCCCCTGAAGTTTGATCCCCGCGTTGGAACCCTTGGGGATCATGAACTCGAGGTGGACCTCGACGTCGCTGAAGTTTTGACTGGTCACCAGGTTTCGAGTGCGTCCTTTGGGCCCGTTGTATAGAACTCCCGATCCCGGCGAGGCAGTAAGCCGACGTTCATTGGACGGATCCACCTTCACCGATCCCACGTCCTGCCAGTCGTCGGTGGGCGATTTCCAGTGCTTCAGGCCGCTCGGGCCCGCAAGTTCGACCCAAGGGGTGTCGTCGCCCGTGGGCGGGGCCAGCAGGGCGACGAGAAGTAGAGCAGCGAGTGGCATGGCGGGAGGGCCTCGCATCGAAGGCTTCGAACGGCTCGGTCTCGCACGTTCGACCGATCGTAGGACAATTCCGAGCGAATGCAATGGTTGACCCGTCGGGGTGGTGGCGGACCGGGCCTATCGCCTAGAATTTCACAGTCGAGGATGCACCCCGTTCCGCCACGATGGCCCGCGAGCTTTCCCGAATGAGCACCTCAGCCACCCTCCAGAGGTTTGAAGATCGCCTCCGCCAGGAGACTCACTCCGAAGTCCGGTTCGATCGCGGGACGCGCCTGCTCTATGGGACCGATGCGAGCCTCTACCAGATCGAGCCGATAGGCGTGCTCGTGCCCCGCACGCAGGAGGATGTGGCGATCGCCATGAGGATCGCGCACGAGCTGGGAATGCCCGTCCTGCCGCGAGGGGGGGCCACTAGCCTCTCGGGGCAGGTCGTGGGCGAGGCGCTCGTGATCGACTTCTCCAAGTACCTGAACCGCATCGGGGTGGTGGATCGCGACCGGATGACGGTCCGCGTGGAGCCGGGAGTGGTTCTGGATCAGCTCAACCGGCACCTCAAGCCCCTGGGCCTCATGTTCGGCCCCGACGTCTCGACGAGCGACCGTGCAACCCTTGGGGGACTGATCGGCAACAACTCGGCTGGCGCCCGATCGCTGCGTTTCGGGAAGACGGTCGACCATGTGCGCTCTCTGGACGTGGTGCTCGACGACGGAACGAGGGCAACCCTGGGGCCCGTCTCTTCTGCCGATCTTGGCGACGTGTGTTGCGGGACGGATCGCGTCGCCGCTCTTCACCGCGGCGTGCGCGACACCGTCGCGGGGTATCGTTCTGCCATCGAAAGTCACTACCCCAGGATCCTGCGACGGGTCAGCGGGTACAACCTCGACGAGTTCATTCCGGGCTTCGCGGTGAGAGCCGAGGATTGGCCCGACGAGCCCTGGAATTTCAACCTGGCCCGCTTGATAGTTGGTTCAGAAGGCACCCTGGCAGTCGTGACGTCGGCCGAGTTGAGGGTTGTGCCGATTCCGCCAGCGCAGGGACTTGTTGTGCTCTCGTTCGCGACGATCGCCGCGGCCCTGGACCGGCTGGGCGAGATCCTTGAGACGAGGCCGGTGTCGGTAGAACTGCTGGATCGGATGATCCTCGATCTCGCGGCTGATAACCCCGAGATGGCCCAGCACCTTACCTTTGCCGAGGGCCGCCCGGAGGCGGTGCTCGCAGCGCAATATTACGAGGGCTCGGCCGAGGCCCTGGCCGCCCGCGCCGAGGATCTTGCACAGAGGTTTGTGGGCCGCCCAGGGGTCCTGGGCGTCCGCAAGAGCCTTTCGAGTGCGGCGAAGGACGACTTCTGGAAGGTCCGCAAGGCCGGCCTCTCGCTGCTCATGGGCATGGTGGGCGACGCGAAGCCGATCGCCTTCGTCGAGGACGCCGCGGTCGCCCCCGAACGGCTGCCCGAGTTTTACGAGCGGTTCCGGCAGATCATCGAGAAGCAGGGGGCCGTCGGGGCGTGCTACGGCCATGCGGACGTTGGTTGCCTGCACATCCGCCCGATCCTCAATGTGAAAACTGAACGCGGCGTGGAGCAGATGCGGGCGATCGCCGAGGAGGTCTCGGATCTTGTTGCCGAATTCGGCGGCGCCATGAGCGGCGAGCACGGTGACGGCCTGGCCCGCAGCCTCTGGAACCGTAAGCTGTTCGGTGACGAGGTTTACTCGGCTTTTCTCTCTATCAAGAGGCTTTTTGACCCATCGAACCGCATGAATCCGGGAAAGGTCGTGGCCGAAACCGACCTGGGCGAGCACCTCCGGATTGGTCCCGATTATCACGCTCGCGAGCCCGAGAGGACGATCCTCGACTTCTCGCATCAGGGCGGATTCGCCCGCGCCGTGGAGATGTGCTCGGGCGTAGGGGCATGCCGCAAGCCCACGGGCGGCACCATGTGCCCGAGCTACATGGTCACGCGGGATGAGGAACACTCCACCCGGGGCCGCGCCAACGCCCTTCGCCTCGTAATGTCGGGAGCACTCCCCGCCGAGGGTCTGGCCGAGGACACGCTGGACCGGGCCCTCGACCTCTGCCTCCAGTGCAAGGCCTGCAAGACCGAGTGCCCCTCGAACGTAGACATGGCCAAGTTAAAGGTCGAGTATCTGCACCAGAAGTACCATACGAAGACGGTGCCGTTCGGCTCTTTGCTCATGGGAAACATCCATCGGCTCAATCCGATCGGTTCGGCCACGGCACCGCTTGCGAACTGGTCCCTGCGGCAGCCCTGGATGAAGTGGACGCTCGAAAAAGTTGCTGGCATCGATCGTCGGAGGACCTTGCCCGCGTTCGCGCGTAACCATTTCCGAGAGTGGTTCCGCTCCCATGCCATCGACCCGCGTTCGGGTCCTCGCGGTCGCGTGGTCCTGATCGACGACTGCTTCACCACATTCAACACCCCCGAGATCGGCCGCGCCGCCGTGAAAGTGCTGGAGGCCGCGGGGTTCCATGTCGAGCTGGCTGGACTTGAGTGCTGCGGAAGACCCGCATTCTCCAAGGGATTAGTCCCTCTGGCGAGGCGTCTTGCTGAGGACAATGTGCGCAGGCTCCAGCCGATCGCGGCCGAGGGAGTTCCAATTCTCGGACTGGAACCGAGCTGCCTGACCATGTTCATCGACGAATACCGCGACTTACGGCTGGGGCCAAAGGCAAGTGAGGTCGCGGGAGTGAGCCGGATGATCGACTCGTTCCTGGCAGACACCCATCTTGTGCCCGACCTTCCCGTAAAGTTGATCGCGAGGACCGCACTGCTCCATGGACATTGTCAGCAAAAGGCACTCATGAGCACAGGCGCAACGCTCGGGGCATTGAAGCGGATTCCGGGCCTGAACGTGTCGGAGCTCGACTCAGGCTGCTGCGGTATGGCGGGCTCGTTCGGCTATGAAAAGGGGCATTACGAGTTGAGCGAAGCGCTCGCCAACCGCGTGCTCTTGCCTGCAGTGGCGGCCCAGCCCGACGCCCTGCTGATCGCGCCGGGGTTCTCATGCCGAAGCCAGGTACTCGGGCTGAAAGGCGTGGTCGCGAAACACCCGATCGAAGTCCTGGCCGAGGCGATTGAGCCGTTCGGAGGGTGAGTCGCATCCCTGACCGCCCTGACGTGTAGTGTCCAACGATCGGTCAGTCGCGGTCGCCAGTTCATGGGGCCCGCAGATGATCGAATCCTGTTCGCTCGATAGGAATTAGGTTTCCGGCGAGGTCACACATTCGCATCGTCGGCTCCTTCGTGACGGTGCCAATTCGATGCAACGCGACGCCCGCGATTGAAGTTTCTGTTAGGCGATCGGCGACCTCTGGGGAGACGGCCAGGCAGAGCTCGAAGTCCTCGCCATCGTGCAGTGCGTGGAGCAGGGGGGAGACCCCATCCTTCCGCGACATGAGGTGGGCGTCGGCATGGATGGGGATGGCCACTTCATCGAGGGTGGCCCCGAGGCCGCCGCTCTCGTCCAGGATGTGCCCCAGGTCCGACGACAGGCCGTCGGAGAGGTCGATCATCGCGTGGATCGCGAAGTCTTGTCGCAAGGCGAGAGCCTCGCGGACGCGAGGCTGAGGGTCGAGATGTCGCCAAAGCCGGCTCCCGCCGAGCGGGCCAGTCACGAAGATCGCGTCTCCCGGCTTCGCCCCGGATCGTCGCACGGCCCTGCCACTCTCAACCTCGCCAAGCAGAGTGATGCTAATGACCAGCGGCCCGTCCCACACATTGGTGTCTCCGCCGATCAACTGGACGCCAAACCTCTCTGCAAGCGGGTTCATTCCTTTGTGAAGCCCTTTGGCGACAGCGGCGGCGTTATCCCGCGGTAAGGCGACCGACACGAGAGCCGCCAGGGGATAACCGGCCATCGCGGCAATATCCGAAAGGTTCACGCCCAGGGCCTTGTTGCCGACCTCCTCGGGTGTGGCATCGTCAAGGATAAAATGGCGTCCCTCCATGAGCATGTCGGTCGTGGCGAGGAGCTCGAATCCGTCACGAATCCGCAGCCCGGCGCAGTCGTCTCCGATTCCGATCGTCACCCGGTTGGTGGCCCCGGTACGCTCGCGAATCCATCGGATCAGGTCGAATTCACCCATGGTCGCCTCCTCTCAAGGATCGGCCGATCGCCTTCCCGCGAGGAAGATCCTCACTGACTGTTCGGCTGCGCGGGAGAGCAGTTCGAACGCCGAATCCACCGCGTGATTCAGGCTCATCGGCCGGTCGCAAAGGCTCAGATAGGCATCGACTCCTTCCTGCAGGACGATCGAGGCTCCGGCGCCAATGGTCCCAGCCAGGGCGATCACGGGGATGCCGCGATCGCGAGCGAGC
>JANOBY010000707.1:0-5621 GCA_031411935.1 Planctomycetales bacterium | reverse complement strand
CGTTGATGAGATTGACGCGGATGAGGGCGAAGAACCGCTCGCCCTCCTTCGGCGGGCGGATCTCGCCGTCCACGGTGTCGCCGAGCTTGAGCGAGAACCGCTTGATCTGGCTCGGCGAGACGTAGATGTCGTCGGGGCAGGGGAGGTAGTTGTAGTCGGGGCTCCGCAGGAACCCGAAGCCGTCGGGGAGGACCTCCAGGGTCCCCTCGCCGAACATCAGGCCGTTCTGCTTGACCCGTTCCTTGAGGATCTTGAAGATCAGGTCCTGCTTCTTCAGCCCGGTGTATTCGCTGACCCCCTCCAGCTTCGCCGTGCGAATGAGCTGGGGCATGGTCATTTTTTTGAAGCTCGGTGAGGTGGATCTCGCCGCGCTTGATGTCCTCGTAGCGATCCTGCACCGCGTTGTCGCCGAACTCGTCCTCGTCGTCGGCGACGGTCTCGCCGTTGCCGAGGATCTGCGAGGAGGCCTCGGGCGGGGCCGGAAGGGGCTCGGGGGCTGGCGTGACGATGTTCTCGAGGACCGGAGTGATCGCGACACCGTCCGACTCTTCGGATCGGGTCGGGGCCTCACGAACCCGTTCGCGAGGGGGTGTGCGATCGTCGCCGACCCGTTCGCGGGTCGATTGCGAGGACGCCGCGTTGAGGCTCGCCTGCCGCTCGGCGCGTTCCCGCTCGCGGTCTCGCTCGCGGTTCAGCCGGTCCCGCAGGGTGGGGCCGGGCTCGCGTTCGCGGGGGGCAGGCGTGGGGTAGCGGGGAGCCTCGCGCTGGGCGAGTCCTGCCTCGGGAGGGGAGGGCTCGGTGCGGGGAACGGCCGCGTCGTTCGGCTCGCCATCGGGCGCGGGGAGGGACTCGGGCGTGAGTGGCGCCTTGCCCCGAGGGCGAGACGAGGACGGGGACTCACGGCGGGGGCGAGTCTCGTGCGGCATGGCGGGCAATTCTCCTGGGCGATCGAGTCTGCAGGCCCGGGGGCCTGACATGCCCCGGCAATGAATCGGGAGGGAGGGCGTTTGCGTGCGGTGGTCACTGTCTCGGACATTCGGACGGGATGCCAGGGGAGCGGGACGTCTCAGGTCGGAGCGGGATCGGAGGGGCCTCGCCGGGCGGGTTTCGGAGCCGAGGGGCCTCGCGTGAGCTTGTCCCACACGCCGGCCACGGCCGCCGCGAGAGTCTGCTCATCGCCGGAGTTCTCGATCACGAAATCGGCCCGCTTGCGCTTATCGTTCAAAGGATGCTGAGCGGCCTCGCGTTTGGCGAGCGTGTCGGCGGACCAGCCCCGGGTCTCGAGGATGCGGGCCTCACGGATCTCGGCCGGGGTATCGACGAACACGACCAGGTCGCACAGGCGATGCCAGCCGGCCTCCAGGAGCACCGCCGCGTCGAGGACCACGGCCGAGGTCTGTTGCTTGCGAGCCGCACGAGAGATCGCCTTCTCGAAGGTCTGCTTCATGCGCGGGTGCAGGATCGCCTCGAGCGCCTTGAGCGAGGGAGGATCGGTGAAGACAATCTTGCCGAGGAGTGCGCGATCGACCTTGGGCGGATCGACCGGCAGGCCCGAGCGGTCGCGCTCGAGGACCTCGGTGCCGAAACGCGCGACGACCTCCTCGCGGGCGGGCGTCTGGTCGAGCAGAGTGTGGCCGATGGCGTCGGCGTCGAGGATCTGGGCACCGTGCTCGGCCATGAAGGCGGCTACCCGGCTCTTGCCCGCGCCAATCCCGCCGATCAGGCCCACGACGGCGACGGGGCCGTTCTTCCAGGGACCTTTCGGCCGCTTGGGGGGCGGCGACGGTCTCTGGCGCGACCGGTCGGAGCGGCGAGCGGAGGGTCGTCCCAAGGGAGTTCTCATCGAATAGGGGATGGCGAAAGGATGGGATGGGAGCAGAGGAATGAGCGACAGGTCAGCGGAAACCCAAACGTCGGACCACGCCAGGGAAGGTGGTTCCCCCGGGAAGCGAGCGACACGAGATCAAGAAGAGGAAAGCTTGATGATGCGTGACCCGAAGGCAACGATCGCGGCGGGTGGTAAGCGAGATTGCCCTGGAGGGTTCTGTACCTTCTTTTATACTTCGCGCTCGGTGGCGATGCAATCGCCTTGTCGCGACATGGCGCCGGATTTCCCCTCATCAACCGGACGGTTTGGCCGGCTCGGTCGGTCCCACCACGGCCGATCGCACGCCCACGCCGGGCGCCCACAGGAATCGCCCCGCGAGTAACCCCGTGGCGAAGGCCAGGACCACCGCGAGCAGGACGAGGAACGACCAGAGGACCGCCACGGTCCGGGGCAGGACCACATCGTTGCGACGCGCCGCGGATTCACGCAACGAAGGCGCAGGCGCCACGCTCGCCGCCTCCTCGCGGAGGGCGGGCGGCTCGATCTTCACGACCCCGGCCAGGGGGGCATCCTGGCGGGGCGGGGGGTTCGGCGAGGGCGAGGCTTGGGGCCTGAGATTCGCGGGGATCGGCCCCTCGGTCGTCTCGGGCCAGTCCTCGGAGCGGGACCGGCTGCTCGAACGCAAAAGGCTGGGCTTCTCGGGCCGCAGAGACAGCGGCTCGACCTGGATCACCGGGAAGCCGGAGTCCGCAGTCCCCGCGGGATCCGGGTCCGGGTCGGGGCTCTTGTCCCACAAAACGACCACGGGCTCGATACGGCTATTTGACGGGGAGGGCTTCTTGGCCGGCGGCGGTGGCACGTCGCCCGGCGCAGCAGCGGGCGGGTCGGAGTGGTCGGGCACGATCAACTCGGCCGAGCACTGCGGGCACGAAACGACCGAGTTCGCCTTCGATCGTGACACGCCGAGCAACTTGTTACACTGGAAGCAACGGAACTTGATCGGCGGTACCGTCGACATGGTGCGGCGAGTCTCGGGGCTTCGTAGAGGCGCTCGGTCCAGGGCCTCCCAGGATACGAAGGCCGACCGCCCGCCGCTACCCCAGCGACTTGACGCACCTCTCGCCTCGTGACAAGGTGTCGTGGCGATCGGATTCGCCGGACTTCTCGAATATCCCAGGCCCGTCGCCGGTCAGTTCCTGCGGTTCTTTTCGTCGTAGGGAGGCGGTTCATGAGACGACTCACGCGGGCTCACGCGGCGGCAGCACTGGGCGGCCTGGCGGTCTTCGGCACCCTCGCCCTGGCCGACACGGTCACCCTGAAGAACGGGATCGTCTACAAGGGCCTCGTCGATAAAGACAACACGCTGGTGTCGATCTTCGACCCCGACGGCCTGAAACGCGTGATTCTGCGGGACTCCAAGATCGCAAAGACCGACGGCGACGGCGCCGCGAGCCCGGCCGTGGTCTTTGCCATCGAGCAACCCCTCACCGTCCACGCCGGCGAGATGCCCAAGGCGGCCATCGTCACCAGGCGAACCGAGTGGGACAGCACCGGCCGGCGGACCTTCGCCTACATCGGGCCCCGGGGCGGCAAGCCCACCGAGATGACGCAGGCGATCATCGGCCTGGGGCCTCGTGTTTCCAAGATCCGCGGGGTCGATGGCTTCTGGGTCGGCCAGATCGCCACGAGCACTGTGCCCCGGGCGGTCGTCCTGGACATCCTCGGCAAGGTCGATCAGAAGAACCTCAGCGAACGCCTGCGCGTGTGCCGATTCCTGATCCAGGCCGAGTGGTACACCGACGCCCGCAAGGAAGTCGCCCGCCTGCTCAAGGACTTCCTGGCCGACCCCGACGTGGCCGACAAGGCGAAGAATGCCCTCGAACTGATCCAGGACTCGGAGGCCCGCGGCCTCATGGCCGAGATCGATCTCCGCCGAGCCGCCTTGCAGCCCCGCGCCGTCCTGGCCCAGCTCAAGACCTTCCCCACCGAGGGCGTGGCCTCCGACATCCTGGCCTCCGTGAAGGAGCACCTCCGCAAGCACGAGCGCCAGGTCGTGCAGGATCAGGCCCTGACCGACGCCCTGAAACGCGCCTTCGAGGGGGCCAAGATCGCGGACAACGCCCTCCAGACCGAGATCCTCTCCGGACTGGCCGAGGCCCCCGAATCCCTCCGCCCGCGTCTCGAGGCATTTGAGAAGGCCCTGGCCGACAACGCCAGGCCCGAGGAACTCTCGGCCTTCGCCATCTCGGGTTGGGTCGCCGGGGTGGAACAGGCCGTGGGCGACCTGAAGGTCGCCGTGGCGATGGTCACTGCCCGCGACCTGGCGCGCGATTATCTCGCCACCCGGGGCGATGCCCAGGCGATCCGCTCGGAGAAACTCGCCTCGCTCCAGGCGATCGAGATCGACGGCAAGCCGATCTCCCCGGCCGCGCTCACCGAGATCGTCCGGCTCATGCCCCCGCCCTGTCGCGACGGGCAGGACGTGGCCCCCGAGAAGCCCCTCCTTTTGCGAGTGCTGGACGACCCGAACCCCGACCAGCCGAGCGAATACGCCGTGCTCCTCCCGCCCGAGTATTCTCCGCTTCGGTCCTACCCGATGGTGGTCGCCCTCCACGCCGACGAGACCCCGCTCGAAAGCCTGAAGTGGTGGGCCCAGGAGGCCGCCCGCCGCGGGTTCGTGGTGATCGCCCCCGAGTACAACCTCCGCGATCAGGCGAAGCGCGACTACCGCTACACGCAAAGCGAGATCGCCGCGGCCGTGCTCGCCCACCGCGACGCCCTCAAGCGTTTCGCGATCGACCCGGACCGAGTGTTCCTCGGCGGGAGCTTGATCGGCGGCAACATGGCGTGGGACTTCGGCCTCTCGCACCCCGACCTCTTCGCGGGGGTCGTCGTGATCTCGGGCATGCCCGCCAAGTACGTCTGGGCGAACCGCTCCAACACCGCGAGGGTGCCGTTCTACATCGCGATCGGCGACCTGGTGCCCGGGGAGACCGACTATTTCTTCGGCAACCTGGCACGCCCTTTGATCATCGCAAACCGCGACATGACCTACGTGGAATACTATCGCCGAGGGCTGGAAGACCTTCCCGAAGAGGCTCGCCCCGTGTTCGACTGGATGGCCCCCCGCCGTCGCGACCCACTCCCAAAGACATTCGATGTCGTGGCGTCTCGCGAGGGGGATGAGCGCTTTTATGGCGTGGTCGTGAGGGAGTTCGTCCCCGGACGGACCAAGGACCCCTCGGGCGTGGACGTCCTGGGCAAGGGGCTCAAGCCCGCAACGATCGAGGCCCAGGCGAGATCGCTCGCGAACCTGATCACCGTGACCACCTCGGGCGTGAGGAAGATGGATGTCTGGGTCAGCCCCAAGGTCATCGACTTCACGAAGAAGATGGAGGTCCGGGTCAACAACAAAACGATCTTCAAGGGCATGCCGAAGCCCGACGTTGAGAGCTTCCTCGAAGACGTGCGGATCCGCGGAGACCGGTCGCAGGTCTTCTGGATGCGCGTGCCCACGGCGATGACCGGCGCAAGGAATTAATCCTACGACTTCTGCTTCTCAAGGAACGCTGGAGCCCACCGCCGTGCCCGATCCGCAAACGCCCGAGTGGGTCCGCGATGCCATCTTCTACCAGATCTTTCCGGATCGCTTCGCCCGGAGCCTGACGGTGCCCAAGCCCTCGGGGATCGACGCCTGGGGCAGCCCCCCGACTCCTCACGGGTATCAGGGCGGGGACCTCGTGGGCGTGACCGAGAGGCTCGATTATCTGTCCGATCTCGGCGTGACGGCGAT
>JANOBY010000706.1:0-2201 GCA_031411935.1 Planctomycetales bacterium | reverse complement strand
ACGGCGGTCAGGCCGGCGAGGTCGTCTGCGGATGAGAGTGCTTGGACGCTGCTGAGGCCGCCGACCATCGCCAACCCGTATCCGATGCCGAAAAAGGGGGCGGCCGCCAGTACCGGCCAGATCGCTCCCATGGGGATGGTTGTGCTGAGGACGATCGCGCCGATAGCGGCGATGATCACTGCGGCACTCATCGCGTGCCCGTGAAGAGCGCGAATGAGGGGGCGGGAGAACAACTGCGTGAAAGTTCCGACGCCGAGTACGAGGACTGTCACAAGGGTCGCGAACGCTACCTGTTGGTCGCCGAGTTGGTCGGCGACGAGGCTGGGGCCGACGGCGAAGGCGAGCACTGGGGCGGCGAATACCCAGGGAGCGAGCGGGGCGATCACTCTCCAGAACTTACTGCGAGCGGCTTTGGGGATGCGTAAATCTCCGCGTAGCGAGGTCACGCGGGGGTCGAAGGCCCTAGTTTCTGCTGCTTTGAGAAGGAGGGGGGTTGCGGCAAGGCTGGCAATGATGTGCACGGCGTACGGGACCAAGGTCGGGGCGGGTCCCCATTGGGCCAAGATCCCGGCAATGCCCGCTCCGCCGCCGAACCCCACGCTGAGCGCAAGTGATGCTCGCCTCGCCCCCAGATCGGGGCGGCCTTCGATGGTCGAGAGTTCCTTGATCCAGCTGCTGCCGGCGACCATTCCTGCTGCCACGCTGAGCCCGCTGATGACCCTCCCGGCGCACATACCGATCGCGGTGCTGCTGGCAAAAGCCAGAATCAGGCTGCCCAGGATGCCTAGGAGTATGCCGGCCAGCAGGACGGGTTTGCGTCCGTATCGATCCGACCAGGGGCCTGCCAGCGCGAAACCGGGAACGATCCCGACGACGTAGAACGCCAGGAACAGATCGACTTCAACGGACGAGTATCCATAGAAGCCGCGATAGAACAGCAGGAGTGGCACGAACTGGTTCCCGCCCCATGCCGCCGCGATGACTGCGGACGCTACATACAGCCAGCCGCGTGCTGGTTGTCGTGAGTTCGCTGACCGCAGGGGTCGATCCCGTCCGTTGGTGCATCTTGAAGCCCCGAAGGCTAGTGCAGTGGCGAGTATGGGGCGACGGTGAGGAACTGCGATTCCTGACCGACGAGTAGGGGGCCGTCCTCCTCGGAGGCCGTCTTCACCGTGATCCACGCTGGATCAGCTTCGAACTTCTTCCACCGCTCGTCGGCGTCCTCTCAGGACTCGAAGGCAAGCAGGTCGACCAGCAGTTCGCCGTCGGCGGTCGGTAGGAACAGGGCGACGAGTTCCATGCCCATCCGGGTGAGGATCCGCGTCGTGTGGTCTTTGAAACGGCGTTCGAAGGCGCCTATTTTTCGGGGGGCGGGATGGTCGGTCCGTAGTTCAAAGATTCTCGGTGCTGACATGCTCTGCTCCTCACCGATGCGGCGTTGTTGACTCGATGGGAATCGCGAAGCGGGGCGGCCTCGCGAAGAGGCCGCCCCGCTTCACCACATCAAACTTCTCAGGCGAGCTGTGCGACCAGCTTGAGGACCTCGTTGGCGGCTTCCTCAGCGGAGGCAGGGTTCTGGCCGGTCACGAGGTTGCCGTCGACGACGACGTGCGAGCCCCAGGCGGGACCGGCGATGAAGTCCGCGCCGTACTCGCGCAGGCGGGACTCGAGCAGCCAGGGTGCGCGGTCGGCGAAGCCGGCCTGGGTCTCTTCCTCGTCGAGGAACGCGGTGATGCGGCGGCCCTTGAACAGCCACTCTCCGTCGCGCGTCGCGGAGGAGAAGCTGGCGGGTCCGTGGCACAGCGAGGCGACGACCTTGCTGGAGTCATCGAGGGTCTCGGCGTAGATCCGGGCGATGTCGTCGTTGGTCGCGAGGTCTTCCATCGGGCCGTGGCCGCCGGGAACGAAGATCACGTCGTAGTCGGCCGAGTTGACGCTCTCCAGCGGGATGGCGGCGGCGAGGTTGTCCTTGGAGGAGTTGAGGTAGGCGCGCAGCTCGGCGACCTTCGCCTCGTCGTTGTTGTTCATGGCGATGGCGAGGCTGAGCTCGTCGCCGGTCGGGGTCACGCCGCCGGGGGTGGCGATCGTGATGTCGAAACCGGCCTCACGGAAGATCCGATCCGGCACAGCGAACTCCTCGACCCAGAAGCCGGTGGGGTGCTTTTCTCCGCCCTTGAGGTTCCAGATCGTGGCACCGGTCA
>JANOBY010000705.1:0-38363 GCA_031411935.1 Planctomycetales bacterium | reverse complement strand
TGCCGGACGAGGACCTCGCGCCGGGACGATCCCCGGCTCCTCGGCGAGTTCTCGCTGGTGGTTCTCACCATGCTGATCGTCTCCGAACGAAGCTGGAAGCATCACTTCGTGACCGTGGTCCTTCCCTACGCCTACCTTGTGGCGAGAGTCGCGGTCTTGCCGGGCGGGCCTGGGGTGAAGCGGCCGATCGTGGGGATGCTCTTTCTCTCGGCGCTGCTCATGGCCTTCACCTCCAGCGAGTTTGGGTCGCTCTTCGGACGATATGGTCACAAGGTCGCCCAGTTTTACGGGAGCTTCCTGCTTGCGGGCTTTGTGCTCTACGTGGCCACGGCATGGCGCGTGGCCGCCGAGCGGGATCGGCCCCTTCCCGAGCCGTCCTCCCGGCCTCATCCCGTCCCGAGCCCGCACGTGGTGCCCACGGGCACCGTGGTGGAACGGGTCTGAGGAAGATTGGTCAAACCCTTGCAGGCGGAATAATCGGTAAAACTCTACAGGTCGTGCCTCCGTTGTCCCGATAAGTCAGACAGGTGTGCGTGAGTCGTCGTGTTTGATCGCGACGGGCGCGCACGGATCTCGCCCGGCGGAGCTTTGGGCCGAGGTCGTCTGTCCGGTCTACCGGTTGCCAAGGAGGACTTCATGAACCCGTCACGTCCCAGGTCGCAGGCCCGTCGTCGTCCCCTGTTCCGCATCGTGGCCGAGTCGCTCGAGTCTCGCGAACTCCTGACCGGTGGTGCCGGCAACACGATCGCCCTGGTCCGTGGCAACGTCGAGTCCGAGGGAGCCACCACGCCCTCGCCCTTCTCGATCCCCGCGAGCCACTTCACCTCGCCGCGCGGCAAGATGACGCTGGGCGTGGACGTTGTGGCCTTGACCAATTCGACGGTCAAGCCCGTGATCACGGCGGTCACCACCGAAGGCACCGGGCGGAAGTCGGTGATCTACCAGGGACCTCGCGGCGCCAAGGCCCTGGCCCGGGCCTCGTCCGACAACGTGGCTCACGCGGTCCTGACCGAGATCATGGTGCCCACCAAGGGCAAGACGACCTCGGGTTCCTACGCCGTCAAGATTACGGGCGCCGCGAACACCAAAGGTGGATTTCTGATCGGTTACTACCTGCCGGGCGACGCCGACGGCAACGGCGTGGTCAATAGCACGGACCTGAAGGCCATCAAGAGCCTGAACGGCAAGACCGTGGTCGAGGACACCTACAGTTTCGACGCCGACTCGAACCGCGACGGCAAGATCAACAAGTCCGACGTGGCCATCGCCCGGAAGAACCTCGGCGTGACCACGACGATCACCCCCGACATCACCGCGAACCTCGACCCCTCCACCGATACCGGTGCCGCGGACCGGATCACAAACATTGTGAACGTCAAGTTCACCGGACGCGCCGCCCCGGGCGCCTCAATCTCCTTCGAGGAAGTCAACAAGAAGACAGCCTCGGCGGCCACCAAGGCCGACGACTCGGGCGCCTATACCGTGAACCTGGCTCTTGCCGAAGGGACGAACACCTACAAGGTGACCTCGGTCGACGCCTTCGGCCAGAGCATCTCGGGCTCGATCCAGCCGGTCACTTACACGACCGGCACGGTCCCTCAAACCGCCTCGGTGAAAGCCGCCGTCTGATCGACCGGGCGAAGTGCGATCAGCCGCCCTCGCCGGGAGCCTCCTCCCCGGTGAGGGCGGCCTCGTTGCATCGCCCGAGAGACCATCGAGCCGCCTCGCGTACCTCCTCGGCGTCGTCGTCGAGCAGTTTCGTGAGCCCTGGAATGGCCTCAATCACGCGTCGTTCTCCCATCACCAGGGCCGCGTTCCTCACGAGTCCCGAGCGCTTGGCACGGGAGAGGGCCGTTCCCTTGAGCCGCTTGCGGAATTCCAGGGGGTCGGCCTCGATCCATTCGATCAGGTCGGGGTTCGCCCAGTCTCCGCGAGGCAACAGGGCTGTTTCGCTTCCCTCGGGCGCCTTCCGGTTCCAGGGGCACACCTCCTGGCAGATGTCGCAGCCGAAGCTCCACCCGTCGAGGGACTCGGCGATGGCTTCCGGGGTCGGGCCCCGATGCTCGATCGTCCAGTAACTGAGACACTTGCGGGCGTCGAGCTGGAACGGGCCCGCGAAGGCCCCGGTCGGGCAGGCGTCGAGGCATCGGCGACATGTGCCGCAGTGGAAACCCTCGTGCGGGGGGTCGTATTCCAGCTCGCAATCGACGAGCAAGGCCCCCAGGACCGTGAAGCTCCCGAGCTTGCGGTCGATCATCATCGTGTTCTTGCCGATCCAGCCCAGCCCAGCAAGACGAGCGTAGTCGCGTTCGAGCAGTGGGGCCGTGTCGGCCACCGCCCGCCCGATGACTTCGGGGACTTCCCGCTTGAGCCACGCGAGCAATTCGCCGAGCTTTTGCCAGAGGACTTCGTGGTAATCCGCCCCCTGGGCATATCGCGCCACCTTGCCCTGCCTTGGGCTTTCGGAAGCGGTTCGCCTGCGTCCGTAGACGACCGAGCCGACGAGGACCGAGCGGACTCCTTCGAGCACGCGGTGCGGGGTCGACCTGGCGGCCTCATGCTTGTGCATGTAGGCCATGTCGGCCGCGAACCCCCGGCGCAACCACTCTCGATAGTGTTCGTAACCGGGAGGCGGGACCGCCGGCGCGATGCCCAGGGCGTCGAATCCCAGCTCCCTTGCATGGGCTTTCAGGCGGTCGCGCAGGGTGGTTTTGCTCATGGGACGGACCGCGAATCGAAGGTTCAGGCCCGGAGCGCGACGGAGTCGGCCACGCCGAGATTGTCGTAAATCTGCCGGGTCCCGTCCGACTTGTTCAGGGTATAGAAGTGGATCCCGCGCACATTGTTGTGCAGGAGGTCGCGGCACTGCTCGGTGGCCCAGTGCAGGCCCACCTTCGCGATCGAGGCGTCATCCGAGCACCGGTGGATCGTCTTCAAGAGGGCCGCCGGGCAGCGTGCCCCCAGCGCCAGCTCGAACATCCTCGTGAGCCCGGATCGCGACGACACCGGCATGATCCCCGCCAGGATCGGCACCTTGATGCCCGCGAGGTCGCACCGGTCGCGGAAGTCGTAGAAGTCGTGATTATCGAAGAAGAGCTGCGTGCAGATGTACTCCGCCCCTGCATCGACCTTCCGGCGCAGGTAGTCCATCTCCTTGAGCCGGTTGGGCGTGCCGGGATGCCCCTCGGGGAATCCGGCCACGCCGACCCCGAATCCTCGCGAGCCCGGGGTCCTGGCGTGACTCTTGATGAATTTCACGAGCCCTTCGGCGTGCGCGAAGGCGTCCTTCGAGCGGTCGTAGTTTGCCAGGTTCTTGGGGGGGTCGCCGCCCAGGGCCAGGATGTTCTCGACGCCGGTCTCGGCGTAGCGATCGAGGATTCCGGCCAGGTCGGCCTCGGTGTGGCACACGCAGGTCAGGTGCGAGACCGCGGTGAGGTCCGTCTCGGACTGGATCCGCACGATCAGGTCGTGGGTCCTCTCCCGGGTGGAGCCCCCTGCCCCATAGGTGACCGACACGAACGATGGGCGGAGACTTTGTAATCTGGCGATATTGACGAAAAGCTCCTCGGCCGCCTCGTCGGTCTTCGGCGGGAAGAACTCGAAGCTGAAGGTCGTGGGGTGATTCTCGAAGATATCGTGGATGTGCATCGGGGAGCCTCATCGCCCGTAGGACACGAGACGATCTGGGGATTCGGTGGGCGAACGGGTTGTCTCGGAGTTCTGATTGTGTGCGATCACGGGCGATTCCGAAAGGGGAAACCGCCCGGTCAGCCCACACCGACCTTCGGGCAGACCACGTCGAGCGGACACACGCCGCATCGCGGTCGGATCGCCACACAGATCTTCCGCCCGTGGTCGATCAGGCGATGGCTGAGATTGACCCACTCCTTGCGGGGGACCGTCGCGTTCAGGTCGCGTTCGATCGGCACGGGGTCGAGTTCCGAGGTCATGCCCAGCCGATAGCTCAGCCTTTTCACGTGGGTGTCGACGACCACACCCGAGGCGATCCCGAAGGCGTTGCCCAGGACCACGTGCGCGGTCTTGCGGCCCACGCCCGGCAGATCGGTGAGGGCGTCGAGGTCGGCGGGGACTTCGCCCGCGTGCTTCTCGGCAACCAGACGGGCCATCCCGATCAGGTTTTTGGCCTTGGCCCGGAAGAACCCGGTCGGACGGATCAGGCCCTCGACGTCGGCCTGAGAGGCGGTAGCCAGGGAGCGTGCGTCGGGATAGGCGGCGAAGAGCGCGGGGGTCACGAGATTCACGCGGGCGTCGGTGCACTGGGCCGAGAGAATCGTCGCCACGATCAATTCATAAGCACTCTTGTGGACCAGGGCGCAATGGGCGTCGGGATAGAGCCGCTTCAACCGCGTGACGACCCGTCGAACCTGGGTTTTGCGGTCCGGGACAGGGGCATCAGGGCGTGTGGGAGTCTTGGCGCTCACGGGATTTCCACCTCGGGCCTACCGATCTTGCCGCCTTGGGGGCTCGTCCTACAATACGCAAATCGAGCGACGACGATGCACCTCGCTTCGCGGCCCGAACGAATCTCTGTCATTTTTCGCATAACGTCAACGGCGTGAGTCCGATCCGGTTCCGGGCCGCAGCCCATCCAGGGCGTTCCAGGGGGCACGTACGCGTGGAAGAGGACTTTGACCTCAGCGACTTCGACGGTCGAGTCAGACTATTCCCCTTGCCGGGAGTTGTTATGTTCCCGAACGCCGTGTTGCCCCTTCATATTTTTGAGCCTCGATATCGCCAGATGACCCAGGACGCCCTGGCGTCCGACAAGCTGATCGCGATCGTCCAGGCTCGTCCCGATGCGTCCTGGTCGGGCGTGGAGGAGCCGAGGCTCGAGGCCATCGCATGCCTGGGCCGGATCATGAATCACGAACGCCTGGCCGATGGCCGCTACAATTTCCTCCTCCTCGGCCGCAAGCGGGTCCGGATCCTTCAGGAACTTACGGTCACCACGCTGTATCGTCAGGCCCAGGTGGAGATCCTTGAAGATATCCCGAGCCCCACGCCCGAGACCTCGCGACGACGGGACCTGGCCAAACTCTACCGCGAGATCGCCGAGAGGACGGAGAGCCTGGATCCCGACCTGGACGGACTCCTCCAGTCGAATTCCTCTCTCGGGGTCATGACGGACCTGCTCGCACAATCGCTGGGGCTGCCCGCAACGCTCAAGCAAGCCTTGCTTGAGGAGGTCGACATCGATCGGCGAGTCCAGGGGCTTTCGGAACTGTTGCGCAAGGTCATCCACCAGCTCGACGCGATCGCCAAGCCGACTCGCCCGTTCCCGCCGCCGTTCAGCAATAATTAAGGCACGGCGTGACTCCTTGATTCGTCGCGACGGAGGCCCTAGAATCGGGATCGATCCTGGCTGGAAAGCACTCCAAGAACTGAGTTTGGGCAATTGACGGTCTTCCTTCCGTCGGGACGCGAGATTCCATGGTCGATTTGAATGGTGAAGGGGCTTCGGCGAGCCGGGCGAAATTTGCGCCCACGATTTCCATCGACGATGACGACGCCTCGCTCCCGCCCGCACACGTAGACCAGGAGCGAATCCGTAAGGCGGTCCGTGAGATCCTGATCGCCGTGGGCGAGGACCCCGATCGTGAGGGCCTGCTCGAAACGCCCGACCGGGTCGCCCGGATGTACGCGGAGGTGTTCGCCGGCCTGCATCTCGACCCGAAGGTCCACCTCCAGAAGCTCTTCACCCAGGCCTACGACGAGATGGTCCTGATCAAGGACATCAAGTTTGCCAGCTTCTGTGAGCATCACCTGCTCCCCTTCACGGGAGTGGCCCATGTGGCCTATCTGCCGAACGGTCACGTGGTCGGTCTGTCGAAGATTCCACGGGTTCTCGACCTGCTCTCTCGCCGGCCCCAGGTCCAGGAACGGCTCACGGTGGAGCTGGCCGAACTGCTCATGACCGAGCTGAACGCCCGAGGCGTGGCCGTGGTGATCGAGGCCACCCATAGCTGCATGACGATCCGGGGCGTCCAGAAGCAGGGCAGTTCATGCGTGACCAGCGCCATGCTCGGGGCCTTCCGCGACAAGCTCGCGACCCGCTCCGAGGTGCTCGGCCTGCTTCGGAGTACTGCGCCATGATGATGGCCAAGGATCGCGGGCGGTGATTGCGACGTTCATGCCGACCGCCATGCCGATGCTCGCGGATTTCTCGATCCGGCTCGTCGGCGGGATCCTGGGGATGCTCTTCGTCCTGTCCAGTCGCGAGGTCCCGCTGGCGTTCTTTCGGACACACTGCCTCGTCGCGCTCGGTTTGCTGGTGGGGGCGTCGCTCTCCGAGGGCTCGTCGGTACCTATGACGATCCTGGTCGTCACCATGCTTGGGGCCTTTCTTTCCTACCTGGCGTCGGCCTGCTGGGGGCTGGGTCTGCCTCGCGTGGCGATACCGCTCACGGGGCTAGTCGTGGCGATCGCGTTGGGTTTGATGGGGTGGATGTCGTTCGCTACTCGCAGCGGAATCCAGGAAGTCTCGTGGTTCAATGCCGCGTCTCGACTAGCGTCCTCCTTGCTGATGGGCTCCACCCTCACGGCCATGCTGCTCGGGCATCACTATCTCACGGCCCCGGCGATGACCATCCGCCCGTTGCGAGGTCTTGTGGCGATCATGGCTGTGGCCCTGGTGATCCGCACGGTTCTCGCCTCGCTGGCTCTGGGTCTGCACGCTTCCTCTCCCGCCGTGGAGGGGGACTTCGCGGGGCCGATGTTCCTGGGGATGCGCTGGGGGATGGGCATCCTGGGCCCGGCCCTGGCGACCACGCTCACGTGGAAGACGGTGCAGATCCGCTCCACGCAGTCGGCTACGGGGATCCTCTACATCGCCATGACCCTCGTGCTCTTCGGCGAGCTCACGGGCCTGATCCTGGGGCGGAGCTCGGGCATCGAGTTCTGACGCGGCCCTGTCCGCATCTCGGCCCTATCTGTTATCTTGAGTGGACTTGCCGTCCTCCGTCTGCCTCTGCTTCAAGGGCTGTGATGGAATTGACCTACGAGTGCCCGAACTGCACGCAGGTGAATCGCCTGGGCCACGTGGAAGACGAATACCAGGCGACCTGCTCAAGCTGCGGCGCGACCCGCGAGCTGCATCGCACCGCGTCGAAGGCCGACGGGCTCTCGGCATGCGTATGGTGCGATACGCACGACCTCTATATTCAAAAGGATTTCCCGCATAATCTTGGGCTGGGCATCGTGATTGCCGGGTTCGCGGGCTCGACCGTGTTCTGGGCCCTTTACCAGCCGATCTGGGCGTTTGCCGTCCTCTTGATGACCGCGGCCGTGGATGTCGTGTTGTACTACCTCGTGCCTGACGTGACCATCTGTTACCGTTGCCTGGGCCAGTATCGCGGACCGGGGTCGAATCCCGCGGACCGATTCGTCCCGTTCGATCTGTCGGTGGGCGAGCGTTATCGCCAGGAACGGATGCGTGCCGAGGAACTCCGCGCTGAGCGTTCGAAAGCGTCCTCCTGAGCCCTGCCCCGTCTGCGCCGGTTCGAGTCACTCAATTCCCCCCCTCCCCCGCATTGACGATTTTTGTTGAGCCCCGCCACCGTGGATGATCAACGCGCGCAAATCTACGACGACCTGCGCGGCCTCATCGCGGGGGAACTCCTTTTCGAACCGCTCGAACGCGCCCCCTATGCGTTCGACGCCAGCCTTTACGAGATCGATCCGCTGGGCGTGGTCGCCCCGAGGACCGAGGCCGACCTGGTTGCCCTGGTCAAGTACGCCGCCTCCA
Organism: Planctomycetales bacterium; assembly: GCA_031411935.1. GTDB lineage: Bacteria > Planctomycetota > Planctomycetia > Isosphaerales > Isosphaeraceae > JAQGHR01. Next base: position 30,598 of record JANOBY010000705.1, on the reverse strand, counting down.
ACTCGATCCCGCTCCACGCCCGAGGGGCAGGGACCGGAGTGGCGGGAGAAAGCCTTGGTCCGGGCCTGGTCATCGACTTTTCGCGCCATCTACGCCGCGTGATCGCGATCCGCCCCGACTCGGTCTGTGTCCAGCCCGGGGTGGTGCTCGATTCGCTCAACGCCCAGCTCGCTCCTCTCGGCCGCAAACTGGGGCCCGACCCCTCGGGGTCCGAAAGCGCGACGATCGGCGGGATGATCGGCATCGATTCGTCGGGGGCCCGCTCGCTCGCCTACGGCTCGATTGCCGACCACGTGCGCGGACTGAGGGTGGTCTTCGCCAACGGGGAAGTGGCCGACCTCGCTCCCTCGCCGTGGCCTCCCGACCACATGGAGAGCGAGAGTGAGACCTACGCCGAGCTCGTGGGCCGCAAGGTCGGCACTCTTTTGCACTATCACGCCGAGAACATCGCCCGCCGTTGGCCGCGATCCGTGCGCAATCGCGCGGGATACGCCATCCAGGCGTCTCTCTCGGCCGGCCAGCTCGATCTGGCCCGGCTGGTGGTGGGCTCGGAAGGCACGCTGGCCCTCGTGACCGAGGCCACCCTCTCCACCGTGGCCATCCCCGCCGCGCAGGGGGCGATCCTGCTCCCGTTCGGACGCCTGGCCGACGCCGCGGATGCCGTGGTCGATTGCCTGGAGGATTCCCCGTCGGCCTGCGAGCTTCACGACTGGCGGACCTTGAGTCTCGCCCGCGACCTGAGCCCCATCTATCGGGCGTGGATCCCCGAGGCGGCCGAAGCGGCGCTTGTGATCGAATTCGAGGGGGACCAGCCGGGGCTGGTCGCACGCCGCGTCCAGTCGCTTGCCAGTCGGATGGAGCGTCGCGGAGGTTTGGTAGCCGACCCGCTGACGGTGTCCAGGAAGCAGGACTGCGAGCGGCTCATGGGGCTCCGCAAGTTCATCGAGCCGGCCTTACTGAAGGCGCGAGGCCCGGCGCGTGAGGTCCCTCTGTTCGACGACGTGGCGGTGCCTCCCGAAGCCCTCGCGGACTTCCTCGCGCGATTGCAGGCGGTCCTGAAGGAGTTCGGAGTGGCCGGGACGATTGAGGCCCACGCCGGCTGCGGCCAGATCCACGCGAGGCCATTCCTCGATCTGACCTCGGCCGAGGATCGTGCCCGGCTCGAACCGCTCGCATCCGCCGTGACCGAGGCCGCGCTCGCATGCGGAGGGACGATCTCGGGGGAGCACGCGAGCGGATTGGTGAGGACTCAGTTCATCCGTCGCCAGTACGGCGAGCTGGCCAGTGTCTTCCGGGAGGTCAAGAACGCCTTCGACCCGCACAATCTTCTGAATCCCGGGAAGGTGGTGGGCGACGACCCCCACCTGCTCTCCCACGACCTGAAGCGGCTTACACCGACCGATCCCGCCCTGGTGCTCAACCCCCTGCCCGTCCTGCTTTCCTGGCCCGATCGCTCGCGGGACGAACACGTTTCCGCGTGCAACGCCTGCGGCGCCTGCCGGACGCAGGAGCCTTCGCTGCGGATGTGCCCGAGCTTTCGGGCGTCGAATGCCGAGGCGGCCTCGCCCCGCGCCCAGGTGAATCTGCTCCGCCAGGTCGCGTCGGGCATGCTTGACCCGAAGCTCTGGGCGGGCGAAGAGCTGAAGGCGAACGCCGACCTATGCGTGCATTGCGGGCTCTGTCGCCAGGAATGCCCGGCGGGCGTCGATGTGTCGTCGCTCATGATGGAGGCCAAGGCCGCTTACGTGGCCGATCACGGGCTCACGCCCGACGCCTGGATCCTCTCGCGGATCGACATTTGGTCCCGATGGGCGAGCCGCTTGCCTGTGCTTTTCAACGGGCTCATGGGAAGTCGCGCGGCGCGATGGGTCCTCGAACGGGCTGTGGGGCTCTCTAGGCTCCGTCGCCTGCCGCAAGCTCACCGGGGCTCGTTCCTCCGGCGTGCCGAGCGAGCGGGGTGGACGCGCCCCGACCCGCACGCGCCGGGGCCCCGGGTGGCCTATTTCGTGGACATCATGGCGAACCATTTCGACCAGGATCTGGCCGAAACCGTCGTGAACGTGCTGAGACATGCCGGGGTGAATGTCTACGTCCCGAAAGGTCAGAGAGGCTGCGGGATGCCGGCCCTTGTGGCTGGCGACCTGGACCGAGCCCGCGAGCTTTTGCTCGCCAACCTTCGCGTGCTGAGCAATGCCGTGAGGGACGGCTACACCATCGTCTGCTCGGAGCCCACGGCCGCGCTCATGCTCAAGCAAGAGGCCCTTCGGCTGACCGACGACCTCGACGCCGCGCTCGTTGCGGCGAACACCGTGGACGTGGGCGATTACCTCGCGGGGCTCATCAACCGAGGGCACCTGCGGGGTCCCGAGTTCCCCATCCGGGCCCGGGTCGGATATCACCAGCCCTGCCACCTCCGGGCCCTGAACGTCGGTACGCCCGGCCTCGACCTGATCCGCAGCATCCCCGAGATCGAGGTCGAGTTCATCGACCGCGGGTGCTCGGGGATCGCGGGGACCTACGGGCTCTCGCGACGGAACTTTCGCTCATCGCTCCGCGCGGGGCGAGGCCTGAGAAGCCGGTTGCAGGACGCCGACCTCGACCTGGGCGCGACCGAATGCTCCACCTGCCGCATGCAGATGGAGCAGAACATCCCCAAGAGGACGTTGCACCCGATGAAGCTGATCAGCCTGGGCTATGGGCTCAATCCGCATCTGCGTGCGATGCTCAAGGAGCCCAAGCCCAAAGGGGTGATCTCTTGAGGCTCACTTGACCGTCTTGCGAGACCGACGGCCGCCGATGAAGCTGTCGAACACGTACTTGCCCAGCTCCTCGGCCGAACAGTAAGCCGCCACTCCCTGACTGACGCGGGCCATTTCCTCGACGAAGTTGACGAGACCGAGATAGAAGTAATCCTCGATCAGGGCGAAGCTCGACACGCGGATCCCGGCCGCCGCGCACTTCTTCACCTCGTTCAGCGTGTGCTGAGCGGTTTTCTCGGCAGGTGGATAGATCAGGACCACCTCGCGGCCTTCGAGGTGCGCCGTCGGCTCTCCGTCGGTGATCACGATGATCTGCTTGTTCGCCGCGCCCGACCGGCCCAGGAGACTCCGGGCGAGCTGTAGCCCCGCATGGATGTTGGTGAAGTGCTGCGGGACCCGTGGTGGCAAGTTGTCGAGGTCGAAGCGGAGATGGATCTTGCTGTCGAACATGCTCACGGGCTTGGGGGCCGAGTTGAGCAGTTGCCGTTCCGTCATCACGTTCGCGTAGGTGTAAAACCCGATCATCTGAAGCTTATCTTGCGCGTACTGGGCCTTGACCATGGCCTGGAGCGCAAGGGCAATCTTCTTCGTGGTGTAGTACTTGCCGTAGCGGTTCATCGAGCCGCTCATGTCGATCAGGACGACCGTGTGGCAGCTTGTCTGATACTCGGTCTCGTAGACCACGTAATCGTCCTGGCGGAGGCGGATCGGCGTCCCTCCGCCTTGCCGGACCATCGCGTTCTTGATGGTCTCGTGCAGGTTCAGATTGGCGAGCGAGTCTCCGTACACGTAGGGTTTGGAGTCCTCAAGGCGAACGGTCCCTCCGCCCTTCTGCGGCGTGTCGTGTTTGCCGATGCCGTCGCGCTGGAAGGTCTGGAAGAGGTCGGTGAGGGCATTCTCCTGGATGCGTCGCAACCCCTTGGGGGCGACGATGAATTTGCCCTCGCCGTCCTCCTCGATGAAGCCTTCCTGCTGGAGTTTTTCGAGGATGTCGGGCTGATCAGCCTCGTCGAGGTTATCGAGCTGGCGTAGGACCTGATCGCCATACTGGAGCAGGTATTCGGCGAGCTGGTCGAACGCTTTTTCGGCCGACTGCGGCTTGAATTCCTGAGATCCGTCCCACTTCGAATATTCAAAAAGCGGCATGCCTGGTCCTTGTTGGTCTGGTGAGAACCGACCCGGTTCAACGCCGATAGGATGTGGAACCTGCCTTGACCGACTTGTTCAAGCGATTGTTCACGTGCAAGCCTTCGAGGATAAACTCGGCCGCCGCGGCGGTGGCGGCATCGCGCGCCTCGGGCGTGGTCAGGTCGGGCTGGACCTTCTTGCCGAACTCCTCGGCTCGGGCCCGCAGCTTGGGAACCTTGTCGATCCGGGCGAGGACCTCGGCGACCGACAGGGTGTCCCCGACCTCGATCCCCTTGCCGCCCTCGAAAAACTCGACCACGGGCCGAAGCTCCTTCGCGTCGAAGTGCGAAAGGAACACGTTCTTGACCGCCTCGGCGACGATGCGCTCGACGAGCTTGTCCTCCTGGCCGTCGTCCTCCGACATGGTCAGCTCAAGCTTTCCGCGGGCAGAGGGGCCGAGGTGGGCGAGGTCCGACACGCGCGGGACGATCCAGTTTTCGCCGTTCAGCAACGCCCTTCGCTCGGCGTTCGAGACCACGTTCTCCAGGTTCGCGATCGACATGCGGACGGACACACCCGACTGCTGGTTCACGTGCGAAGAGGCTCGGGCCAGTCGCGAGGTCTCCTCGACGACTTCCTTCACATAGTACGGGATAGCCAGTCGGCCCCCTTCGCGACCGAGCCACGCGTTCTGGTCCGAGATCTGGATGCCCAGCTCGCGGGTCAGCGGGTAATGGGTCCGGATGGTCGAGCCGATGCGGTCCTTCAGCGGGGTCACGATCCGTCCGCGGTTCGTGTAGTCCTCGGGGTTGGCCGAGAACACGAGTGAGAGGTCCAGGTTCAGGCGGATAGGAAAGCCGCGGATCTGGATGTCGCGTTCTTCGAGCACGTTGAAGAGCCCGACCTGGATCTTGGGCGAGAGGTCGGGGAGCTCGTTGATGCAGAAGATCCCGCGATTGGCTCGCGGGATCAGGCCGAAATGCATGGTCAGCTCGCTGGAGAGGTAACGTCCCTCGGCGTGCTTGATCATGTCGATCTCGCCGATCAGGTCGGCGATGGTCACGTCGGGCGTGGCGAGCTTCTCGTGGTAACGATCGGAGCGGCCGACCCAGGCGATCGGGGTCTCGTCGCCGAGCACCTTGAGCCGGTCGCGGGCTTCCTTGGAGATCGGCGCGTAGGGGTGGTCGTTGACCTCGGAGCCCTCGACGATCGGCATGGCCTCGTCGAGCAGGTGGACGAGTTGGCGAAGCATGCGCGTCTTGGCCTGGCCTCGGAGCCCGAGGAAGAGGATGTCGTGCTTGGAGAGGATCGCGTTCTGGACCTGCGGGACGACAGTCTCCTCGTAGCCGAGGATCTCGGGGAACAGCGGTTCCTTGCCGCGGATCTTGGCGATGAGGTTCCGCCTGAGCTCGTCCTTGACCGTCTCCATGCGATATCCGCTGGCCCTAAGTTCGCCCAGGGTCTTCGGTCGCTCCGTCGCCATGCAGCTATCTCCGGGTGGGAAGAGCGAGCGGCCCGGGACGAGAAGGGGCGTGGGCCGACTCGCGGTCCTCTCGGGGCGCACGGTCATGCGCAGCGGAGGCCGCAGACTTATGCTAGGCCATCCGTCAAGGAGCCGTCAACGCGGGGAAAGCTCGACCTACCTCGGTCGAAGCTCCGGAGCGGACTTCTGGCGACTCGCAAGCGAGGCTGGGCGGATGAGCACCAGGTTGAGTTTGACCTGGTGGCCCTTGCTCGGGTTGAAGCCCTGGACTTCCTCTTTCACGTCGATCTGGAGCGTCAGGTCTTTCCGGAGGAACACGGTTTCCTTTTCCGACAGAGCCGACACCACCGCTCCCTCTTTCTCGACCAGAGCACGGAGCCAGGGCCGATCACGCATGACGGGCGTGGGGCGGCCGATCTCGTAGATCATGCTCGGCTCCTGGAACGTGGCGAGGATCGGCCGGGCGTGCTCGCGGTCGGCCAGCGACGCGATCCGCCTCGCGACCGTTTGCGGCAGGCGATAGGGCTCGATCGCGGGCAGGAGCCAGGCACCCGCGAGCAACAGGACCGAGGCCCACGTCCCGACCAGCCCCAGCGTACCGCGTTCGATGCGCCCTCCGTGGAACGCCTCAACGGCGAACAAGGTGCCCGCACCAAGGATCAGGGCCAGGATTAGACACGGCCATTTCAGCGACCACGGCAGGACGGCCACGCCTCCGAGGGCGATCACGGTCAGCGTGAGGCCCGTCCCGGCGAGCAACCCCATGGCGACCCGGCCCATTGGCCATCGGCGGAGCCCAACCTCGGCCTGAGCGATCCGTTCGAGCGTCCACGCGATGAGCAGGGCGCAAGCCGGGTACGCAGGCAGGTAATAGTGGACGAGCTTCGTGCGCACGCATTCCAGGAGGATCATGGGCCCGATCGCCCACCCCAGGAGGAACCCGAGCGTCGGGTCGCCCTTGCGTTTGACCCACGCCGCGAGGAAGGCCGCGGGCAAGAGGGCCGACCAGGGGTAGAACGTCAACAGGCTTGTGAGGGGATAATAGCCGGGAAATCCGCCGTGCTGCTCCATGCCCGTGGTGACCCGGTGGATCACCTGAGACCCCACCGCCTCGCGGAAGAACGCGCCCTTGGTAATCACGCCGATGGTCACGTACCAGGGGGCCGCGATCAGCACGAAGAGGGCCAGGCCCCATCGCCACCGGAGGCGCGACCAGCAAGCCGTCGAGCCTCCGCAGGCCCAGGAGACCAGGCCACTCATCGCGATCATCGCGGGCGCCACCGGACCCTTGGTGAGCGTGGCGAGCGCGAGACTTGCCCAGAACGTCATCGCGATGGGGGTCGAAACCCTCTGCCCGAGCTTCCACAGGCTGATCTGGCAGACCAGGAAGAAGAGGGCGAGCGTGGCGTCGGTTGTCGCGAGCTTCGAGTTCACCACCACGATTGGTGCGGTGGCGAGGATCAAGGCGGCGATCCTCCCCGCCGATCGCCCGAGCATGCGACCGCCAATCCCCCAGACCAGCAGGCACGACGCCGCTCCCGCCAGTGCCGACGCCAGACGGGCGCCGAAGGGATTGTCGCCGCCGATGGCCGTCCCGACGAGCATGAGCCAGTAGATCAGGACGGGCTTCTGGTAGCGGGGCAGATCGTTGAATTTCGGATGGAGATAGTCGCCGCTGGCCCGCATCTCCCGCGTGCATTCGGCATATCGAGGCTCGTCGCGGTCCCACAGGCTCACTCGGCCGTTGCCGGCGAGGTTCAGGCAGAGAGCGAGAGCGAGGATCCCCAGGGCTTCGAGGGCGAGGGATCGTCGACGGTGGTCCGGGGGCAAAGTCAGGTCGGTTGCGGTCACGAGTCCCTCCCTGGACGCGGCCGGACGGTCGAATTCGCGGGACCCTCGCGGGGTGCCCTGGTCGAGGCGAAAGCAGTATAGTCGAAGACGGCCCGAGCGTTGAGGCCGATTTGTCCCGTCCGTCTGCCCCGGAGGGTGTCCTGCGACCATGGCCGAGTCGAGTGAAGCCGAATGCCTCCTGCGGACGGGAGCCCTGTACACCAAACGGATCGGGCTGCGACAGCCGGATGGACAACTCATCTTCGTGGGAGTGAAGCGCGGGGCCTTCTCGATCTATGTCGCTGACGAGCCGATCTACCACTTTGACCTCGATGGCCGATGGCAACGGGCCTACCTCGATGGCGATCACTACCGGAAGTCGCTCGACCAGTCGGTTGACCTGATCGGCCGGATTCGCGAAGGGGCGAACCTCACCCTGGACCGGGCCCGCCGAACCCGTGCCGAGATCGATGCGCTGGACGACAAAATCCGCAACGTGGCCCTGGATCTGAGCATCGCCGTGTCGAGCGGCGCCCTGACCGTGATCGATCCGCAGGGCCCCGACCTGGCGATGACGGTCGCCGAGTTCCACGATCTGATGGACCGGGTCGGTGCGTGGGACGCCCCAGCATGGTTCGCCCGTCGCGAGCAGTTCGTGGCGATTTACGGCCAGCATACGCCGTTCGTGCCGCTCGATTCGCAGAATCCGATCCTGCTCGATCCCGTCGATCCGGCTTCGGGCGAGATCCGCGACGCGGTCCAGTTCGCGGCCTATTGCCGCAGGGTGGCGAAGTTCCTCGGTCGCCGCGCAATCCAGGCCAGTACCCTTTACCTCGTGGGCGATCCTGCGGTCCGACGCCCGGTGGACGAGATTCTTGGTGATCTCGCCTCCGCAAGCGAGGTCTTCCCCATGAGATCCGATTCTCGGCCCGCCCGGCCCCAGGATCTGCCCCAGGATCGGCCGTCGCTCATGGGTGTCGAGCTGCTCGTCGAGTCCTCTCATGGAGTCGAAGGGCTCCCGGACGCCGAGGGATGGCGTCGCCTGGCCGAGGCTCGCGTGAGGCGCGTGACCGTGATTGCCGGTTCGGGCGGGGACCCTGGGCGGCTCATCACAGACATCAAGGCGGGAGGGATCGCGGTGTCGCTCCTGCTCGCTTACGGCGCGGGAGACGGGAGCGAGCTGGAGGCCCTGTCCGAAGGGGTCAATCGAGCGCCGCTGGGGAAGGGGGATTTCGTCTATCTGGGTGATTCACGGTCCTTGCCGTCCTTCGACGAACAACCCTTAAGCTCGCTCACGACCGAACAACGCGAGGCCCAGAAAGTCGCCTTGGAGGCCGCCCTGACCCCCACGCGAGCCAGGGGCGTCCGGGTCCTCGACTACAACCCGGCGAAGCAGTGGGCCTGAGCCGATGAAGGCTCAATGCCACCAGTCGAGGAGTTCGTTGAGCTTGAGCAGCAGGACCGTGATCGAGACCGCCGCGAACACGACCACGGCGATCAGGACTCCTGCCGAGGCGATGTCGCGCGCCACCTTCGCGCCGGGCTGGTCGGGGTCGCCCAGGGCCCTGGCGAGGGTGTCGATGGCGCTGTGGTTGAGCTCGGCGATCAGGACGAGGCCGCCGGCCAGGACCATGATGCACCAACCCGAGGGCCCCACGCCCAGCATGGCGGCCGCGAAAGCGATCAGGAGGCCCCGGTAGGCGTGGGCGAAGAAGCTGGAATCTCCGCGGAGCGCCTGCTTCAGGCCCTGGAGCCCGGCCGAGAACTTCTCCTTCGCGTCGCGATGGCCCGCGCGGGCGGACCAGGGCTCGGGGGGGCCCCATTCCGCCAGCCTGGCCTCCAGCTCGTCGGTCCCGGGCAGGGGCCTGGCCATGGGCTGTGCCGGGTCACGCCGTTCCCTGAGCGTCATGAGGGGTGGACCTCCTTGAAGATCACTGCGACGGGGCGAACCGCGAGTCGAACCGCTGACCGACCGTCGACCCGAACCGCACGTTCGGGCTGAATCTCGGGGCGATCTCGAAGGCGAAGGTGTAGTTGCTTCGCTGCGGGTCCACGGTCAGGCCCACCGAGGTCAGATAGTCTTTGGAGATCTTGGTAATCGAGAACGTGGTTCCGAGCAAGATCGCATTGCCGAAGTCGTAGCTCATGGCCGTGTAGGCGTACCACTTCGGGCTGAGCCAGTAGGTGTACGAGAGGTTCAACGCCGAGGTGGCGATCGGCCCGGTGTTGATGATCGAGTAGCCGATGAACACGCTGCCTCGCGGCGGGCGGGAGATCGTGAAGCCGCTTGTGATCACGCTCAGCCCGAAGGGGTCGTTCGTGTGCCGGGGGTTGCCGTTCAGGAGGGCCTGCCCGGTCACGTCCCAGAACTCGAACCATCCATAGGAGGTGAAGCTCGTGCGGTCGCCGATGAACCACTCGTAATTGTACGTGTTCTGGCCGAAGGGCTTGCCGAAGTTATCGCGGTTGGCGTTCGGGAAGTAGGTGGTGTCGAGGTCCAGGGTCATGTAGTCGATGATCCGCCTCTGGCCTTCCTTACCGCGCTTGGTTTGCAGGCGCTGGTGGATCCCGAACCGGACCGTGGTGATCGTATCCTGGATGTCGGTCGTGCCGGTGATCGGCGAAACCGTACGTCTCAAGGTCAGGAGCCGCGGGTCATACTGGGGCGGGAGCAGGCCGCCCACGTAGTTCGTTAGCGCAAAGTAGCGACGGACGTACTCGTACGTGTTGTCGTCCAGGTCGTCCTGCACACCGATGTAGTGCAGCGGCTGCGTGGAATAAGCGGTGCGGAAGTCGGCCTGGAGGTTGATCTTGTGGGCCAGGCCGTGGATGTTCAGCAGCTCGTTCTCGTAGAGAGGCCCGGTGAAGGTTCGCCAGGCCAGGATATTGGCCCGGGCACCCACGGCTCCCCAGAGCCGTCCCAGCGACTGGTCGCCGAGCTGATTGTTCCAGCCCACTACCTGCCCCTGGGCATAGGGAACGATCTTCAGAAACTCGAAGTTCAGGGGCACGTCCACCTGGCCCGCGGCATAGGCTCGGCCGGTTTCGAGCGTTCCGCTGGTGTTCGACACGGGGTCGCGGGGGAGGAAGGCGAAGATGTTCGGGTTGTTGACCTCGATCGCCGTGTGAGTGTTCGCGTAGTTGGCTCCTATACGCGTGGACACGTTCACACGATCGTTGAAGAACGCGTCGCCCAGCCGCGTGTACTCGGCCTTTGGCAGCCACTGGGTGTCGGTGTACCAGTTCTGGAGGTTCGCCTCGGCCATGATCGTGGCGGACCGGTTCTCTCGCTGATAGATCCCGTAGAACAGGGTCTCCTGGTCGAGCCCCGTGTCGAAGAGCCGCTTGTAGTATTCTTCCAGGAAGTTGCGGTCGGAGATGTAGGCCGCTTCGAGCTGGAATCGCAGGTCCTCATCCTCGGGCGCGTCGTCGCCCACGAGGCGCTGCATGTGCCGGAAGAGAGAGCGGCCGCGATTATGCTGGGGCACGGGGGTCGCGGTGCGCTGGATGCCCTGCTTGCCCAGTCCCGGAGGCCCCCACGTGATGATCGAGGGGCCGGGGCCCAGGTTGTCCACGCCGTAGTCCTGGATGCCCCAGAGGTCGAGGTAGCCGTAATAGGGCTTGTCGATGCCTCGCCGGCTGCGGTCCTTCGACTTCCGATACGGATCGGTTACGTCGCGGACGAGGTCCCGGCCGAACCAGCCGATCTCCGAACCCAGGGCTACGCCGCGGTAGCTCAGGTAATCGACGTCGATATTCCAGTTGTCGATGAAGTCGGGCTTGTCGATCCCCAGGAGCCGGAAGGCGCTCAGGTCGAACTGGATCTGTTGCCCGAACACGTTACCGGTCTGGAACCGGATGTTCCGCAGGATGGGGTCGAAGTCGCTGTTGAATCGCGTGTAGGGCAGGTAGAAGATCGGCAGCTTGCCCAGGTAATAGGTGCTGTTGAAGGCGCGGAACTGGAAGAGCTTGTCCTGCTCCTCGGGGATGTCCCCCGGCCCGACCTTCCCGCCCGTGGTCTGATCGATGAGGGGCGTGGTGATGTCCTCGACCTCGATCGTCTGGCTCTCGAAGCGGTAGCCGGGATAGGGGAATCGGCTCCCGGTGGTCATGGCCCCATCAATGCGAATGTATTGCGGCCCGAGGAGTTGCTTGCCCTGCGGGTCGAGGCCCAGGGTCTCGCGATACTGGTTGATCGTGCGGCCCTTGGTCCTCAAAGGGGCGAGCAACGCCGGGGTCGAGGCGAAGAACTCGCCGTCCAGGGCCATGAGGCGCTGGGTGCGCAGGTCGAAGTAGGCACGCTCGGCGTCGAAGACCTTCTCGTCCCCCTTGCCGGCGACCTCGCGGGCGTCCTGGCGGATCCGGACATGCCCTTCCATGTAGAGCTGCAAGGGATCTTCGGGATCCTGCTTGATGCCCGTGGTCGGGTCGGTCGGCGCGTTCGGGTTCTTGCTGTCGCGGCGGGTCCAGATCACGATGTTGTCGGCAAAGATGTCGACCGTCTGGTACTGCGGTGCCCCTGCCGGGCGAGGCGACTGCACAGGGATATCGGCCACCACATTCACCCCGCCTCGGAGGATGTAGGTGATCTCGCCGTTGGCGGTGGGGTAGGTCTCGACCTCGAAGTTCTTGCCGCCACTGACCGTGAAGGTCCGGCGCGAGTTGGGCGAGATCAAGCCCGGCGCGGGGGCCGCGGCCGGGCCGGTCACGCCCGGCAGGGGCGACACGTCGGGCAGAGGCGCCAGCTCGTCGCCGATCCCGCCCATGGGCGGGTCGAGGATCCCGGGCATTTTCGGATCGCCGGGCAGGTCTCGCTCGTCGTCTCCGCCGATGGGCACGTTGCCCATGCCGCCGAATTCGTCCTGCACGGGCTTCACGGCGGGGTCGGTCCTGGGCGCTTCCTCGGAATCCGGCACCGGGATCGGTGTGCCGAGTGTGGCCAGATCGACCCGAGGCGCCGCGGCGGGCTCGGGCTTGAGGTCGGGGAATCCTCGCTGGAGGATCGGGAGATTCTCGGTCAGGGCATCGAGCCTGGTCAGGCCCCCTCGCTCGTAGGGGCGGATGTCCACTTTGCCGCTGGTGCGGAGCGTGGTCCGGCGCGTGGGAGCGGGCTTGCGGTCGGGGTCGCCGGTGCGGGCATTGCCCTCGGCGTGGACCTCCACGTCGAAGCCGTTCTGGCCGCTACGGGTGACCTTCTCGACCCGCACCGCGATCGCCTCGGCGCGCAGGCCCTCGGTGCCCTGCATGGCGGCGGCCTTGCCTTCCAGGATCACCCAGCGCACGCCCTGGGCGTCGTCCCAGTAGCGGATTCGATCGCCCGAGAGCCGGATCTCTTCCGACGCCATGAGCGCAGGCGCGGACTCGTCGCCCAGCCCGGTGGACGTCAGGGCCGCGATCGCGAGCGAGGCATGGACTAGGCACCGCACAACCCGGGCAAGATGGCCCGGTTGGCTGTCCGTCTGGTCGTGACCGAGCACGGCGACCCCCTCTTGAACTTCGCCTCGCGGATGGCCGACCGGCCTTCCCTGGCCTGGTCCGTCCGCCCGCAAGGGCATCCCCTACCGTATGCCGGCTCCGGCCGCGTCTGGGGGTGATTCAAGAGGGGGAAATCAGCGTCCGAAGTGCATGCACAAACGAAGGGGACGATCGGCGGGGGAACCTATCCGCTTCGCCCCGAAGCGTCAACCCGAGAGGTCACTCGATGCCTTGGGATCGAGAAGTTTGGAGAGCTCACCGGAAAGGCTCAAGGAGGGAGAGTCGCTCCGCCGAAGATGATCTGTTCTCGCCTCGTCCTCACGCTTCCGTTCGGCAAAACCGAAGAGCGATCCGCCGATCATCCCGCCCAGGATCGCTACGATGAGCGTCCAGAGGTTCTGGCCGATGGGAACGAAGTAGAGGAAATCCAGCTTCAGGGGTTGCCCAACCGTCGTCCAGATCTGGAAATTTTGCGCCTGGATCGTGGTCGACCCGGAACCACGCATGGTGAAAGTCGCCGTGCCGGGGGGACTTCCGGTGGCGGCGAAGGTCATCCCCATGGTTCCAGTACGAGGGCGCAGCAAGGCATCGAACTGGTCGAGAAGTTCCGTCGTGATCAGCCTGGGAAGGATCGGCGCCGACCAGGGGCCGCTCGTGATCGCCAGGTACACAAACCCAAACGCCGCGAACCCAGCCCACGAGGCTCGCGTCCTTCCACGAAAATGGAACGCCCCGAGAGTCGCCGTTCCCAGCACGACCAAGATGGTCGAGAACAGAACGCTATCCCAAAGCTTCGTGGGCGACCTCAGGGCCGCGAATCCCACCCCCGCGACGATCACCAGGGCCATCAATCCACCGATCGTGAAGCGAACGCGACGCATGGTGTCGATCTCCCGGTCTGTGGTGCGGTCGGTCGCGGCAGTTGGCGGATCTTAACCCATTCGGAGTCAGACTGTCCATGAATCCGCGAGACTCCACGGTGCTCAGCGGGCGTGGCCGTTCCCATCGCCATGCAGGACGGGTAAACTGGGGGAGATCGCGATGAGCCGTGCCGCCCTTTCGCGGCCCCGGCCCCGGCGATGGGGAGCCCTCCGACGGTGAATCGTTTCGTCCTGTCGCTCAAAGCCTTCTGGTCGATCCTGACCGACGCGAACTTCGCATCGCGGGTCGCGCCGCTATTCCATAACACACCGTCCGGCCCCGACCTTCGCGTGCTCTCGATCCTCCAGCGAGACGGGAGGCTCGTCGATTTCCTCCAGGAGGAGATCGACGGCTACAGCGACGCCCAGATCGGCGCGGCCGTCCGCGACATCCACAAGGGATGCCGAAAGGCCCTGCGCGAGTATCTGACGATCGAGCCCGTCATGTCCGACCCCGAAGAGGCCGTGGTCACGATCCCCATCGGATTCGACCCGGCCACGGTGCGTCTGACCGGCAATGTCGCGGGCTCCCCGCCGTTCCGAGGCGTGCTGAAGCACCACGGATGGAGGGTCAAGACCGCGCAGCTGCCCGTGGTCCCCGGCGCCCGCGACGACACCGCGGTCCTCGCCCCCGCCGAGGTCGAGATCGCCTAGCCTCCCCTTCCCCGAGCCGAGACCGCACGCATGGCCCGCTACGTCGTTGGCATCGACCTGGGAACCACCAACAGCGCCCTGGCCTACGCCGACCTGCGTGAAGCCGAGGACGGGAAGCCCGCGCCCATCCACACCTTCCCCATCCCCCAGGTCGTCGGCGTGGGGGACGTGGGCGACCGCCCGGTCCTGCCCTCCTTCCTCTACTTGCCCGGCTCCGACGAGTTTGCCGCATCGGCCCTGGACCTGCCCTGGAAGAAGAAGAGCGATGCCGTGGTGGGAGCCTTCGCGCGTGACCACGGGGCCAAGGTGCCCGGCCGGCTCGTGGGATCGGCCAAGAGCTGGCTCTCCCACTCGGGCGTGGATCGCAAGGCGAAGCTCCTGCCCTTCCATGCGCCCGACGACGTGGCGAAGATCTCGCCCGTGGAAGCCTCGTCCGCGTACATGGCCCATCTCCGGGATGCCTGGAACGCGAAGATGGGCAAGTCGGCCGATGATCGGCTGGCCAAGCAGGAGATCCTGCTGACCGTCCCGGCCTCGTTCGACGCCTCGGCTCGCGACCTCACGATCGAGGCCGCACGCGCCGCGGGGCTCGTGAATGTGACCCTGCTCGAAGAGCCCCAGGCCGCCTTCTATGCCTGGATCGCGGCTCGCGGGGAATCCTGGCGCCGCAACGTGAAGGTGAACGACCTCCTCCTCGTGTGCGACGTGGGGGGAGGCACGACCGACTTCACGCTGATTGGCGTGAGTGAGCAATCGGGCGACCTGGAACTGACCCGCCTTGCCGTAGGGGAGCACATCCTGCTCGGCGGAGACAACATGGACCTGGCCCTCGCCTACGCCGTGGGGGGCGGGCTTCCGGGCGGGATGGAGGCGCTGGATGCCTCGCAGAAGATTGCCCTTACCTATGCCTGCCGCAACGCGAAGGAAGCCCTGTTCTCGGACCCGGCAAAGAAAACCGCGCCCGTGGCCCTGCTCGGACGTGGCTCGAAGGTGATCGGCGGGTCGGTCAAGACGGAGCTTTCGCGCGAGGTCCTGAACGCAAGCTTGCTCGACGGGTTCTTCCCGAAGTGTGCGCCGACCGATCAGCCCGCGAGGGGCCGCCGGGTCGGGCTCACGGAGATCGGCCTGCCCTACGCCGCCGACCCGGCCGTGACCCGCCACCTGGCGCGATTCCTGAACCGTCAGGCGGGGTCGTTGCACTCGGGCGAGACCTCTCTCCAGCCCTCGGCGGTGCTCTTCAATGGCGGCGTGTTCCAGGCAGCCCCTCTGCGAGATCGTGTCGTGGAAGTCCTCTCGGAGTGGTCCGGGAAGCCCGTCCCGGCGCTCGATTCGGGAGATCTGGACGTGGCCGTGGCCCTGGGTGCGGCGTACTACGGCCTCGTGCGTCAGGGCAAGGGAATCCGCATCCGGGGCGGGGTCGCTCGTGCCTACTACATCGGGATCGAGACGGCGGCGCCCGCGGTTCCCGGCGTGAAGCCCCCGATCAAGGCCCTGTGCGTGGTCCCCATGGGGATGGAAGAAGGGGCCGAGGCCGACGTCCCCGGCCCCGAGTTCGGCCTCGTCGTGGGCGAACCCGCGGAATTCCGCTTCCTGGGCTCGACGACCCGGCGAGAGGACAAGCTCGGCACGGTCCTCGAGCGCTGGGCCCCCGAGGAACTTCAGGAGCTTGCCCCCCTGGAAACGGCCCTGGGAGCCGAGGACGGCCGCGACGGGGAGATTGTCCCCGTGAAGCTCCATAGTCAGGTCACCGAGGTCGGCACCCTGGACCTCTGGTGCCAGAGCACTCGCGACGAGCATCGCTGGAAGCTCGAATACAACGTCAGGGACCCGAGCGAATAAGCCCTTCCGGGGATTTCCGATTCCGGTGGGAACGACTCCAGCCCGATCCCCATCCTTCCTGAGTGGCGACCCCTCGACGATGAGCAGATTGGTCCTTGGCGTGGATGGCGGAGGCACCTCGACGGTCGCGCAGGTAGCGGCCTCCGATGGACGGATCCTGGGGCGGTCCGAGGTTGGCCCCTCGAACATGAAGGCCACGGGCGAGGCCGCGGGGCTCCTCGCGATCAGGACGGCGATAACCTTGGCCATGAGTGAGGCCGCCACCGACCACGTCCACTCCGCTTGCCTGGGCCTGGCCGGGATCGATCATGAGGACGATCGCGCGAGGGTCGAGACCTGGTGCCGGGAACAGGCGTTTTCCGACCGTGTATTCCTGGTGAATCACGCGGAATTAGTCCTCGCGGCGGGCACGCCCGAATGCTGGGGCGTGGCCCTGATCTCCGGGACCGGCTCGATCGGCGTGGGGCGTTCTCCGTCGGGAGAACGGGCGAGAGCCGGAGGTTGGGGGCATGTCTTCGGCGACGAAGGCAGCGGCTACGGGACGGCCATTGCCGCGCTTCGGCTCGTCGCAAGGCGGTTCGACGGTCGCGTTGAGGGGGACTGGCGTGACGATCCCCTGTCGCATGCGATCTGCCGGGCGACGGAGGTGCCCGACCCCTCGGCCCTCGTGAGTCGAGTCTACTCGCCCGAGTTCGATCGCCCCCGGATCGCCAGGCTTGCCTCCGTGGTCGTGCAGGCCGCGAGGATCGATCCCGGATTGCATGACGAATTGCTCGAACCGGCGGGCGAGGCGCTGGCCGAGATTGTCCTTGCCCTTGCCCGACGACTGGAGCTCCCCTGCACCTCCCTGCCCCTCGCCCTGGCGGGTGGGTTCCTTCTCTCCTCGGAGGGCGTGGAATCCACGCTCATCCGCCGCGTCCGGGAGGCCGGTTATTCGGTCCGTCCGTGTCGCGTGAGCGAACCCGTCGCCGGGGCGATCAAGCTGGCACTCGCCCCCTGAGTGACGCGAGGAAGAGCTGCGGGCTCATCAATCGTTGTCATCGTCATCGTCGTCGTCGTGCTGGCGAGAGAGCCGTGGCTCGTCGGGCTTCGGCTTGCGATTGACCTGGACGTCCACGAACGGGGCGCGGACGTGCACGCCTTCCCTCAGGCCGAGGTCGCTGCCGGAATAGCTCTGGCGACGATGGGCGCATCCTTCATTGCCCGCCATGAGCAGCAGGCCCATCGCCAGGATCAGGACGCGGGAGAGGACACGCGATCTCGTCATCGGGCAGGACTCCGGCTTGTCGGCCGTCCCGCCCGAGCGCTCGAGCAAGACATGGCCCTATCTTTATCATCGTCCCCCTGCGCCGTGAAGATCAGCCTGCGCGATCGATCGGGGCCAATGGCGAGCAGAGCGACACCTCGGCCGACCGAACCACCGGGGCGATCGGCGCAACCGGCCCGCTCGTCGCTTTCGGATGGGCGACTGACAGGAAGTTTGATCCTCCCTGAAGTGTTCCCGATGTTCCGGCCGATTTCAGGACACAAGACCGATGTTGTTGCGTGGTCAGAGGTTGGGATCAGCAAGGTCGTCACGACCGGATCAACCCTTACCATCGTACCGACATGACCTCGCGGGCCGCGGATTGTGGCCCTGACGAGTTCGGATCAAGGGATTGATTTCGAGCGCGGCGGACGTTGTGAAGGGAGTCTTCCGATCATGGCAAGCAAGCGGATCCGACCGCGCCTCGAGCGCAAGAACCGGCATACGCCGGGGTCGAATGTGGACAATCTTGAGCGCCGGGAGATGCTCACGCTCCCCCCGGGCGCGGTCAACTACTACTCGTTCGACTTCATCCAGCCGCGGACGGTCAACCCGGGGCTGGGCCGAAATTTCGTGACTCATCCGATTGGCCTTGGCGACCGGCAACTGGCCCGCCTCGACAACGAAGGGCGGCTGCTCACGGGGAAGGACCGTGACGGCGACGAATACAGCCTGATCTTGCACGGGCCCGGCAAGCTCGTTGTGACCGACGCGACCCCCAATGACGGCTCTCTCGACGATGACCTGGACACGATCCAGATCATCGGGAGCGACCCCCATCGCACCTACGTGACGGGGCAGGTCACGGCGACCGCCCGCCTGATCGATTCCCCCACCGTGGGCGAGGTCCGGTTCAATCACCTGATCGCGAGCAAGGGTGTTCAATCCATCATCCTGAATGGGTTCACGCTCTCGACCACGGTCAACTCGATCGCCGGCCAGCCGCGTAATACCGGCCCCGAGATCTTCCTGCCCGGCGGCGTGAAGACCCTGTCGTTCCACGCGATTAACCTGATCGCCGACGTGGCCGGCAACGGCTTCGGTCCGGACCAGGGCTTCGAGGTCGTGATCGGCGACCCCACGACTCCGCTGCGTAAGCAGCAGGCACCGACGATCCAGATTGACCATATCTTCAACACGGTCATCGACTCGTCGCTGGGCCTACAGCAGGGCCTCGGGCCGCGTACCGACACCACGGTGAACATCCTGGTTAACGGGAATGTCCACTCGCTGAACATCGGGTCGGCCACCGGGGCCACGATCAACGGTGGTCTGGAGTTCTTCTTCCCCAGGGTCGACGTGACCGGGCGGACCTCGCTTCGGGCCAACGCCGTGAATCGGCTGAACGTGGTGGGCTCGGCCCGGAACTTCACGGCGTCCCGCGCCGGCAAGCCATTCCAGGCCCAGAACGGCCAGAACGCCCCGGCCCCCGCCAACCTCAACCAGACCCAAATCTTCCGCAGCGGCTTCAGCGGATTGAAGAGGCTCAACCGGGCGACCTTCGGCGGCACGGCCGACGCCGTGGGGCTGGACGTGAGCGGCGGCGAGATCGGGACCGTCAAGTTCCTGCGAGGCGCCGGCGACCCGACCGGAAAGCCGCTCAATCCCACCGAGTACGGGACCAACGGGGCCCAGGCGGGCTATCCCAGCCGCGGCCTGACCGGTGCCCTGGTTGTGGGCAAGCGGATCAAGAAGGTGGTTGTCGGTCCGTCCAGGCTCATCCTCCAGACGGGCCAGGATCCGGACTTCGCCCAGAACCAGACGCAGGGCCAGACGTCCTACTACCCGCGTCCCGGTCAGGCCCTGGTCAATGCCGCGATCGTGTCGGCGACCTCCATCGGCGAGGTGAATGTGGTGGGCATCTCGCAGCAGAGCGAGATCGTGGCCGGGTACGACTATCGGTCGTTCGTCAACGGGCTCCAGGCGGTGCGGGCCAAGAGCCACATCGGCGAGTTCCGCCAGCGAGGGGACCTGGTCGATTCGGTCATCTCGTCCACCTACCGGCCGAACGACAACATCTACGGCAACGGGAACGACACCGCCGGGCCGGGCGCCATCAACGGGCGGCTCAACGGGCGTGTGTACAGCACGGGGCAGCAGACGGTGCTCCGGAACTTCGGCACCGGCGTGTTCGCACGGAGGAAGTCCGGCAATCTGCCCTCGGGTTCGCCCCGATTGTCTGACCCGGCTTGAGGTTGCGGCATGAACGACCCGGCGGGCACGGGCGAGGTTTCGACCCCGCTCGTGCCCGCCGGCGTTTTCTCACCATCGCCAGAGCGCTGTGCCCCAGGTCAGGCCGGCCCCGAAGCCCGAGATCAGGAGCAGATCGCCGGGCGTGATCTGATTGTCGCGGTTCATCTCGTCGAGGGCGATCGGGATCGATCCGCCCGACGTGTTGCCGTACTTGTCGAGGTTCTTGAACACGCTCTCGCGCGCGAAACCGAGCACGTCGCTCGCGGCGTGGATGATCCGCACGTTGGCCTGATGCGGGACGAACCAGCGGCAATCGGCCACTGTGGCCTTGGCGTGGGCGAGCACGTCGTGCGTGGAGTCCGTCAGCACGCGGACCGCCCATTTGAAGACGGCCCTCCCGTCCATCGTGAGGTAATGCAACCCCAGATCGATGGCCTCGGCCGTGGGGGGCATGCGGCTCCCGCACGCCGGGCGATTCAGGAGGTCGCCCCCCGAGCCGTCGGCGCCAAACTGGTAGGCGACCATCCCCTGGTCCGGGCTGCCCGGGGCCAGCAGGACCGCGCCCGCCCCGTCTCCGAAGAGGGGGAAGCTCTTGGGGTCGTTCGGATTGATCACCCGGCTATTGCAGTCGCCGCCGACCACCAGGGCCCTCTTGCTGGTCCCCGCCGCGACGAACTGAGAGGCGGTGATCAGCGAGTAGATGAAGCCCGCGCACGCCGCCTGGAGGTCGAAGGCGGGGCAGTTGAGCTTGAGCCGATCCTGCACGAGGCATGCGGTGGATGGGAACGCCATGTCGGGGGTCATGGTCCCCAGCACGAGCAGGTCCACCTCCGAGGGGTCGCAGCCCGCGGCCTTGAGGCACCGCGAGGCCGCCTGCGAGCAGAGGTCGCTCGTTGCCTGATGGGGGGCCGCGAACCGGCGTTCATGGATCCCCGTCCGGTTCACGATCCACTCGGGATCGAACCCGTGAGAGATGCGGAGGTCGTCGTTCGTGACCACTCGCTCGGGGACGGCGCTTCCGGTGGCGAGGATCTGGACACCGGTCAGCGTTTGCGTCCGCGCGTCGACGTGCGGGGGGCCATTGCTCATGGGCGATCCGAGACGGTTGGGGTCTGACCTCGGCGAAACCGATTCGGACGCGAACGACAGGACGCCTTCCGGCAGCATTCGCTGCGAAGAAGACCATACCTATCAGGGCCGGTCGATGGATTCCCTCAGAGAGGAGACCGAGAGCGGGTCGATCCGGACCTTCCCTGGCGACGAATCGTGGTCAAAACAGAAGTTGCGATGATAGCCCCACTCGATCATCATGGCCAGACCAATCCGTTTCGCGAGGCTCCTCTCCATGGCCGAACACCGGATCCATCTTCGACGGGCCTGGGAAGGCCCTTGCGGCCGGATCGACCTGCCGACAACCTGGGACCAACGCGACGTGCCCGACGAGTTGCGGAGGAACTTCCATCGTCCCTCAGTGGATGATCCCGAAGAGGTGATCTGCCTGATCGTCGAGGACTCCACCGGCCTGGTTGCGGTCAGCCTGAACGGAGAGGACCTGGGTTTCCCCCCCGGAACCGACCTCATGTGGGAAATCGCGATCCAGACGCGGATTCGCTCTTCCAATCGGCTCATCTTGCGACTGGACCCCGCGAAAGTCTCGCGTGAGACGGAGTGGGGGCGGATTTGCCTGGCGATTCGTTCGTAGCCGGTTGGATCTCGTGGAGAATTCTGGGCGATCGGCTTATACTCAGAGGCGGCAGACCACGACGGGCCCGAGGGATCATGCGCCGTGGAGGAGACCCCCGGCTACTGGGAAGCGACGATCGACCCTCGTCCTCGATACCGTCTGTGTCGCGCGGGGTTCTCCATCGCCGCGCTGGCCTATGCCCTGTTCGCCGTCGACGGCTTCGGGTTCGCCGTGGGGATCATCCGCAGGGAACGTGACCTGTTGCGGTTCCTCGCCAGCCCGTTCTGGGACTGGGCGGTGAATACGCCCATCACCTGGGGGACATTCCTGGGTTCGTGTCTGCTCGTGGGGCGATTCTCGGCCCCGGTGTGGAGGAATCGCATCCTCCTGCTCGTGGTCATGAACACCGTCGACGTGTTCTTCTGGGGGATCGAGCATGGAGAGGCCCTGGGCCTGCCCCGCGCATTGAACGACCTGAGGGGCGGCTACTACCTGTGGGCGATCTCTCCTCTTCTGAACCTCGCCCAGGTCACCCTGTACGCGGGCCTGGCGGGCGACCTGCTCGAACATCTGGGCGAGTCCGACGAGGCGAGCCAGCGGATGCGCGGGGTGTGGCTGGCCGCGGGGCTCGCGGCGTTTTTCTGGATCGGGTTCCAGTGGCATCTCTGGCGATTTCCGCCGGGTCAGGCCCCGCGCTTCCGCTGGAGGCGCGGCCCCCAGCCCTTCCAGCTCCTGATCGCCTCGTCGCTTGCCCAGGCGGCCACTTACCTCATGATTTCGCTCCTCTGCGCCAGGGCGGCCCTCCTGAGCGCGAAGATGCTCATCGGTATCGACGCCCATGAGAAGCAGACCGACCCCTTCCGATCCCGGTCCGAACTCGAATGATCGTCCTCGGAGCGAATACCTCGTGGAGATGAACACCTTCGGCTGGGAAGACCCCGTCGATCCTCGGATCCAGGTCCGCAAGGATCGGGTGGCCTTCTTCCTCGCCAGCCTGGCGTTGGCGGCCACGGGGCTCTACTCGGTGGCCCTGGTCGTGGCCATGGTCACGATGGACCTGACCCTGATCCGATTCCTCTTCCACCCGAACTGGGAATATGCACTGGAACTCCCGCTTTTTCTCTGCTACACGTTCGCCTCGTTCCTCTTCCTGAGTCACGCAAACGTGCCCAGGCGGAAGGTGCAGGTCGCGATCATCACGATCACGTCCCTGGCGGGCCTTGGATTCTGGTGCGCCGACCACGCCCTCTGGCTTGGGTTCGCCGCCCAGACCACCCCGTCCCACGACGACCCGTTCCGTACCCTCGTGCTGAGGTGCCTGAGCCTGGTCAGGCTCGTCGTCCTGCTCGATCTCGCGGCCCCGGCGATCACTTCGAAATCGCGCGAGGAGGTCGCCGCCCTGCGCAAGGCCGCGGTGGCGGCTTCGGTGCTGGGGTTTGGCCTGTGGCTGCTCATGTCGCTCGAACATGTGGACTGGAGCGGATGGCCGTTGAGGTGGATGAGGATGCGCGACCCCAACTGGTTCCTGATCCAGGCCCTCTCGGTCCTCGCACGGGGAGTTGGTTCGCTCGTCGCGGCGATCGTCTGCCTGCAAGCGTGCGTGAGCCAGACGCGAGAGCTTGCGGAACTTGAGGCCCAATCCCAGGCAAACGACCCGTTTCGATCGCAGCATCCCTGGAATTGAGCCGTCGCTTCGCCTGGCCGAGAGTCAATTCGTTGTGGGCAGGAGTTCGCGAAGGGTGCGGGGCAGCGGGAAGTGGACGTCCTCCTCGCGGATCGTCTCTTCCTCGTAGGTCGCGCCGTACTTGGTCTGGAGGAACTCGACGCATTCCTGCACCACGTCTTCCGGGGCGCTGGCCCCCGCGGTGATCAGGACCGTCTCCACACCTTCGAGCCATTCCGGGCGAATCTCGGACACGCCATCAATCAGGTGCGCGTGAGGGCCGAGGGCCCCGGCGATCTCCGCCAACCGCTTGCTGTTGGAGCTGTTCTGGCTCCCGAGCACCAGAACAAGCTGCGATCGGGCCGCAAGCTCGCGGACTGCCTCCTGCCGATTCTGGGTCGCGTAGCAGATGTCATCCTTGGGCGGGTTGTGGATCTGCGGGAATTTCTTGCGCAGGGCCGTGATCACGATGTTGGCGTCGTCCACGCTCAGCGTGGTCTGCGTGAGATAGGCGATTTTTTCGGGATTGATCGTGAGGTTCTCGACATCCTCGGCGGTCTCGACCAGGATCATCTGATCGGGGGCCTCGCCCATGGTCCCGATCACTTCATCGTGCCCTTCATGGCCGATGAGCACGATCGTGTAGCCTTCCTTGGCATACTTGACCGCTTCGAGGTGGACCTTGGTGACGAGGGGGCAGGTCGCGTCGATCGCCTTGAGGTTCCGATTGCGGGCCTCGTGGCGAATCTGGGGCGACACGCCGTGGGCGCTGTAGAGCAGCGGCATCCCCCGAGGGACTTCCTCCAGGGACTCGACGAACACCACGCCCCGGCGCTTGAAGCGCTCGACCACGTACTTGTTATGCACAATCTCATGGAAGACGAAGAGGGGCGCCCCGAAGAGGTCGAGCGAGCGCTCCAGGCTTTCGATGGCCATGTTCACCCCCGCGCAGAAGCCCCGAGGGTTGGCCAAAATAATCTTCATCGCCACGGAGGTCTCCGTCAGAGCGTTCGGGGGCGTGACAATCCGCGACACGCACAGTTCTTCCGATATCCTAAGCAATCGGCTCGATCCGGGAAAGACAGACCCCGATACGCACGGCGAAGCCCCGCGATTCCGACGATGCAATTCCCGCCGGGGGCTGCTACCATCTGACTCGCGGAGAGACCTCAACCACCGAGGGGCCCGATGGACTTGAACGAGACCCCCCTGTGCGACGAGCCGAGGATCACGGAGTTGATCGCCGACCTGGCCCGGCGGATCGCGGAAGGCCGGACTCCGGGCGCCCCGCTCGTGATGGTCGGCATCAAATCGCGCGGTGAGCCGATCGCTCACAGGATCGCGGCGGCTCTGGGCGGGGAGATCCCCGTGGGCGCCGTCGACATCACCCTTTATCGGGACGACCTGGGCAAGGGCGACCAGTGGCCCGTCCTCAAGGGGACGGAGATCCCGTTCTCGATCGAAGCCGCGGAGGTCATCCTCGTGGATGACGTTCTCTACACGGGACGGACGGTCCGCGCCGCCCTGAATTGCATCTGCGACCTCGGCCGGCCGGCGGCGATCCGTCTGGCCGTACTTGTGGATCGCGGAGGGCATGAACTCCCGATCCGCGCCGACTATGTGGGGCTGGAGCTTGCGATCCCGAAGGGTGATCGGGTCCGGGTCCGGATCCGCCCGTCCGATCCGATCGACCAGGTCGTCCGCTTCCCGTCCGCCCCGCCCCGGCCCTGACCTTCCGAGGAGATCTCGCCGTGTCCCATGCCTCGGTGCCGGTCGAATCGGCTCAAGCTTCGCCCCCGGCGGCTCCTGTCTCGTGGACCCGCAAGCACCTGCTCGGTCTCGAGGAGCTTTCCCGCGAAGAGATCCTGCTCCTGCTCGACCAGGCCGATAAGTTCGCCGAGATCTCGGCGAGGGACCGCAAGAAGGTTCCCGCGCTGACCGGACGCATCGTCTTCAACCTCTTCTTCGAGAACTCGACCCGCACGAGGACGAGCTTCAGCCTCGCGGCCAAGCGGCTCTCGGCCGACGTCCAGGACTTCTCGGCGGCCGTCTCCAGCCTCTCGAAGGGCGAGACCTTCATCGACACGGCCAAGAACATTGAGGCCATGGGCGCGGACGTGATGGTCGTGCGGCACCCCACGCCGGGGGCCCCTCACCTTCTCTCCAAGGTCGTGGGTGCCTCGATCATCAACGCCGGAGACGGCGCCCACGAGCACCCCACGCAGGGGCTCCTCGACCTCATGACGATCCGCCGGGCCAAGGGCTCGATAGAGGGACTCACCGTCGGGCTCATCGGCGACATCACGCATTCTCGCGTGGCCCGTTCCAATCTCTGGGGGCTGACCAAACTCGGCGCGAAGGTGATCCTCTGCGGACCCCCGACGCTCGTCCCGCGGTCGATGGAACGCCTGGGATGCGAGGTCGCGAACAACCTCGACGAGATCTTGCCACGGCTCGACGTGGTCAACGTCCTGCGCATCCAGTTCGAGCGCGATCAGCGGAGCGTCTTCCCCTCCGTGGCCGAGTATTTCCGCCTGTATGGAATGACGAAGGAGCGGATCGCGAAGGCGAAGAAGGACCTCCTCCTGCTCGCGCCCGGGCCGATCAACCGGGGTGTGGAACTCACGCCCGAGGTGGCCGACGGTCCCCACTCGGCGATCCTCGATCAGGTCACGAACGGTCTGGCGGTCCGCATGGCCGCGCTTTACCTGGTGAGCGGCGTCTCCTCTCGGCCGTGACTGACCGCGGCTTAGCCCCCATTGTCTCGCTACTGGCCCGGATTCTCGTCGATGGGCCAGGCTGGCGACCCACCGACCGACCGGACACACCCTCCCTCGTGTTGAAAGGCTCCTCGTGCGGACCATCCATATCACCGGCGGGCGAGTGATCGACCCGAGCCAGGACATCGACCGCATCGCCGACGTGTGGCTGGGACGCGGCCAGGTCCTTTCCGTGGGCGAGGAAGCGTTCGAGGACGCCGAGATCGTGATCGACGCCCGGGGCATGATCGTCTGCCCCGGCCTGATCGACTGCCACGTCCACCTGCGTGAGCCGGGCAACGAGGAGGATGAGACGATCGCCACCGGCGCGGCCTCGGCCCTGGCCGGCGGCGTGACCACCGTGGCCTGCATGCCCAACACCATCCCGGCGCTCGATACTCAGGGGGCCGCCGAGTACATCGTTTTGCAGGCCAAGCGGGCGCGCAAGGCGAACGTGTACCCGGTCGGCGCGGTTTCCAAGGGCCGGAAGGGCGAGGAACTGGCCGAGCTGGGCCAACTGGTCCAGGGCGGGGCCGTGGCGTTCACCGACGACGGGGCCCCCGTCTCCTCGGCGTCGTTGATGAGGCAGGCGCTCCTCTACGCCAAGATGTTCGATCGCGTGATCATGCAGCATTGCCAGGTCATGGAGCTGACCTCGGGCGCCGTCATGCACGAGGGGTTCCAGTCCATGAGGCTCGGGCTCAAGGGCATGCCCTCGGCCGCCGAGGACATCATGGTGGCGCGGGACATCCGCCTGGCCGAGATCACCGGAGGTCGGCTCCACATCCAGCATATCTCCACCTCGCGGGCAGTCGACCTCGTGCGCGAAGGCAAGCGCCGAGGGGTCCGCGTGACGGCCGAGGCCTGCCCGCACC
This sequence comes from Planctomycetales bacterium, assembly GCA_031411935.1. Classification (GTDB taxonomy): domain Bacteria; phylum Planctomycetota; class Planctomycetia; order Isosphaerales; family Isosphaeraceae; genus JAQGHR01. The sequence goes on along the minus strand of JANOBY010000705.1, from coordinate 4,030 downwards.
ACTTCACGCTCACCGACGACTGCCTGAGCACGTTCGACGCCAACTTCAAGATGAATCCCCCCTTGCGAACGCACGCCGACGTGGAGAGCGTGATCGACGGGCTCAAGGATGGGACGATCGAAATCCTGGCCACCGACCATGCCCCTCATTCGCCCGAGAAGAAGATGCGCGAGCTGGATCAGGCCCCGTTCGGGATCCTGGGGCTGGAGACCCTGATCCCGATCACCGTGCATGGGCTGATCGAGCCCGGCCACCTGACCTGGCCCGAGGTGATCCGAAAACTGACGGTCGCTCCCGCCGCATTGTTGAATTTACCAAAAGGGACGCTCAGGCCCGGCTCCGACGCGGACGTGACGATCATCGACCCCGAAGCGAGATGGACGATCGACGTCTCCAAGTTCCAATCCAAGAGCCGCAATACCCCTTACGACGGCTGGGACGTGCGAGGGATCGCCCATACGGTGATCGTCGACGGCGAGGTCCGGCACACCCTGGGCGGGATCGTCCGTCGCTCCGGGGGATCGCCTTCGGATATTTGAGCGTCCGGCTTGAGGATTGCTTCCATGGTTTCTCTTCCTCCATGGCAGTCGTCACGGTTATCCCTGATTCGTCGCACTTAGCGGTCGCGACGCTTGGATCGGTCGTGAATGTCTGCTATTGTAGGAAGAGTGGGAGACGCGGGGAATTTCGCCTCCAGGAGTGAGTCCGGACGCGCGGATCCCGGCCTCTCCCTGCCAGACACCCACGGAGACGCTCACCATGCGAAAATTCTGCACCCGTGCCGCGAGCGCCGCGACGACCTCCCTGGCCTTGCTGGGCTACGCCACCGTGTCGGTGGGCGGTGATCACCACCGGAGACAGGAAGCCGTCATCGCCGCGCCGACCACGTACGTTGCGACTCCCACCACGTATCTGGCCCCCACGTCGTACGTGGCGACCTCCCGCGTGGTCTCGTCCCAGGTGCTCAGCCCCACGAGCTACTCGTACGTGATCCCGACGAGCGCCACCTACGCGGTCCCGACTTCCTATGTGGTTCCGACGAGCACCACCTACGCGGTCCCGACTTCCTATGTAGTTCCGACAAGCACGACCTACGTGGTCCCGACGAGCACCTCGGTCGTGCTCCCCACGAGCTACGTGACCTCGGCCTACAGCGTCTTGCCCACCTCCTACGCGGTGACTCCCACCACGTATTACACGACCTCGTACCGGCGGGGCCTGCTCAACCGCCTGTTCGCCCGCCCGGTGATCGAGACGTCCCGCACGTTCGCCTACGACGTGACCCCTACGAGCTACTACCTGCCCACGACGATCTCGCTGGACGCCCCCGCGGTCGCCACGGGTTACTCCCTGGCGTGCAACGAGACCTCGATCCCGTTCGTGGCCCCCTCGGCCCCCGCGAACGCGGCCTCGGCCGACCCCGCGAGCAAGAGCATCAGGAGCACGCCGAAGAGCGAGCCCGATCCTCCCTACAACGATCAAGTGCGGCAGAATCCCCGCACGCTTCAGCCCAAGGCCGCCGCGCCCGCCGAGATCAGCCCTCCGGCGAGTCCCGCGGCCGAGAAGGGGACCTCCCGCCCCGCCGATCCGGCGGATGATCTGAAGCTGCCGCCTCCGTCCGAGCCTCCCAATGTGGAGGAGCCCAAGTCCACCACGGCGTTCCGGCCGAAGGCCACCGAGCTAAAGCCACGAGAAGGCTCGGCCGCGCCCAACATGCTCCGCGGAGAGATCGTCTCGGGCCTCACGGGCAAGGCCCTGTCCGGCATGCAAGTCGTCTTCGAGGATCCGAACCACGTCTTCCAGAATCGCACCAGGACGACCGACGACAAGGGGGCCTTCGAGGTCTTCTTGCCGAACGGAGACTGGACGATCCGGGTCGTCGACCCCGCGGCTCCTGCGGGCACGAAGGCCAAGGAATACGGAATGGTCACCGCGACCTCGGGCCGTTACCTGGATCAGGACTCGAGCCCGATCTATGGCTTGCGGATCAGCAACTGACGGGGCTGGCAGCCCATGAATTCTCCTCGTCGCGGTGGGTGGCGTCCTCATGACGTTGCCCACCGCGACGTCGTGTTCCCCTCCGACGAAGTCGCTCGATGACCGAGGCCCCCCTTCGCATCTGCTACCTGATCAGTCATTTCCACCCCAGGCAGAGCGGCGCCGAACGCCAGGCCCTGGCCCAGGGGCGGGAACTCGTCCGCCGAGGCCATTCCGCCCGGGTCGTGACCCTGTCCATCCCCGGCCTTCCGAGGGACGACGAGGTGGACGGCGTGACCATCCACCGCTGGATCAACACCTATTCGGTGGGCCCCCTGTTTGGCCTCAGCTACATTGCCAGCGCGATCGGAGCCCTCCGTCGACTTCGCCCCCGATACGACCTCATCCACACGCACCAGGCGTTGTGGGAATCGATCTCGACCGGGGTGGGTCGCGACCTCCTGAAAGGGGCTCCGGTCCTCGTCCAGCCTGCCAGTTCGGGCTATTTCGGCGAGGCGGAGGAGATGGCACGCACCAAGGGCTCAGGCCTTCTGCGACGACTTTCGCTCCGAAATCCCATGTTCGCGGCGATCTCGGCGGATATCGAGCAGCAGTGGCGAGCCATGGGCGTGCCCGCGGATCGAATGGTGAGGACGGTCAGCGGTGTGGACGCGGATCATTTCCGCCCTGGCGAGAGCGCCTTCGCGGACAAAGCCCCTCCCGGCCCTCGCGTGATGTTCACCGGCCGTCTTCACCCGCAGAAGAATCTCGACCTCCTGCTGGACGCCTGGCCGGACGTGGCGCGGCAAACCTCGGCGTCGCTGATCCTTGTGGGGGACGGACAGCAACGCGGAGCCCTGACAGCTCAGGCGGAAAGGCTGGGGATCGCAGATCGCGTGCACTTCGCCGGGGCGGTGGCCGACCCCGCCGAGATCCTTCGGACGGCCGACCTGTTCGTCTTGCCCAGCGTGGCCGAGGGGATGAGCAATTCGCTGCTGGAGGCCATGGCCACCTCCCTGCCCTGCATGGCCTCGGATATCGGGGGCAACACCGACCTGATCGACGAGGGCGTGACCGGCTGGCTCGTGCCTCCGGGAGACACGGAGGCCTGGTCCCGTTCTCTCATCGGGGCCATCCAGAATCCCGATCTCCGGATCAGATACGGGCAGGCCGCCCGGAAGAAAATCGAGACCACCTTCGCCCTCCCGGTGGTCCTCGATCATTACGAGAGGATCTATCGCCGGATGCTCACGAAGGGTCCGGCCTGAGGACCCGGCCCGAGGCGAACGCGATCTTTGAGACGACCCATCGGCCGCCCCCGGCCTCCTGTTCGACCTTGGCCTGGAATGCGTGCCCCTTGATCCCCTCGGGGTCGATGTCCGGGTTGGCGATCAGCACGCTCATGGGCACCACGATGCGGCGGGGCTGACCGGCCCCCACTCCCTGAACCGCAAGCTCCAGCTCAACCTGCTCGGCGTGCGAGGGATCGTCTTTCAGTGTCGCGGACATGACGATTCCGTGGATGTGCATGGTCGCCTCGGGGATCAGGAAGCGTGCGGTTCGTGGGCCGATGGCTCGGCCGTCCGGTCCAGCAAGACGGCCACCGTCATGTCGCCCAGCACGTTCGAGGTCGTCCGGCAGCGGTCGAGGAACCAGTCGATCGTGAGGAGCAGCGGCAACTTTTCGACCGGCAACCCGACCGCGGCGAAGATCAGGGGCATGGTCACGAAGCTGCCCGAGGGGATCCCACCCGCCCCCACGCTGGCCACCAGCGTGGTGATCACGATCACGAATTGCTGGGTGGGGCTCATCCCCACGCCAAGGGCCTGCGCGAAGAAGAGCACGGCCACGGCCTGATACAGAGCCGTGCCGTCGTTGTTGAAGTTCGTCCCCACGCAGGCGGCGAGCTGGCTCGACGGCCGGGAGACCTTGAGCTTGGAGGTCAGGGCCTTGAGCGTGATCGGGATGGTGGCCGCGGTGCTCGCCGTGCTGAAGGTCGCCGCCATCACATTGCCGGCCCCAGAAAGGAACCTCACGGGCGACATCCGGCCGA
>JANOBY010000704.1:0-5870 GCA_031411935.1 Planctomycetales bacterium | reverse complement strand
CACCCGGCGTTCATGCAAACCACAGGTATGGTCAACGACCACCTCGTGAGCTGCTTTCGCCATGCCGAGGTCGGGCGTCCCGCGAGCTCACGAGCCTGAGCAGGCGAGAGCCCCGGCCGGGTCATTCGACCGGCGTGCCGGCCGAGGACCGGACCGCGCGGACCATGGCCGCGGCCGAGTCCCGCCCGAATCGCTTCTGGGTGCGACGCATCAGGGGATAGCCCACCCTGGCGAGGAGGTGATTCGGCCGTGAGAAGGCCACGATCCGGTAAGTCACGCGATTCTCGGAACGATCCCACTCGACCACGAATCGCTCCTCGCCGCTCGCCGCGTGATCGGGCAGGCTCCCGTAAGCGAATCCGGAACGCACGACCGGGCCCGACTCCTCGACCACGTGGACGATCCGGCAAGCGTTGACCCACCACAGGCCCATGGTTCGCGCGAGGATCGCCACGGTTTCACCCGGACGGATCGGGGTCCCGGCCGGCCAGGCCTCGATCCAGCCCGTGCGGAAGGGATCCCACCGTTGGACCGCGGCCTTCGCGGCGAGAAACACGCCCTCGCCTTCGCCGAGAACCACGCTGGTCCGATCGACCACGTAGCCCGAGGGCGGAGCCCCCGCGCTCGCCCCGACGTGCGTGTAGGTGAAGGCCCTATGCGATTGATCGGCCAGGAATCGTCGGAGGGTCTCGTCGCCTGGTCTTCGGAGTGACACCATTGTGACGCTACATCCGTCTCAAATCCTGCGGGCGTGCCGCGGTTTGCCAGCGGGATCCATGCCACGAGATTCTACCCGCCGGGCGATCCTCAGCCTATGTAAATCCTCCTTGGACGGAGGCGTTGGGTAGACGTCTCAGAAGCAGGTGGAACTTTGCATACCACGGGAGATCCTGATGGGACCGACGGGAGAGGGTAAATGGTGTCAGTTCAATTTTACGCTCCGACTCAAATGAACTGGCACTTTTACCACGGTCTGGGATGACGAAGGGTGCGGCATCCTGATCATCGCGACCGGCGGGCCGGGCGATCGGGATTTCTTCGCGGAACCTGTCAGGCCATCTTGAGGGATTCCGGGGATCGGCCCGCTCTGTCGGCGATCGCGGGCCTTCGTCGACGCGATAGTATCGGGAGGCGTGGGGGCTTCGAGCACCGCCCGGGCTCATTGACAATCAGGATCCGCGGTCGGGCACGGCCCGACGACCGGGACGGGGCCCAGGGTGCGCGAAAATGTGAATTTGCAGAACGAACCCAACTGGGCCGCCCGGCTTGCGAGGGCCGATCCTGCGAATGTCGCATTCGGGAAAGGATTTAAGTCTCGCCGTCTGGGCCAGCCGAAAGGGGGGCCGGAGGCAAAACGAACCCAAAACGAACCCAAAACGAAGCCAATTTCAGGGGTTCTGGAGGCAGAACGAACCCATTTGACCGGGGTTCGTCGCGACGGGAGTCCATCCCCATGCCGTGACGCTTTGCCCCCGTAGGGCCGATCCTCACGAGCGAGGGCGCCCCCCGAGGAAGCCGACGAGCACCCCCGGATGCGACCAACGGCCTCAGCCGAAGGTCTCGACCCTCAGCTGGTTCGCGGCGAGGAAGCTCTCGGCCTGGGCCCGGTTGAAGACCCCGGCCGTGGTGCCCACGGCGCGGACGCAGCTCGCGCCGACGGCGCTGGCGAGCGTGAGGCATCCGAGCTCGTCCCGGCCGTCGAGCAGCCCCGCGATGTACCCGGCGTCGAAGGCGTCGCCCCCGCCGGTGGCGTCCACGAACTCGACGGGGAACGTGCCCAGGCGGGCCCGCAGCTTGCTCGACACGGCGACCACGCCGTGCTCCCCGCGCGTGACGACCACGCGGCGAGCCCCCAGCTCGTGGAACCTCTCGGCCTGCCGCACCGGGTCGGGCTCGCCCAGGATCAGCAGGGCCTCGTCGGAGTTGGGCAGGAACACCTCGGTGTACGGCAGGACCGGCCGCAGGGCGGGCAGATAGTCGCCCGGGCCGGGCGTGGCCACGTCGAGCACGGTGACCACCCCGCGCTCGCGCATCCGGCCGAACAGGTCGCCCAGCTCGGCCGGGTCGAGGCTCGGCAGGATCAGGTAGCCCCCCACATAGAGGACGCGGGTCTCGGGCGTGATCGCGGCCTCGAGGTCGGCGACCGAGAGCCCGCGGTTGGCCCCGAAGGTGTGGATGAACCGGCGATCCTGCCCCTTCACGTTGATGATCAGCGACTGGCTCGTGGCCCGCTCGGGGTCGATCGCCAGGCCCCGGCCGTCCACGCCCCCGGCGGCAAGCTCCTCGGCCACGAACCGCCCGAAGGTGTCATTGCCCACCCGCCCGCACACCGAGCTCTTCACGCCGAGCCGGGCCAGCCCGAGCGCCACGTTCGAGGCACACCCGCCGATGTTCAGGATCAGCGCATCGGCCATGACCAGCTCGCCCGAGGCCGGCAGATGGCTGATCGGCATCGACAGATGGTCGGCCACCACGACCCCCGCGCAGACCACGGTCGCGGGCCCAGGATCCTCTTCACGCGCGGGTTCGGGCAGATTCACGGATCGTTCCCTGGAGGACAAACGGGTCGGCAGAGGGCCCCTCGCGGGCCGTCCAGCCGCCGAGACTAGCGGCACGGGCACTCGCGGGCAAGACGGGTCCGACAAGGTTGGTCGGCGAGGTCGGGCCCTGAGCCGTCGAACCGAGACCGGCAAGTCCGGGCCCGGATTGGGGCGGTCCCCGAGGCTTCCCGATCGCACCCGACCGCCGAGGGACCGGCCCGTCGGGTTCGACTCCGGTGTAGAATGGCTGGGCTACCGAGGAACCGATCGATCACCCGAAGGAGATCACGGCATGGCTCGCGTCGTACGCTTCCACGAGACCGGCGGCCCCGAGGTCCTCAAAATCGAGGAGATGGACGTGCCGCCCCCCGGCAAGGGAGAGGTGCAGGTCCGGGTCAAGGCGATCGGCCTGAACCGCGCCGAGGCCATGTTCCGCCTGGGGCAATATCTGGAGCCGCCCAGCCTGCCGGCCCGCAACGGATACGAGGCCGCGGGGACCGTGAGCGCGATCGGGCCCGACGTCCAGGGCTTCGCCGTGGGGGACCCGGTGAGCACCATCCCGGCCTTCTCGCTGAACCAGTATGGCATGTATGCCGACGTGGCCAACGCGCCCGTGCATGCGGTGGCCCATCATCCGGCGAGCCTGTCGTGGGAGCAAGCGGCGTCGATCTGGATGCAATATCTGACGGCCTACGGAGCCCTCATCGACATCGCCGGGCTCACGAAGGGGGACGCGGTGGTGATCCCCGCCGCTTCGAGCAGCGTGGGGCTCGCGGCGATCCAGATCGCCAACCGGGTCGGGGCCACGCCGATCGCCCTCACGAGGGGGAACTCGAAGCGCCAGGCGATCCTCGACGCCGGGGCGGCCCATGTGATCGCGACCGAGGAGCAGGACCTCGTGGCCGAGATCCGCAAGATCACCGGGGGCAAGGGGGCCCGCGTGGTGTTCGACCCCGTGGGCGGCCCCACGTTCGCCAAGCTCGCCGAGGCCACGGCGCACCTCGGCACGCTCTTCCTCTACGGGGCCCTGAGCCCCGAGCCGATCTCCCTGCCCCCCATGGCGGTCCTGAGCCAGTGGCTCACGATGCGCGGATACGTGCTCATGGAGATCACCGGCGACCCCGCCCGCCTGGAGAAGGGCAAGCAATTCGTGAACGAGGGGCTGGCCGACGGCTCGCTCAAACCGATCATCGCCAAGACCTTCCCGCTCGACCAGATCGTCGAGGCCCACCGCTTCATGGAGTCGAACCAGCAGGTCGGCAAGATCGTGGTCACGGTCTGAAACCGGCCGGCACGCGCAATGATCCCGGGTGCCGGTCCGCCCCACGCGGGAGGAGGATCGGCGCCCTGGATCGGCGAAAAGGGCTCAACTTATCCCTTTGCGCGGGAGGACACGACGACGATTCGGTAAACTGGACCTATCCTGTTCGCGTGCCATGTCGCACCCTCTCACAACGACGTCGATGGAGACGCCTCGGATGCGTATCGTTCGGATGAAGCAGCGCGATCGGCATTCGCCCAGGGGATTCCTCGACCCGAACCACCGCCACCTCTGGCGGAGGCCGGTCATGTACGCCTCGGCCCTGGCCCTGGTCGGGATCGCCGTGAGCCTGTTCTGCCTGAGCTCGCTCTTGAACGTGATGCCCCACACCGAGCGAGGCGAAGCCCCGGGCCCCACCCACATCACGGGCTGGGCCCAGATCACGGGCTCGGAGACCTCGGCCAACATGGTGTTCACGGCGTGGTGGAAGGTGCCCGAGATGGCGTTCTGGGCCTGCGCCGTGGCCGCGGTGATCGTGTCGCTCCTCGCCTATCGTGTGGAGCCGGGGAACCTGCCCCGAGGCGCGATCGTGCTCGGGCTGATCGCGCTCGTCCTGGGCTGGTGGGCCTGCCTGCGGCAATACCTCACGGAGCCGGTTTAGGCCCCGAGGGCGGCTCTCCGTAGAAGGCGAGAAAGGGAGTGACGCGAATGGCCCTGGAGGCGATCCATGGCCTCCGGACCGCCGATCTCCGCCGCCGACCCCCTCGTCGGGGCGTCAAGATATCGAGGCCTTCCCCCCCGTGCAAGCCGATCGAGGGGGAGGTGCGGCCCACCTCCCGAGGTCCCTGCGGGGTCGGGCGAGGTCGTCGCGGAACGGGAGGTTGGACTTGCGGGACTCCGGGGCTTGTCCGACAATGCCCAGAGTTCGTGGACGGATCTTTACCGGCGGGTTCGAGCTGATCTTCGAGGGTCCATCGTGGCGAGGAATCAGGCGGTCAAGGAAGACGGCGACGGTGCCCCCCCTTCGCCCGTGCCGGCGAGGGCCGACGACGGCGGATACACGGTCGTGGCCCGCCGCTATCGCCCCCAGACGTTCGAGGACGTGGTGGGGCAGGATCACGTGGTCCAGGCCCTGCGCAATGCGGTGAGCATGAACCGCGTGACGCACGCCTACCTCTTCAGCGGCACGCGCGGGGTGGGCAAGACGTCGATCGCGCGGATCTTCGCCAAGTGCCTGAACTGCGCCACCGGCCCGACCGTCACCCCGTGCAACGTCTGCGACATCTGCCAGGCGATCTCCGTGGGGCAGGACGTGGACGTGATCGAGATCGACGGGGCGAGCAACAACGGCGTGGAGGCCGTGCGCGAGCTTCGCCAGAACGCCGGCCTGCGCCCCAGCCGCGCCCGGTTCAAGGTCTATTACATCGACGAGGTCCACATGCTCTCGACCGGGGCCTTCAACGCGCTGTTGAAGACCCTGGAGGAGCCGCCCGAGCACGTGAAGTTCTTCTTCGCCACGACCGAGCCGAACAAGATCCCGATCACCGTCCTGTCGCGCTGCCAGCGGTACGACTTCGCCGGGATCACGCCCGAGCAGATCGTCTCGACCCTGGCCGAGATCTGCCGCAAGGAGCGCGTGAGCGCCGACTCCGACGCCCTGGCCACCATCGCCCGCCGCGCCGGGGGGTCCATGCGCGACGCCCAGTCTCTGCTCGAGCAGATGCTCTCCTACGGCGAGAACGCCCTGACCGGCGAGTCCGTGCACCGGGCCCTGGGCATCGCCCCCGATGACCGCGTGCTCGACCTGCTGGAGAGCCTGGCCGATCGCGACCTGGCGAGGGTGTGGACCGTGGTCGAGACCTCGTCGCTGTCGGGCGTGCAGCCGGCCGACCTCTTGACGGGGGCCCTGGAGTTCCTTCGCGACGTGATGGTCACGAAGGTCGGTCCGGCCGTCCCCCTGCTCACGGCGAGCCCGTCGCAGAAGCCTCGGTTGCAGGCGCTCGCGGACCGCTGGCCGATGGACACGATCCTCGGTCTCGAGCATCCGCTCCGGCAGCGGTTCGTCGAGG